>DASZGY010000063.1:0-20060 GCA_035938395.1 Acidimicrobiia bacterium
TCGCATCGGTCAGCGGGCCGAGCTTGTGCGACTTCCAGTAGTAGTGCCGGCCGTGCGGGAGTGCGGGGTCGAACATCTTCTGATGCGTCACGTACGGCTTCGGGACGAGCGTGTCGACGTCCGGGGTCCCGAGCTCCCGCCGGATCGGACGGAGCGCCTCCTCGCCGTCCTCGGCGGCGCCCGCGTAGGAGCAGACGAGCGCGACGATCGGCTTGCCCTGCAGCTCCTCTGGGATGACCGGCAAGGCCGGCGCCAGGCGCAGGTTCGCCATGATGCCGACCTCGTCGGGGGCGTCGGCGGCGAAGTCGCGCAGGGACCGCAGCACCCGGGGCGCGTCGTCCATCGGCCACGCGAGCAACCCTGACAGGACCGCCGGCCCGAGGGCATGCAGCTGGAACTGGAAGGAGGTGACGATCCCGAAGTTGCCCCCGCCGCCGCGCAGGCCCCAGAAGAGGTCTGGGTTCTCGTCGTCGCTCGCGACGACGAAGTCGCCGTCAGCCGTGACGACGTCGCAGGAGCGCAGGTTGTCGATCGTGAGACCGAACTTCCGCATCAGGTGGCCGATGCCGCCACCGAGCGTCAGGCCCGCGACGCCGGTGTGACTGACGATGCCGCCCGTGACCGCGAGCCCGAACGCCTGGCTCTCGCGGTCGACATGGTCGTTGAGGCAACCTCCCTCGACGCGGATCGTCCGCGCGAGCGGGTCGACCCGCGAGCCGGTCATGAGCGAGAGGTCGATCACGATGCCGTCGTCGCAGAGCGCGTGGCCGGCGACGGCGTGCCCGCCGCCGCGCACCGCGGTGAGCAGATCGTGCTCGCGCGCGAACCGGACGGCGGCGATCACGTCGGCGACGCCTCGGCACCGTGCGATCAGCCCCGGCCGCCGATCGATGTGGCCGTTCCAGACCTGGCGGACGTCGTCGTACGTGGGGTCGCCCGGACGGACCAGCTCGCCGAGGAAGCCGGCGTCGAGCGCCTCCAGCGTGGCCGTGTCGAGTGCCGTCATCCCTGCCTCCTCGGGTCTGGAGCAAGAGCTACAGGTTGCCGACCTCGAGATCGAGCATGTGCGCGAACTTCGCCCGCGCTTCGGCCCGCCGCTCGGGCAGGTGCGCAGGCGGGAACAGCCCCTCGTACGGCTGGTACCGCTTCAGGACCTGCCGGGCGATCGTCACCTTGTGCACCTCGGTCGGGCCGTCGGCGATGCCCATGATCGGCGCCGCCAACCACATGCCGGCGAACGGCATCTCGTTCGACACGCCGAGCGCGCCGTGGATGTGCATCGCGCGGTAGACGACGTCGTGCATCACCTTCGGCGTCGCCACCTTCACGCCCGCGATCTCGGTGCGGGACTTGTGCCCGCCGACCTGGTCAATCGTCCACGCCGCGTGCAGCACCTGGAGCCGGAACTGGAGCAGCTGGATCCAGGACTCCGCGATCGCGTCCTGCACCATCTGCTTCTTCGCCAGCACCTCGCCCTGGGTCTCCCGGCTCAGCGCCCGCTCGCACATCATGTCGAACGCCCGCTGGCAGGTTCCGATGGTCCGCATGGCGTGGTGGATGCGGCCGCCGCCCAGGCGCGTCTGCGCGATCACGAACGCCTGCCCCTCGCCGCCGAGGAGGTTCTCGGGCGGCACCCGTACGTCTTCGTACCGGACGTAGGCGTGCGAGCCTTCGCCTTCGCTCTCTCCCCCGAGGCCGACGTTGCGGATGATGTTGACGCCCGGCGTGTCGGTCGGAACCAGGAACATCGACGCGCCCTGGTAGACGGCGACGTCCGGATCCGTGATCGCCATCACGATCGCGAACTTGGCGTACCGGAGGTTCGACGAGAACCACTTCTCGCCATTGATCACCCACTCGTCGCCGTCGCGCTCGGCGCGGCAGCGGAACTGCTGCGGGTCGGACCCTGCCTGCGGCTCGGTCATCGAGTAGCAGGACGAGATGCGGCCGTCGAGGAGCGGCTGGAGGTACTTCTCCTTCTGCTCCTCGGTGCCGTAGTGGGCGATGATCTCGGCGTTCCCGGAGTCGGGCGCCTGCGACCCGAACACGCTCGGCGCCCACATGGAGCGGCCGAGGATCTCGTTCATCAGCGCCAGCTTGAGCTGCCCGTACCCCTTGCCGCCGAGGTCCGGGCCGAGGTGACACGCCCAGAGGTCACGCGCCCTCACCTCGTCCTGGAGCGGCCGGACGACCTTCTCGTGGACGGGATGGTCCTTGTCGTACACGAGATGCGAGCTGAACGCGAGGTCGAGGGGCTCGATCTCGGTCTGCACGAACTCCGTCATCCAGTCGAGCTTCTGCTGGAACTCGGGATCGGTCGAGAAGTCCCACGCCATGCGTCACCTTCTCCTTGTCACGGGCGCCATCACATCGTCGCCACGTTGATCTGCTGTTTCCCCGCCGCCGTCTCGGTCTCGGTCGGCGTCAGGGTGACCTTGCGTCCGACGAGCTCGTCGCGCTCGATCGAGCCCAGCATGTCAGCGTCGAACACCTTGCCGTAGGCACGATCGCCTTCGGGGACGTCGCAGACGACGACACCCCACTCCGGCTCGCCGTCGCGACCGTGCACGACCGAGTATGCGGCCACCGTCGCCGCCCCGTCATACACGTCACGAATCGTGCGCTTCCCCTCGGCGTCGACGGCCGCCTGCACGCGCTCCTGCTCGGGCGGCGCGACCGGGCCGGGCTCCGTCGAGTAGAGCCCGTAGACGTGCTTCGTCATGTGCATGCCCACCCCACTGACGAGCCCGTACGACCCGGGGTCGCCGCGGAGGACGTCCGCCATCGTCGCGATCGAGTGCGTCATGTAGTCGCTGCCGGCACCACCGTGGTACGGCAGCCCGCCCGTGACCGTCAACGCGCGCGAATCGCCGTCATGCAACTCCAGCGCGTCGCGGGCGAAGTTCACCGAGCTCGCGAAGCAGCTGTAGACGTCGAGGTGGCCGACGTCGTCGACGCCGACCCCGCCGACGCGCAGCGCCTCGCGCGCCGCCGCCGCCATCGCCGGTGAGCGCCACATCTCGTCGTGCTCCGCGAGATAGACGGGGTCCGTCGCGTAGCACCACCCACGCAGGTAGACCCGCCGTTCGGGTGGCACGCCCAACGCGTCGGCGGCCTCGTGACTGGCGACGAGCACGGCCGCCGCCATGTCGACGTCCATGATCGAGATCATGTACTTCGTGTACGGGTAGCCGACCATGCGGTTCTCGGGCGTGGCCGTGATGATCTCTTCGGCCGACCGAGCGACCGGGAACCACGCCAGCGGGTTGGCGGCGGCGATGTCGGTGAACGGGGCCAGCAGGTTGCCGAGTTGCCGGCGGTACTCGTCGAGCTCGACGCCCAGGTGGCCGCGCCGGGCGTTGTCGAAGATCGCGAACGTCAGCCACGCTTGGAACACCTCGTGGGCGACCTCGGCCGGATGGAACGGCGCCTCCCATGGGAACGGCCGCCGCTCCTCCGGCTTGAAGCTGTACGGGTAGCGGTCACCCCGGCGCTTGTACCGCCGCTGGGTGGCCAGCGCCTCGGCGCCGCAAACCAGCGCGACGTCGAGTTCCCCCGCGAGGACCTGCTCGGCCACGCCGTCGACGAGCACCTGTGGCGTCGTCCCGCCGATGCCCGAGTAGAAGGTGTGTCGCGGATCGACGCCGAGGCGGGCCGCGAGCCGCGCCGTCGGGTCGTCGTACTGCCACGTCTGGCAGTACACGATCTGCAGGCCGTCGAGGCGGTCGAGCACGGTCGAGGGGGCGGCCCCCGTGTCGTCGGCAGCGAGACGGGCGACGTCCTCCCACATCGCGAGCGGCTCGGGCGCGCCCTGCTCCCCCACCTCGTCGGGATGCCACGTTTGCTGCCCGACGCCGATGAGGCACGGCGCGCGCGGATCGACCGCCGGCATCGCGCTATTTCCCCTGCCAGTTCGGCGTGCGCTTCTCACGGAACGCCTCGGGGCCCTCTTTGGCGTCCTCGGTCTGGAAGATCATCGAGCTGAGCTGACTCTCGTTCTTGTATGCGTCGCGCAGGCTCATGCCGAGACCCTCCCACACGCTCTGCTTCGTCGCCTGCACCGCGAGGGGCGCGTTGGCGGTGATGCGGTGGGCGTACTCGTACGCCTTGTCGAGTAGTTGCTCACGCGGAACGATCGCATTGAGCAGACCCATCTCGTACGCCCGCGGGGCCGGGATGAGATCGGCGCACAGCAGGAACTCCATCGCGTAGGGGAACGGGATCTGACGCGGGAGCCGCACCGTGGTCCCCCCGCCGGCGAACAAGCCGCGCTTGGGCTCCATCACCGCGAACTGCGCCTCCGGGCACGCGACGCGGATGTCGACGCCCCCGAGCATCTCCATCCCGCCGGCGGTACAGAAGCCGTTCACCGCCGCGATGATCGGCTTCCAGATCTTCGCCCCGCGCAGCACCGACTTCGTTCCGTCGTCGAGCCGGTAGCCGTCGACCTCGGTCAGGCCCTCGTTCTGGATGCGCTCGGCCACTTTCGTGATCTCGGGGACGTACGTCTTGAGATCGGCGCCGGTGAAGAACGCGTCGCCCACGCCGGTGATGACCGCGACCCACGCCTCGGCGTCGTCGTCGAAGCGTTCCCAAGCCATCCGGAGCTGCTTGAAGAGCTCCATGTCGGCCGAGTTCCGGGCCTCGGGCCGGTCGATCGTGATGCGGACGATGTGCTCGTCGTCCCGCTCGTAGTGGATCGGCATCCGTACCTTCCCGCGCCTTCCTGCCTGCCTCGCGAACCTGACACGATAGTCAGGGAACGGCGAGGGCAGTCCCAGCGCAGCAGGGGGAACATCGTGCGGGAGCACCGGTACTCGTTCGACATGCCGCATTCGGCGGCGCGCATCTGGGCGCTGTTCCAGGACTACGAACGGTGGACCGATTACGCGCCGATGGTGAAGCGTGTCGACGTCCTCTGGCCCGGCGACGAGCACCACAACGGTCGCCTCCGCCGCGTCATCTACCAGATGCCGTTCGGCCGCGAAGGCTCCGCGCTCGAGCTCGTCACGGACGTCGAGCCCGAGCGCGGCTACACGTACACGATGATCTCGAAGGACGCCGGCAACGACCAGACCGGCAAGATCCGTCTCGAGCCGATCGGGCCCAACCGGACGCGGTTCCACTTCGAGGAGCGCTACGACCTCACGAAGGCGCCGTGGAAGTGGTTCGAGGGGCCGATCTACGGCTTCATCAACAAGAAGAACGAGGAGAGCATGCGGCGCGCCGGCGAGTGGCTCTCCGCGCACCCCGAGTACCGTTCCGACCTCGTGGAGCACGAAGCGCCGGCACAGAAGCACGCCGAGACGTAGCCGAGAGGAACCCGCGTGGCCGACCGACCCAAAGCGCTCGTCACGGCGCCGTTCCGTGGTGAAGGGCTCGACAAGCTGGAGCAGCTCGCCGACGTCGTCTACGACCCGTGGATCGAGCAGCAACCACTGCGCATCTACAACTCGGCGCAGCTTGCTGAGCGCACCGAAAGTGAAGGCGCGAACGTCGTCGTCGTCGAGAGCGACTCCGTGAAGGGCCCCGTGCTCGATCTTCCCCTCGTGGCCGTCGGCTCCTGCCGCGGCGATCCGAACAACGTCGACGTCGCCGCCGCGACCGCCCGCGGCATCCCCGTGCTGCGAGCGCCCGGCCGCAATGCCGATGCCGTCGCCGAGCTCACCGTGGCGCTCCTCTTCGCCGTCAACCGCGGCGTCGTGCGCGCTGACCGCGACGTGCGCGAAGGCGAGATCTACCGCGACGGGACGATCCCGTACCAGCGCTTCCGGGCCTGGCAGCTCGCGGGACGCACAGCTGGGCTCGTCGGCCTCGGCGCCGTCGGCCGCGCCACCCGCTGGCGGCTCGAAGGACTCGGCATGCGCGTCATCGCCCACGATCCGTACGCCGGCGAAGCGACGCACTCGCTCGACGACCTGCTCGCCGAGGCCGACGTGGTCTCGATGCACGCCATGGTCACGCCCGAGACGCAGCACATGATCGGCACCGAGCAGTTCGCCCGCATGAAGAACGACGCGATCTACGTCAACACCGCCCGTGCGATGCTGCACGACACCGACGCCCTCGTGCGCGCGCTCGATTCCGGCACGCTCGCCGGCGCGGGCCTGGACCACTTCGAGGGCGAGCACCTCCCGACCGACCACCCGCTCCAGTCCATGCCGAACGTCGTGCTCACCCCGCACATCGGCGGCGCGACGTACGACACCGAGGCGAACCACTCCAAGCTCATCGCCGACGGGCTCGAGCAGCTCCTCGGCGGGGGCAAGCCCGACAACCTCGTGAACCCGGAGGTCCTCTCGTGAGCCCGGAGACCAAGCTGACCGCGCAGGAGACGAAGGAGGCCGTCCTGTGGGTCGCCAAGGAGATGTTGCGCACGAACCTAGTCGAGGGAACGGCCGGGAACCTCGGTGCGCGCCTGCCCGACGGCAATGCCGTCCTCACGCCGTCGTCGGTCGACTACACGGAGATGACGCTGGACGATCTCGTCGTCACCGACCTCGACGGCAACGTGCTCGAGGGTGAGCGCGGCCCCACGACCGAGAAGGCACTGCACCTCTCGGCGCTTCGGTTGCACGACGAGATCAACGCCACCATGCACTGCCACGCGCGGTTCGCCACGATGTTCGCGCTCACGCGCCAGTCGATCCCTGCCGTGATCGAGGAGTTCGTCGTGTTCGTCGGCGGCGACGTCGAGGTTGCCGAATACAAGACGACCGGTACCGACGAGCTGGCCGACGAGGTCGCCAAGCGCGTCAGCGACCGGTCGGCGGTGCTGATGGCGAACCACGGGCTGTTCGCGGTCGGGAAGGATCCGAAGCACGTGCTCCACGTCGCGCACCTCGTCGAGCGCACCGCCGAGATCATCTGGGGCGCCCGGCAGCTGGGCGAGATCGCCCCCATCCCCGACGAGGTCAACGAGACGTTCGCCGGCTACTACCGCTTCGGCCGCACCGGGAAGTTCTGAGCGTCAGCCGATCGCGGCGAGGAACGGGTCGTTGAACCCGGCGCTGCCGACAGTCGTCGCCTCGAGCTCGTAGTGCTCGCCGGTGGGCTGGACGTCGAAGACGACCTTCGTGGCCAGCTTCCCGGGGCTGGTCTCGACGTCGAGGTCCGACCGGTTCCAGACCCCGAGCTGACCTTCGACCTTCCAGTTGCGGCCCTTCTGCTTGACCGCGAACGCGTAGAGCCTTTCGCCGGTGACTGCGAGAAGCACGGTCTTGGTGCCCTTCCACGAGGTGCGGGCGAGACCGCCGGCGTCCTTGTTGACCTTGCGGCGCTTGAACATGGCGGCGACGCCGCTCACCTGATCGAGCCCGAACGAGCCCCACGTGCCCGCAGGTTGGAGGATGCCTGACGCAACCACAGGCTCGGGCACCTGTTCCTGCGCCGTCTCGTTGACCTTCGCCACCCAGTCCGTCGCCACGTCATGCTCCTCGTGTCGGGTTCCGTCGAGGTCCTCAGGAGACCACGACGCGCCCGGCACTGCCTTGAGTAGCCACTACTCATTTCTCGCCGCACGGCTACCTTCCCGCGCGTGCGGGGGTTGAGGGAGGCGAGGCAGCTCCGAACCGTCGTCCACGGGCGAGTGGTCGGAACCGGGCGTGTCAGCGTTTCCGGATCAGGGTGAGCCCGTCGCCGACCGTGAGGATGGTGCTCTCGACCCGGTCGTCAGCGGCGACGGCGTCGTTGAACGCCCGGATCGCCTTGGTGTTGTCGTCGGTTGCGTTCGCGTCGGCGACTGCGCCGCCCCAGAGCGTGTTGTCGACGAGGATCACGCCCTTCCTCCGCAGCCGGGCGAGGACCTCTTCGTAGTAGTTGGGGTAATTCGGCTTGTCGGCGTCGATGAACGCGAGGTCGAACTGCTCTCCCGCCGGCAGCGATCGCAGCGTCTCGATCGCGGGAGCGATGCGCAGCTCGATCTTGTCGGCGACGCCGGCCCGCTCCCAGTACTTCCGGGCGATGGCGGTCCACTCCTCGTTCACGTCGCAGCACAAGAGCGTGCCGTCCTCAGCAAGGCCACGGGCGATGCTGATCGCGGAATACCCGGTAAACGTCCCGACCTCGATCGCGTGCCGGGCGCCGATCAGGCGCGTGAGCACGGTCATGAACGCACCCTGCTCGGGAGCGATCTGCATCATCGAGATGCCGCCGAGCGCTTCGGTCTCGGCGATGAGGTCTCGCTGCACATCGCCGAGTGGCGGCGCGTGCGCGACCAAATAGTCGTGGACAGGCTTCGTGAGAAAGAAGGACTTCGGTGCGTCGGTCATGCGACCGAGGCTACGCGAGCTTGAACCGGGGCAGAGTCGCAAGACCACGCTCGGAACTGTCGTCCGGTTCGACGTCGAAGCTGGCGTCCTGTCCGCGAGGGAGGCGGCCGCGATCCAAAAGTGCCGCTACGCGTGACCGCGATGATGTGCCGACCCGCCCGCGCTCTCGATTCGCGACCGCGAGACGCAGCTCCTTCGAGGGCTTCTCGGCGCGGCTCCGTCGACGCCGGGGTCCGCCTCGGCGAGCGCGTCGGGTGCGGCCCTCACGTCGACCTGGCACCAGTCACGGGCACGGGCGTACCGGAACGGGTGCCAGCGTGGCCCCGACCTCGACGGCCTCCCGCTCGGTGTCCTCGATCACTGGCTCCCGCCGGTGGCGCCAGACGACGAGGATCGCGGCGGCGGCGGCAAGGGCGACGCCGACCGAGATCGAGCAGACGAGCGTGAACGCGTCGGTGAACGCCGAGGCCGCTTGCGCGGCCAGAGCGTCGCCGCCCGGGATGCGGCCCGCGATCGCGTCGGCGGCGCCGATCGACCCCTCGGCGGCCGCCCGTGCGCCGGCGGGGAGCCGGACCCGGCTGAGGTCGATCCCGGACCGGTAGGCGGTGGTGGCGATGGTGCCCAGGAGGGCGATGCCGAGCGCGCCCCCGAGCTCCCGGGAGGTGTCGTTCACGGCCGAGCCGACCCCCGCTTTCGCGAGCGGCACCGAGGTCATGATCTGCCCGGTGGCCGGCGCGGCCGTGATGGCCATGCCGGCACCGAGCAGCGCGAGCGCGACCGCGATCACCAGGTACGGCGTGTCGGGCGACAACCTGCTCAGCACGCCGAGCCCGCCGGCGACGACGGCGAGGCCGACCGCCATCACGCGGGCGGCGCCAAAGCGTTGCGCCAGCGCGGCGCTGCGGGGCGAGACCGCGATCAACGTGACTGCCGCCGGCACTGTGGAGAGGCCTGCCTCGAGCGGGGAGTACCCGCGGGCGAACTGCAAGTACTGCGTGAAGAGGAAGAAGAAGCCGAACAGCACGAAGAACGCGAAGAAAATGACGCCGGCGCCGGTGCTGAAACGCCGGTCGCGGAACAGGGTCAGCGGCAGCATCGGATGGTCGCTTCGCTGTTCCCAGGCTACGAAGGCAGCGAGCGTGACGCCCGCGATGAGGAACGCCGGGAGCACACGGCCACTCGTCCATCCGTCGTCGGGCCCCTGGATGATCCCGTAGACCAGCGAACTCAAACCCACGAGCGACAAGAGGGCGCCCACAGGGTCGAGCGGCGTCTTCGATTCGTCCCGAGAGTCGGGTGCAAATGTCACGACCGCCGCGATGATCACCACGACGAAGGGAACGTTCACGAGCAACGCCGACCCCCACCAGAACTTTTCCAGCAGCCCGCCAGTGACGACGGGGCCGATCGTCGAGCCCGCGCCGGCGAAGCCGGCCCAGATGGCGATCGCGCGGGTGCGCTCCTCAGGCGGGAAGATCGCCGTGATGATCGACAGCGTCGCCGGCATGATGAACGCGGCGCCGACGCCCATCACCGCCCGGCCGGCGATCAACTGCGTCGAGCCCGTCGCCAGCCCGCCTACGAGGGTGCCGATGCCGAACACGGCGAGGCCGCCCAGCAGGGCACGGCGGCGGCCGAAGCGGTCGCCGATCGCGCCCGCGCTCAGCAACAGACCGGCGAACACGATCGAGTAGGCGTCGACGATCCACTGGAGGTCGGACGCCGAAGCGCCGAGGTCACGCTGGATCGTCGGCAGCGCGGTGTTCAGGCCCGCCACCGACATGACGACGAGCACGAGCGACAGACACATGATCGCGAGCAGGAACCAACGGCGAGCATGGATCGACGGTTGCTCGTCGAGCGGGACCGGCGGCGCGGTGACGGGGCGAGACTCCAACGCGGCGCTCCTTACGAATCGGTGATCGGGGGTCGAGCGTCGCGCCATCGCCTGGCAAACGCATCCACGATTTACTCAGTCCGTGACGAGAGCGCCGTCGTGAGTCACCGCTCACGACCAGAGATGAGCGGAGCGCGCCCATTCCCGAGGCGCGCGAAGATCGCGACAAAACGGACACCGAGGGTGATTTCTACCTCGTGAAGTTCGAGGTGAAGAGCACGAGTGCCAGGCTCCATGAGCGTCGGCGGAGGCGAAGTCTCCCGGATCTCAGCTCGCGAGGTCTAGCCGACCAAGGTGGGAACGACGCCTCCGTGCGTCACGGCTCGGTGGTGGCGGCCCTCGCCCCGAGCCGGCGCAGAACGCTGCGGCTGTCCGTCTGGATCCACTCCTCGGCGAGGCGCCCCGCTCCGTCGTAGCGGAAGATGTTGATCAACTCGAACACGACCCGGTTCCCGTTCAGTGGCAACGACGCAACCGGTGAGTGCGTGAACTCGCTCACGAATCGTTGGTCCACGCGCGCTACGACAAAGCATCCTCCGCACCTCACGCCGCCGAAACCGAAGAACGGTGCTTGATTGGGCCGCGTTGGTGTGAGCGCGTGTCGTCTTCACCTCGCCAACGCAGACATCCTCGCCCGTCCTGTGTCAGAACGGTCATAACGCGCGCGAGCTTCACGAGAGCATCGCGATCGACCGTCGCCACTTGACGCCGGGCATAGCGTCGAACAATCCGCGCGTCGGTCGCTTCCGCCGTTCGTCGAAGGCGACAGTCCTTGGTTTCCCTGGGGGGGCAGGCAAATGCAATGCATGCGCGGTCGGCTCAGCGTCAGAGTTCGTCGGCGATCTCTACGGAGCCGTGCTCGTGCGCCGCGGTGGCGGCTCTCCCCCGAATGTCCTTTCGCGAAGCCCGTCGGTCTTCTGACAGGAGATCAAACGCCACGGGACTCGACCGAGCGGGCCTACCACGACATCCGTGACAGAGGGAGAACGTCATGAGCAGCACCGTCGACACCACGACCGAGATTCGACCGTTCCGATTCGAAGTTCCGCAGCAGGAGATCGACGAGCTGCGCCGCCGCATCGCTGCGACGCGCTGGCCCAGCAGGGAGCTCGTCGATGATCGGTCGCAAGGCGTGCAGTTGGCGACGACGCAGGAGCTCGCCCGCTACTGGGCAACCGATTACGACATGCACAGATGCGAGGCGCGCCTGAACGAGCTGCCGCAGTTCAAGACCGCGATCGACGGCGTGGACGTCCAGTTCATCCACGTGAAGTCCCCGCACGAGAACGCGCTGCCGCTGATCATGACGCACGGCTGGCCCGGTTCGGTCATCGAGCTGCTCGAGACCGTCGGCCCGCTCACCGACCCGACCGCGGACGGGGGACGCGCCGAGGACGCGTTCGACCTCGTGCTGCCGTCCATACCCGGCTACGGCCTCTCTGCCGAACCGACCGAGCTCGGCTGGGGCCCCGGCCGCGTCGCACAGGCCTGGGCGGAGCTGATGCAGCGCCTCGGCTACAGCCGCTACGTCGCGCAGGGCGGTGACGTGGGTTCCCAGGTCACGGACGCGATGGGCCGCCAGGCACCCGACGGGCTGATCGGCATCCACACCAACCTGCTCACGCCGGCGCTCGGCAACGCCGAAGCCCTGACCGGGTCGCCACCCTCTGAGGAGGAACGCGCCGCGCTCGACGCGCTCGCCACATTCCGTGCGACCGGCTTCGGCTACTTCGTGGAGCAGGCGAATCGGCCGGAGACGATCGGCTACGCCCTGCTGGATTCACCCGTCGCCTTGGCGGCCTGGATGCTCGACCACGATACGGACAGCTACCAGAAGATCTCCCGCGCCTTTGTCGATGGGCAACCGTCGGGCAATCTCACCCGGGATCACATCGTCGACAACGTCACGCTGTACTGGCTGACCGGCACCGGTGCTTCCGCGGCCCGCTCGTACTGGGAGAGCGGACAAGCCCAAGCTCGTGCCGCCGGCCAGGCTCCCCCGCAGGTCTCGATCCCGGTCGGCTTTACGACGTTCCCCGGCGAGATCTGGCGGACTCCGCGCAGCTGGGTCGAGAAGGCCTACCCCAACGTCATCTACTTCAACGAAGTGGAGAAGGGCGGACACTTCGCCGCCTGGGAAGAGCCGCAACTTTTCTCAGAAGAGTTGCGCGCAGCTTTCCGGTCGTTGCGTTAGTCGACACTTGTGAGCGATACGGCACACGACAACAGACCGGGGCTGATCCGCTCGATCGTCCATCGCCTCGCAGGCGAGGAGGTTGCGCTGGGGGTCGAAGGTCGCCTCGCGTCCTTCGAGGGCGCGACAGGATGGCTCAACTCCGACCCGCTGACGACCGAGGACCTACGCGGGCGGGTGGTCCTCGTCGACTTCTGGACGTACACCTGCGTCAACTGGCTGCGCACGCTGCCGTACCTGCGGGCTTGGGTCGCCAAGTACCAAGACGACGGCCTGACAGTGATCGGCGTCCACACCCCCGAGTTCGGCTTCGAGGGGAACGTCGACAACGTCATCGCGCAGGCGCGCCGCCTCGGCGTGGAGTACCCGATCGCGGTCGACAGCGACTACGCCGTGTGGAACGCCTTCGCGAACCGCTTCTGGCCGGCGGCGTACATCGCCGACGCGGACGGCCGAATCCGATTCCATCACTTCGGCGAGGGCGAGTACCCGATGACGGAGATGGTCATCCAGCAGTTGCTGCGCGACGCCGGCGCAGACGGCAACGATCAGGATCTGGTGATGGTCGATCCTCGCGGTCTGGAAGTCGCCGCCGACTGGCAGACCTTGGAATCGCCGGAGACGTATGTCGGCTACGACCAGAGCACCGGCTTCGCCCAGGAAGGAGTCGCGAGCTTCGACGAGCCTCGCGTCTACAAGCTGCCGGGACGGATGCGCCTCAATGAGTGGGGACTTTCGGGGAACTGGACGGTCGCCGGGCACGCCGCGGTCTTGAACGAGCGTGGCGGACGAATCGCGTTTCAATTCCACGCCCGCGATCTCAACCTCGTGATGGGCCCGACATCACGTGGCGCGTCGATCCGGTTCCGGGTGTTCCTCGACGGTGAGCTCGCGAAGGACGAGCGCGGGAGCGACGTGGAACCGGACGGCAGCGGGATGGTGAGCGACCAGCGCACCTACCAACTGATCCGTCAACCCGGAACGATTGCCGACCGCCGCTTCGAGGTCGAGTTTCTCGACGCGGGCGTCGAGGCGTATTGCTTCACCTTCGGCTGACTCTCGGCCGTACCGCATTCGCGATCCGGGCGCGAGCTGCCGGGTCTCGGTCCACCTATGGCTGCTCGTCGGCCATTTCGAGTAAGTCGCGTTCCATCACGAGGCGAACGTCGAGGCGCTTGTACCCGACCCGGTCGAAGTCGAGCAGGATCCCGGGGCCGGCGTAGCCGATGACCTTCCCGACGCCGAAGGCGGCATGACGGACGCGGCTGCCGCGGGGGAAGGGGTGGTTCGGCGAACTGTCGTCCATGTCGATCGCGGCCCGCTTGTCGTTATCACAGTGCCCGCATGGCCCGTCAGCCGGTTCACCGAAATACTCCAACACGAACTGCCACCGACAGCCAACAATCTCGGCATAGGTACCCATGGTCTCGGTGCGACTGCGTTCGATGACGCGCCGCTCGCGAACCAGCGCCGTTGCCCTCGACACGGCACCGTTGAGATCTCCGACAACGTTCACGTGGCCGTCGGCGTCGATCACCAGGCCACCGACGTCGGCGAACACCGTTGCCGTCACGTCGGTTCGACTCCGCGAGAGCTGCGTGCGCTGCGCGATGTCGGCCAGCGTCGCCGGCCTCTCGGTCGTCGCCAAGGCGTCTGCCACCGCCGTGAGAGCCGACTCGCTCGGTCCGATGCTCGATGCGTACATACGGGGGAGCCGCAGATCGTCGGCTCGGAAGTAGAGGACTGCATCGGCATGACCTCCGTCGCGGCCCGCGCGCCCGAACTCCTGGTAGTACTCGTCCAAAGAGTTCGACACGTCGGCGTGAAAGACCCAACGGATGTCGGGCTTGTCGAGTCCCATGCCGAAGGCGATCGTCGCCACGACGACGTCGAGATCACCGGCGCGGAACCGCTGTTCGGTCTCAGCACGAATGACGCCGTTCAGGCCGGCGTGATACCCGCCCGCCCGCACGCCGAGCCGCGTCAGTTCCGTAGCGAGCCTCTCGACGCGCTTGTGGGTTGCCGCGTACACGATGCCGTGACCCTGGTTGTTCGCTGCTTGAACCGCGTCGGCGGCGACGACCTTCGTCTTGTGTGCATCGTCGGTGAAGTAGGAATGAGAGCTGAGATCGATGTTCGGACGGCCGAAGGCTCGCACGATGACGGCTGGGTCCCGCATCGCGAGACGCTGCACGATCTCGTCTCGCACTGAAGGTGCGGCGGTCGCCGTCAAGGCCAACACGATCGGACGGCCCATGGCCTCGACGGCGGAAGCGATACGCAGATATTCAGGACGGAAGTCCGGTCCCCATCTGCTGATCAGGTGGGCCTCGTCGACCGCGACCATCGCCGGTCGTAGATCGCTCAGCCACTTCAGCACTTCGCGGTTGGCAACCTGCTCGGGCCCGAGAAAGACGAAGTCAGGCCGAGGACCGGCGCCGGTGGTGTCGTGATCGAGGATCTCCCGACGCTCACGCGAGGTCTCCGCCGAGTTCAGCGCCACGGCGACAAGATGACCTCTCGCCTTCAACGCGGCGACCTGGTCGCGTTGCAGCGCAATCAGCGGAGAGATGACGACCGCGGGCCCGCCGAGCAGCTTTCCCGCCAGCTCGAAGATGGCGGATTTCCCCGCTCCTGTCGACATGACGACGAGCGTGTCTCTGCCCCGCCGCACACTTTCGATGGCCTCTCGCTGTCCGGGACGGAGCGACTGGTAGCCGAACAAGCGGTGCGCGAGCTGGAGGATCGGGTCGTTCACCTTGTCGGTCCATCTCGAATGGAGGACGCACACGCGCGGACTTCTCGGTATGCACGCTACAGCCCGGGTTCGTTCGACCCCGCCGACGCGGAGCGCTCCTGCGTGTTCTCGATACCAAGGTGCGCCAGGAAGCCGGCCGGTTGCCCGACCTCGATGATGCGACCGTTCGGACCTCGCTGCGTCGGAGCCACGCGGGCTCGACGACCCCGCAACCGGGTAGAACCGAAATATGAAAGGAGAGCCCCATGCCCAAAGAGATTGGACTCGAGGAGATGCGCCGGCTGGTCGGCGAGGGCGCCCAGGTGGTCGAGGTCCTTCCGGCTCCTGAGTACGACGAGGAGCATCTTCCTGGTGCCGTCAACATTCCCCTGAAGACCCTGAACGAAGGCACGGCGGCAAAGCTGGACAAGAACCGTCCCGTCGTCGTCTATTGCTGGGACTACCTCTGAGACACGAGCCCGCGGGCTGCGTGGCAGCTCGAAGCGATGGGGTTTGCTGACGTCTCCGACTTCGTCGACGGGAAGCTCGAATGGATCAGTCACGGCCTTCCGTTGGAGGGAACGGGGCCACACTTTGCCGTCGCGGGTGAGATCGCCGACCGCGATGCGGTGCTCACATGCAGAATCGGAGACCGGCTCGGCGACGTAGCTCGAGCGCTCGACTCGGTGCCGCACGACTACTGCGTCGTGCTCAACGACCACGACATCGTGTTGGGTCGAATGCGCAAGCGGAACCTTCACGGCCCCGAGGACACCAAGGTCGAGCGCGTCATGGAGCCCGGCCCCACAACGGTGCGGGCGAGCGAGCCGGCCGAGGGTTTGCTCCAGCGCATGAGGAACAAGAAGGTGCCGGCGGTGATCGTCACGACGAACAAGGGGCGCCTCATGGGTGCCGTGACTCAGGAGTCCCTCGAGCGATTGCTCTCACCGCGTCGTTGAGCCCTTGCTGTTACCGGATCGGGCAATCTGTGCGGGGAAGGAAATACTCGAACGTGCCCACAGAGGAGAAGCCTCATATGCCGACCATCAGCGGCGCGCATCATGTCGCCTTCACGGTGCAGGATGTCGGGGCAAGCGCAGCCTGGTACCAGGACTTGCTCGGACTTCGCGAATACCCGGCTCACGCCGACGGGACGTTCAGCGAGTTCCGCACCGGTCTCGACCACATCGCGTTTACGGTGCCGTCACGCGACGACTTGGAATCGTGGCAGGGTCTCCTTGCCGAGAAGGGCATCACGTTCAGTCCGATTGCTGATTCACCTCTCGGCTCCCTGATAGCACTGCGCGACCCGGACAACATCCAGCTCGAGCTCTGGCTGCCGCCCGGAGAGGATCGTCGTGGACCCGAGTGAGGAAGACGGCACGACCGCGTCCGAGAGGGCCGCCGCGCCTCGGTCCGAAACGCGTCGCGACGACAGACGAGGGGTGCGCGGCCGAGGCCCTTCGAGCTCGGAGCGCGAGTCTGCAAAGGCTCGAGCTGCCGGCGGGAAGGCGGCGCGCGCCGACACGCCTCGTGCGGATCACGCGGTTTGGGAGCCCGCGATCCAGCGGAGCGACCCGGTCGAGCTGCTGGAGCAGCAAGCACGCACCCGGGTTCCCGAGCTCGTACCCATCCGTCACGGGCGCATGCTGGTTTCGCCGTTCACCTACTACCGCGGCGCCGCGCTTGCGATGGCCTCGGATCTCGCCGCTACGCCCGACTCCGGGGTGACCGTCCAGCTCTGCGGGGACGCCCATCTCTCCAACTTCGGCATCTTCGGCTCACCCGAGCGCCACCTGTTCTTCGACGTGAACGACTTCGACGAGACGGCACCGGGACCGTGGGAATGGGACGTGAAACGGTTGGCTGTCAGCCTCGAGATCGCCGGGCGCGAGAACGGTTTCACGAAGAAGGAACGGTCAAGGATCGTGCGTCGCGCGGTCCGCTCGTACCGCGTGACCATGAGAGAGCTGTCGGACATGTCCATGCTCGAGGTGTGGTACGCGCACCTCGACATGGGCGAGCTCTTGCCGCGGTTCCAGGCGCTCTTGGACCCGAAGAAGACACCGAGTGTGTGGCGCGCCATCACGAAGGCGCGTGCACACGACAGCCACCAGGCCTACGACAAGCTCTGTTACGTCGTGGACGGCGAACCCCGGATCGTGAACGATCCTCCGCTGATCGTCCCGATCGACGAGATCGTCGGCGACGTCGACCCCGGCGTGGTCGTGGAAACGATCCACGGCATCATCAACTCGTATGCACGAACGCTCGACTCGGACCGCCGGCATCTGTTCGACCAGCACCGCTTCGTCCATCTCGCTCGCAAAGTGGTCGGCGTGGGCAGCGTCGGAACCGACGCATGGATCGCGCTGTTCCTCGACCGCGATCGCATCTCGCCCCTTTTCCTGCAGGTAAAGGAGGCCGAGGCCTCCGTCCTCGAGCGGTTCACGACCAAGAGCGTGTTCTCCAACCACGGACATCGAGTCGTCGCCGGCCAGCGGCTCATGCAGGCGGCGAGCGACATCTTCCTCGGGTGGGACCGGGTCGATTGGGCCGGCCGTTCACGCGACTACTACGTACGTCAGCTCCGTGACTGGAAGGGATCCGCAGATGTCGCCGGAATGACTCGAGCAGGCATGGACCTCTGGGGACGCATGTGCGCCTGGACCCTCGCCCGCGCCCATGCACGGTCGGGCGACCGCATCGCGATCGCGGCGTACCTGGGAACGTCCGACGTCTTCGACCGGGCCGTCGCAGATTTCTGCATCACATATGCGGACCAGAACGAGCGCGATTACCAGTCGCTCACGGACGCCGTGGGAAGCGGAAGGCTCGCCGTCGAGCCCGGCGTCTGAAGCGTCACCGCGGGTGTTCGGCGCCGACGAGGCGCTACGGCACCCGTGACTCCGCGTTGAGAGGGGGGAGCCCAACTCGCTCGGGGCCAGTCGGAATGACCGTTCCCCGAACCAGAACCGCGATGAAGTCGCGGCCATTCGGGGACAAGTAATGGTCAGGACCGCTGGCGCCATAGACAGGTTGGCCGTGGACGACTCCATCAGCGCCCGGCTGGTACAGGTTGAAGTTCACCCATTGCGGGTTGATGTCGAGCTCCATGCCACGCACCGCGCCCCCGGCAACCAGCGCGGCTGCGAGGTCGGCCGGACTGAGCCGCCCCCCAGCCCACACCAAGCCGCCATCGGCGTCGACGCCGATCCCCGAGCGCATGGTGGCCACTCCGCCGACCGAGGCACCCCAACTACCCGGCGAGGCCGCTGCCGCCGTAGGTGCGCCCCCGTCCACGAGCATCGGCAGGTTCTGGCGAATCGCCACGACGTTGGGCGCGGGTCCGACGTCGCGACCCCACATCCCCACCGTGAAGCTGCCGTCGGCGAACGCGACGAAAGACGCGATGCCGGGGACAGGGTCCCGGAAGGCATGCCCGAATGAGGTGATGGTTCCGTTGAAGTCGGACGGCTTGAATCCGCCGTTGAAGGCGGCCACCAGAAATGGTCGGTTCACGTCATCGACTTGCCCCGCCACCGACCACTGGCCGGGGTCCGCCGAGCCGGGATACACGGCGGCTCGCAGAAGCTTGGGCGGCATCCACGCCATGCTGGCCCCGCCCGAGGATCCGAGGTACAGGAGCGGCTGGCCGACCGCCTGCCGCCCGGCAGGCGTCCATTGGATCGAGCCGCGGGGTTGAACCGGAGGTGGTAAAGGAGTAGTCGTGGTTGTCGTTGACGGGGCGGGCGGTGTGGGTGGAGGGCGCTTGATCGCGATTGCACCGGAGCTTGTCGCCGCCAGCCCGATCATCGCCAACGCGACGGACCCGACCACGAGCCGAGAGTGAGACTGACGCACCCACCGCACCGTGGGAGTATGGCGCGCTCCGCGCGCCCGTGCGGACACACGCAGTAACGCCGGCTCGATCGAGATGTGCGCGCGCAGCCTGACCCGCCCACTCGGCCTCCTCACTCTTGCCGTACTCGCCGTCGGCCCCCTCGCGTGCAGTTCGGGGGGAACGGCGAGTCTCGACCGTGCAAAGGTCACGCGCGCACTGATGCAGCAGACCCGACATGCCTATCCGGGCATCACCGTCGGACGAGCACGATGTCCAAAGCGCATCACCTTGCCCATGAAGTGCACCGTGGAGCTGGATGGCGCCCCTTTGCCGGTCCGGGTCTCGAGGGTCCATCACAACGGGAGGCTCAAGTTTCAATCGTTGACGGCCGTTCTGACAGGCCCGGCGTTGCAGTTCTTCCTGCAAGCGCATCTCTCGCTGCCCGCGACGATCGACTGCGGCCCCAGCCCCGTTCAGATCATCGAGCCAGGCGGGGAGATCGGCTGCGACGTGTCCTTCGCCGACGGATCGAAACAGTCATTGAGGCTGCGGGTGATGGACGTGGAGGGAACGATCTCGATCGAGCCGACCTCCTAGCGCCGCGCCGCTGACTCCCCCAGCGGGAAACGTCAACCACGGATTTACGGGCCGTGGATCTCCCACTCGACGAGCGACACACGGGTGTTGAGGCCGAAGAGCGCGCCGCGGCTCAAGGACTCGACGTGCACCTTGGCGCTGCATCGGTACGGAGACGGCGCGTGTCCGTTCGGAACCACATGACAGCGGGCATCGGGTGATTCCAGGTCGCCCCAACCGGATGACGCCTGGAGCGCGAGGGTGTCGTTGTTCGGTGCCAAGTAGGCGACGTTGACCTCCGTCTTGAACAGGTTGTCGCCGATCTCGAATTGGGTGACCGATTGCGGACCGACGGGGTTACCCGGGAGCTTGCACCACTTGTTCGTCAGGCCGGGTTTCGTGCTCGAGAGCGGGAGCGAGCTGCCCGTCTTGTTGTGGAGTGTCACGTCCACTGCAGTCACCAGGCAGTTGTCGTGAGCGCCGGCGCCTGCCGGCGCAGATGCGACGGTGAAAGCGCCGAGCCAGATTCCCGCGCCGAGCAA
>DASZGY010000064.1:0-33656 GCA_035938395.1 Acidimicrobiia bacterium
TCTCGTGGTTCTCCGACGTCGCGGTGGACGTCGCGGTGATCGAGGTGGGCGTGGGCGGAACGTGGGACGCGACGAACGTCGTCGACGGGCGCATCGCTGTGGTAACGAACGTGAGCGTCGACCACGTCGAGTACCTCGGCCCGACGCGCGAGCAGATCGCGACCGACAAGGCGGGCATCGTGAAGCCCGGCTCGACGCTCGTGCTCGGGGAGACCGATCCGGCGCTCGTCCCGCGGTTCCTCGATCGGGGCGCGGCGGAGGTCATCGAGCGCGACGTGAACTTCGGTGTGACGGCGAACCGTTCCGCCCACGGTGGGCGCGTCGCCGACCTGTTCACGCCGAACGGGCGGTACGACGGCGTGTACCTGTCGCTCCACGGCGCGTACCAGGCCGACAACGCCGCGGCGGCCCTGACCGCGGCGGAAAGCTTCCTCGGCCGTCCGCTGTCGGAGGACGTCGTGTCGGATGCGTTCCGGGTCGTTCGCTCACCGGGCCGGCTCGAGGTCGTCGGCCACTCGCCGCTGGTCCTCCTGGACGGCGCGCACAACGTCGCCGGCGCGCACGCCCTTCTGTCGGCGTTGACCGAGGAGTTCCCCGAGTCGCCGCGGACGCTGGTGATCGGTCTGCTGCGCGAGAAGGAGCCGCACGAGATGCTCGACGCGCTGGACGCGAAGCACGCGGCGCGGCTCCTGTGCTGCCGGCCGCCGAGCCCGCGCGCACTCGACCCTGCGTCGGTCGCGGCCGCCGGCGCCGACGTCGGAGTCGATCCTGCCCGCATCGAGACCTTCGACACGGTCGACGACGCCGTGGCCCGAGCTCGCGCCGTCACCGGCGAGGACGCGCAGATCGTCGTGACCGGCTCGCTGTACACGGTCGGCGCCGCCCGCCACGCGCTCGTGCACGGCGAGTGATACCGACGGGCGCCGTCGCACTAGGGTCGGCCGGCGATGAGTGATCGCACCCTGTTCCTCTGTAAGCCCGACGCGGTCGAGCGCGGCCTCGTCGGCGAGATCGTCGGCCGCCTCGAGCGGCGCGGCCTCACGATCGTGGCCATGGACCTACGCAATATCGACGTCGAGCTTGCGACCGTCCACTACGCCGAGCACGAAGGCAAGCCGTTCTTCGACGAGCTCGTGGCGTTCATCACGCGCGGCCCGATCGTCGCGATGGTCGTCGCCGGTGGACCGGACACGTGGAAGGTCGTGCGGACGGTGATGGGCGCGACGAACCCGCGCGAAGCCGCGCCCGGAACGATCCGCGGTGACCTCGCGCTCGAGACGGGCGAGAATCTCGTGCACGGTTCGGACGGGCCCGAGTCCGCCGAGCGGGAGATGGCTCTGTTCTTCCCCGACCTGGCATGATCCGCGTCTCGCGGAGGCGGCCTCGGTAGCTTGACCGGGTGACCCGGCCGTGGCTGTCCTCCGTCGTCGGGAACGACATGGCGGTCGACCTCGGCACCGCCAACACCGTGGTCTACGTGCGGGGCAAGGGCATCGTCCTCAACGAGCCGTCGGTGGTTGCGGTCAACACCAGGGACAACCAGCCCCTGGCGGTCGGCACGGAGGCGAAGCGGATGGTCGGGCGGACTCCCGCCCACATCGAGGCCATCCGGCCGTTGAAGGACGGCGTGATCGCCGACTTCGACATCTGCGAGCAGATGCTCCGCTACTTCATCGAAAGGGTGCACCACCGGCGATGGGCCAAGCCGCGCATGGTGATCTGCGTCCCGTCGGGCATCACGGGCGTCGAACAGCGCGCCGTGCAGGAGGCGGCCGAGTACGCCGGCGCCCGCAAGCCCGCCTACATCATCGAGGAGCCCATGGCCGCCGCCATCGGCGCCGGCCTGCCCGTGCACGAGCCCAGCGGCAACATGGTGGTCGACATCGGTGGCGGCACCACGGAGGTCGCGGTCATCTCGCTCGGTGGGATCGTGGCCAGCGAGTCGATTCGCGTCGCGGGGGACGAGATCGACGAAGCGCTGATGAGCTTCTGCAAGAAGGAGTACTCGCTGGCGCTCGGCGAGCGCACGGCCGAGGACATCAAGACCCAGCTCGCCAGTGCCTGGCCGCTCAAGGAGGAGCTCTACGCGGAGGTCCGCGGGCGCGACCTCGTGACCGGGTTGCCGAAGACGATCGTCGTGTCCACGGTCGAGCTGCGGGAGGCCATCGAGGAGCCCGTGCAGGCCATCTGCGACGCCATCAAGTACACGCTCGACCGGACGCCGCCCGAGCTCGCCGCCGACATGATGGAGAAGGGCATCGTCATCACCGGTGGCGGCTCGCTGCTGCACGGGCTCGACGCCCGGCTGGCGACGGAGACGGGGATGCCGGTCCGGCGGGCGAAGAACCCGCTGTACACCGTCGTGCTCGGCTCCGGGCAGTGCCTCGAGGAGTTCGAAGTGCTCAAGGAAGTACTGCTCGCATCGCGACACCACTGAGCGAACGGGGGGCGGGTGCTCGCCCGGACCGGCGGAGAGCCGGCGGCTGAAACCCGAACAGAATGCGAGAAAGGGGATCGAGCGGACCGGTGATCGTGTACCAGCCTGCGAACCGACGGCGCACGATCCTTGCGCTGATCGTCCTCACGGCAGTCACTATCATCACGCTCGACGTGCGCGGCTCGGGCCCGATCTCGGCCCTGCGGGGCGGTGCGCACGACGTCGTCAACCCGATCGCCGGCGCGTTCGACGCGGTGTTCTCGCCGGTCGGTGACTGGATCGACGGCGTCACGAGCGCCGCGTCGTTGAAGGACGAGAACGCGCAGCTGCGCCGTCGCCTCGAAGCCGCCCGTGGGCAGGATGCGGCCGCTCGCGCTGCGACCCAGGAGAACAAGGACCTGAAGAAGCTCTTGGACCTTCCGTTCGTGCAGAACGCCGACGCGATCGCGGCGCAGGTCGTGGAGGGCGCGCCGAGCAACTTCGAGTTCACGGTCCAGATCGGCAAAGGCGAGACCGACGGGGTGGGCGTCGACATGCCGGTCGTGACGGGCGCGGGGCTCGTCGGGCGCGTGCTCGCGGTCTCGCGTGACCGCGCCACCGTGCTCCTGGTCAAGGATCCCCGGTCGGGAGTGGGGGTGCGGATCGAGAAGAGCAGCACTCCGGGCGTGGTCAAGGGGAGAGGCGACAGCGACACCCTGCGCGTCGACTTCGTCGATCCCAACGCCGACGTGACCAAAGGCGAGGTCGTGTACACGTCGGGCCAGCAGAACAGTCCCTTCCCGGCCGCCATCCCGATCGGCACCGTGAGCAAGGTCGCGAAGGCCCACGGTGACCTCCAGCAAGACGTTCTCGTCAAGCCGTTGGTCGACTTCTCGCACCTCGACTACGTCAAGGTGCTCCGGCCTCCGCCGGGACGATGAGTCGACTCGCAAGGGGCCGACGGTGACGTGGCTGCCGCGCCTGCGGCTCGCCCTGTTGATCCTCGCGGTCGTCGTGCTCCAGACCACGCTCTTCTCGGCCGGGCTGCGGGTCTTCGGCGTCATGCCCGACCTCGGACTCGTCCTGACCGTCGCGGTGGCGTTCTATGCCGGGCCGGAGCGGGGGGCGGCGTTCGGTTTCCTGACCGGCTTGGCCGTCGACCTGTTCCTCAGCACACCCCTCGGGGTGTCGGCGTTGTCGTTCTCGTTCGTGGGATACGGCGTCGGGGTCGTGCAAGGCGGGCTCGTGCGTTCATCGCGGTGGGTCGCGCCCGTCATGGGCGCGTTGGGCGGGCTCGCCGGCGGCGTGTTGTTCGTCGCGATCGCCGCGCTCGCGGGTCAGGACCAGCTGCTCGCGCTCAGCAGTGTGCGGGTCATTCTCATGGCCGGCGTGTACGACGCGCTGCTCGCGTTCGCCGCGTTCCCCATCGCCCGGTGGGCGACCCGCGCGCCCGGGCGCGACGTCCAAAGCTGGTCGGGGAGTGCCGCGGTCGGGCGGTAGTCCCATGGGAGGATGGGGCTCCGATCGGTTCATCGCCTCGGGGCGGAGCGCGCAGTACTTGTGATCGAGGGCAGCCGGACCCGGCTCACCGTCATCGGCGTCATCGTCATGTTCCTCTTCAGCGCGCTCTTCGCCCGGCTCTGGTTCCTCCAGGTGGCTTCGGACACCAACTACGCCGCCGCCGCCACCAGCAACCGCACCCGGATCGTCTACGAGCCCGCGTTGCGGGGGCGCATCCTCGACCGCAACGGCAAGCCGATCGTCGACAACGAGCCCGTCGACATGGTCACGTTCGACAGGCACAAGCAGATGACCGGGGCCGAGCACAAGCTCGTCGTCGCACGGCTCGCCGGGGTCCTCGGTGTCACCGCGCCGGAGATCCAGAAGCGCATCGACGACCCGCGCGCCTCCCCGTTCGCACCGGTCCCCATCGCGACCGGCATCCCACCGGACGTTCGGACGTACCTCGAGGAGCGCGAGATCGACTTCCCGGGGGTGAAAGTCGAGAGGACGGCCGTTCGCGCCTATCCGGACGGGCCGGTCGCCGCCAACCTGATCGGGTACGTCTCCGAGATCAACGCCGACGAGCTCAAGACGCGCGAGAAGGACGGCTACCGGCAAGGCGATCTCATCGGCAAGGACGGCGTCGAGCAGACCTTCGAGGACGTGTTGCGCGGCACGCCGCGGGAGCTCAAGGTCGAGGTCGACAGCCAGGGTCGGATCGTGCGGACGATCGTCGACCGGAAGGCGGTCGCCGGCAAGGACGTCAAGCTGACCCTGGACGTCGACATCCAGCGCATGGCCGAGCAGTCACTGGCGCAGGGGATGGACGGCGCACGCGGGTTGCGCGACCAGACCGAGAAGCAACGCTTCGCGAGCTACCGGGCCGGCGCCGGCGCCGTGGTCGTGCTCGATCCGAACGACGGCTCGGTGGTCGCCATGGCGTCGAACCCGACGTACGACCCGCGCCAGTTCGCCGCCGGCATCACTCCCGAGGAGTTCCAGCAGCTCAACCGGCCGGAGAGCAACTTCCCACTCGTGAACCGCGCCACTCAGGGCCTGTACGCGCCGGGGTCGACGTTCAAGCTCTTCACCGCGATCGCGGGTCTGCAGACGGGGCAGATCGACCCGAACGCAGGCTTCTACGACCAGGGATGTCTCAACATCGGCGATCCACCGGAGCAGCGGTGCAACGCGGGGAAGACCCCGCACGGCACGGTGAACCTCCCCGCCGCGCTCACGGTGTCGAGCGATACGTACTTCTACAACGTCGGTCGCGAGATGTGGCAGCACTACAACGCGTGGACCAAGGTCAAGAACGGCGACAAGGCGACCGCCGACGACGAGATTGGCAAGGGATACGCGATCCAGGACACGGCCAAGACGTATGGCTTCGACCGGCCGACGGGCGTCGGGCTGCGCGACGAGGCCGGGGGTCGGGTGCCCGACCAACTCTGGAAGGAACGGTTCAACCAGAACGAACCCGACCCGCGCCAGAAACGCGAGCGGTCGTTGTGGCTCCCTGGTGACAACGTGAGCCTCGCGGTCGGCCAGGGCGACCTTCTCGTCACCCCGCTCCAGCTCGCCAGCGGGTACGCCGCGTTCGCGAACGGCGGCACGCTCTTCACGCCGCGGCTCGCGAGCGCGGTGCTCGAGCCGGGTACGGGGCTCGACCAGCCGCAACCGGCAATCCGTGACCTACCCCCGCAGCCCGCCGGCACGACCGGCCTCACGCCCCAGAATCGTCAGATCATCATGGACGGGTTGGTCGGCGCGACGACGAGCGACAACGGAACCGCGTACGCCGCGTTCCGCGGCATCGGCGGCCCCACCGTTGCCGGCAAGACCGGCACCGCCCAGAGCACCGGCAAGCAGGACACGTCACTGTTCGTCGGCATCTCGCCGCCGGACCAGCCGCAGTACGTCGTGGCGGCAGTGATCGAGGAAGGCGGCTTCGGCGCATCGGTCGCGGCGCCGGTCGTCGCCCGGGTCTTCGAGGGAATCAACGGCAACGCGAACGCCGCCGCCGTGCAGGTGCGGGCGCCGGACATCCAGGACTGATGCGCTGATGGCAACGATCCCGCAGACGGGCTCGCGCTTGTCGCGCAGTGCGGCGGACACCGGGCGCGCGCTTCGCACGCGGCGGTCGTATTTCGACATGTCGTTGCTGCGTGACCTCGACCCGTTGCTCATCGGCGCGACGCTCGCCATCGCCGCGCTCGGCCTGTTGATGATCTACTCGTCGACCCGCGAGCGCCTCCGACTCGAGGGGGTCGACGAGCTCTACTTCGTGAAGCGCCAGGGCATTGCGATCGTCGTCGGGCTCGTGCTGATGACGCTGTTGCTCGCAATCGACTACCGGAAGCTGCGCGACTACTCGGCGTTCGCGTACGTCGTCACGGTGGTGGGCCTGCTCGCCGTGCTCTCTCCACTCGGTTCGAACGCCCGGGGCTCGCAGGCGTGGTTCCAGCTGCCCGGCGGCTTCCAGCTCCAGCCGTCGGAGCTGGTGAAGTTCGGGATCATCATCGCGTTGGCCGGCTACGCCAACGAGCATCGCGGTGAGATGAACCCGTGGCGCCTGACCGTGACCATCGCGCTGGCGGCCGTCCCGATCGGCCTCGTCATGCTCCAGCCCGACTTCGGGACTGCCATGACGCTCGGACTCGTGGTGATCACGATGCTGGCCGTGGCCGGCGTCAGCGTCCGGCACCTGGTCGTCCTCGCGTTGCTCGGAGTGACGTTCGTCATCGCGGTCGTGAACGTGGGTCTCTTGCAGCAATACCAGGTGGACCGGCTCACGAGCTTCGTGAACCAAGGCGCGGACGCGCGGAACACGACCTACAACACCGACCAATCGAAGAACGCGATCGGCAACGGCGGCGTGACCGGGCGCGGCTTCGGCAACGGCTCGCAGACCGCGGGCGGGTTCGTTCCCGAGCAGCACACCGACTTCATCTTCACCGCCGTCGGGGAGGAGTTCGGCTTCCTCGGCGGAGCGGTGCTGCTGGCGCTGTTCGCGATCGTGGTCTGGCGGACGTGGCGAGCCGCCCTCTTCGCCCGTGACTTCTTCGGCACGCTCGTCTGCGTCGGCGTGCTGGCCATGTTCGTGTTCCAGATCTTCGAGAACATGGGGATGACGATGGGGATCATGCCCGTCACGGGGATCCCGTTGCCGTTCATGAGCTACGGGGGCTCGAGCACGATCGCCGGCTTCGCCTGCGTCGCCCTGGTCGCCAACGTCTCCATGCGCCGGTTCCGCTAGCGCCGAAGGGGATCCGCGGGCCATCCGGTACACTGGTGTTCCAGATGTCCAGCCTGTGGCCGCGGATCGAGCCGCTCCTGGCCAGGGTCGAGAAACCAGCTCGGTACATCGGAATGGAACGAGGGGCAGCGGCGCCGGCCCACCGGCCCGGCGACGCGTCCTGGCTCCTCGTGTACCCCGATACGTACGAGGTGGGGCTCCCCAACCAGGGCCTGCAGATCCTCTACGAGATCCTGAACGAACGCGACGACGCCGCCGCCGAGCGGGCGTACGCGCCGTGGGTCGATCTGGAGGCCGAGCTCCGCAGCCACCGCGTGCCGCTGTTCTCGGTCGAGACCCACCGTCCGGCCGGCGACTTCGACGTCATCGCCTTCAACCTCTCCGCCGAGCTCGTGTACACGAACGTCCTGAACTGCCTCGACCTCGCCGGCGTGCCCGTCCGGAGCGAGCGCCGAGCACCGGACGCCCCGCTCGTCGTCGCCGGCGGACACTGCGCGTTCAACCCCGAGCCGATGGCGGACTTCGTCGACGCCTTCGTCATCGGCGACGGCGAGGAGGCCGTCGGCGAGATGAGCGAGGTGATCGGAGCCTGGAAGCGCGCCGGTCGCACCACCCGCGAGGGAGTCTTGCGCGAGCTGGCGACGATCCCAGGCGTGTACGTCCCCGCCATGTACGACGTCGAGTACGACGGGCCGTTCATCCGGGAGGTGCGCCCTCGCTTCGACGAGGTGCCCGACCGGGTCGACAAGCGCACCGTCGCCGACCTCGCCGAGTGGCCGTACCCGAAGCAGCAGCTCGTGCCGCTGGTCGAGGTCGTCCACGATCGTCTGAACGTCGAGATCTTCCGGGGCTGCACGCGGGGATGCCGGTTCTGCCAGGCCGGCATGATCACCCGACCCGTCCGGGAGCGGCCCGAGGAGCAGGTGCGCACGATGGTGCAGGACGGGCTGCGGCGCACCGGCTACGACGAGGTCGCGCTGACGTCTTTGTCGAGTGCCGACTTCTCGGGCGTCGACGGGCTCGTCGCCGATCTCGTCAACGAGCAGGAAGGCTCCGGGTGCGTGAGCCTGTCGCTGCCGTCGTTGCGCGTCGACGCGTTCACCGTCGGCATCGCCAGCGAGATCCAGAAGGTCCGCCGCACGGGGCTGACGTTCGCGCCCGAGGGCGGCACGTGGCGGATCCGCCAGGTCCTCAACAAGCTCATCACCGAGGACGACCTGTATGCGGCGGTCGACGGCGCCTACTCGCAGGGCTGGCGGCGCGTGAAGCTGTACTTCCTCGCCGGCGTGCCGACCGAGATGGACGAAGACACGCGCGGGATCGCCGAGCTGGCGCGCAACGTCGTCAAGATCGGTCGCAAGCACACGAAGCAGGCCAGTTGTACGGCATCGGTCGGCGGTTTCGTGCCCAAGCCGCACACACCATTCCAGTGGTTCGGCCAGAACAGCGTCGACGAGCTGGGCCGCAAGATCGGACTGCTGCGCGGCGCAGTCCGCAAGTCCGGCGTGCAGCTCCGCTGGCACGACCCGGCGGCGACGTTCGTCGAGGGGATCGCGAGCCGGGGCGACCGGCGCGTCGGTCGTGTCATCGAACGCGTCTGGCGGGACGGCGGGACGTTCCAGGAGTGGAGCGAGCGCTTCGAGCTCGACCGCTGGCTCGACGCGATGGCAGCCGAAGGCCTCGACGCCGACTGGTACGTGACACGGCACCGCACCTCCGATGAGGTCCTGCCCTGGGACCACATCTCGGCCGGGTTGCATCGCGATTTCCTCTGGCAGGACTGGCAGGCGGCGCTGCACGAGCACGGCCTTCCGGACTGCCGGTGGACACCGTGTTACGACTGCGGCGTGTGCACCGACTACGCGCTCGAGCATGTCGTCGCGTCGCCGGTCGCGCCGGCAGGCGGGAGCCAGGGGACCGGCCAGGACCTCAGCCGCGGCGGCGACACCCCCGTCGAGTTCCTCGGCCTGCGGGAGAAGGCGGCGTCCAGTGCGCGGTGACGCGGGGTTCCCCGTCCGCGTGCGCTTCGCCAAGCGAGGCAAGGTGCGGTTCATCTCCCACCGTGATGTGGCGCGCGCGTTCGAGCGCGCGTTCCGCATCGAGCAGCTGCCGCTCGCCTTCACCCAGGGCTTTGCGCCCCGGCCCAAGGTGAGCTTCGGGCTCGCCCTGTCCGTGGGGCACGAGAGCGACGCCGAGTACCTCGACGTGCAACTCGTCGACGAGGTGCCGCTCGACTCGCTCGCCCGGCGGGTGTCGGATGCGTTGCCGGCCGGGATCGACGTGACCGGCACGGTCGCGCTCGCCGATCGGGCGCCCGCGTTGCAGGAAGCGGTCACCGCCGTGGCGTACCGCGTCACCGTCACGGGCCCCGACGACGAGCGGGTCGGCGTCGACGAGCTGGGCGCGGCCGTCGACCGCGCCCTCGCCCGCCCGTCGCTTCGCGTCACCCGGACCCGGAAGGGTCACGAGGTCACCGAGGACCTCCGGTCTATCGTGCGAACCATGGCCGTCACGGACGCCGACGATCTCGGCCCGGTCCTCGACCTCGAACTGTCAACCCAACCGCGCGGCACCCGGCCTGCCGAGGTGCTCACCGCGATCGACGGTGAACTCGTCGACCGCCGGGTGCTGCGTACCAAGCAATGGATCGAGCGCGGCGGCGCGCGGCTGGAGCCGCTCGAAGCCGACGCGCGCTCGCGCGTGCTGGAGGCACGCGCGTCATGAGAGAAGGATTCCATGTCCGACGACACACCCACGGAGGCCCGCCCGGCCTCCGGCGAACACAACGCGAACACTGCGCCGGCCGAGTCAGCCGGCAACCAGCCTGAATCTCCGAAGCGAGCAAGCGGTGATGGCCGCGCCGGCTCCGGCGGAGGCGCACCGAGGCGCCGTCGGCGGCGCGGGTCGCGCGGCGGTCGCAACCGCCGGAAGCCCGCCAAGACGGCTGCCGCGCCCGACGGAGCTGCGGCCAAGGATCCCGCCGAGGCGGGTGAGGACTACACCGACGCCGCCGCCGACCGCGGTCTGACGACGGAGGACGTGGCCGCCGACGCACGCGTCGAGGCGGGTCTCGAGGAGGCTGAACCCGGCGCGGTGACCGGCGGCGACGCCTCATCGTCCGCGAAGCCGAAGATCGGCGACACCCGGCCCGCACCTCCGAGCGACGCCACGCCGACCCGGAGCGGCGACGGCACCGCGACGCGGAAGCGCCGTCGCCGGCGCGGCGGGCGTGGACGCGGTCGCGCCCGAGGCGACACCGCAACCGGCACCGGCGCGAAGACCGCGCCCGAAGCCGTGCGCGCCGACCTCGGCGCCGACGGCGCGGCGGTGTCGCTCGACGAGCTCGACGACACCGCCCTCGAGCGGAGGCGAGGCCGGACGCGCAAGGGGCGGCCGGCCGGGCGCTACATGATGGCCGTGCACGTGCGGGACGACCGCACGACGCACATCGGCGTGCTCGAGGGGCGCAGCCTCGTCGAGCACTACGTCGGCTCGCTCGAGCCCGACGACACCGCGATCGACGGCAACATCTACCTGGGCAAGGTGCAGAACGTGCTGCCCGGGATGGAAGCGGCGTTCATCGACATCGGCACCCCGAAGAACGGCGTCCTGTACCGCGGCGACGTCGCCTTCGACCCCCACGACGTCGAGGAGAGCCACCCTCGGATCGAGCGCCTGCTCAAGAACGGCCAGTCGGTGCTCGTCCAGGTCACGAAGAACCCGATCGGGGCGAAAGGCGCCCGGCTCACGCAGGAGGTGAGCTTGGCGGGCCGCTTCGTGGTCATGGTGCCGGGCCAGCCCGAGACATATGGGATCTCGAAGCGGCTCCCCGACGACGAGCGCAAGCGGCTCCGGCGCGTGCTCGAAGGCCTGCGCCCACCGGACGCGGGCTTGATCGTGCGGACGGCGGCCGAGGGCGCGACGGACGTCGAGCTCCGCCGGGACGTCGAGCGGCTGCGCGCCCAGTGGGACCAGATCTCGAAGGTCGCCGCGCGCGCCAAGGCGCCGTCGCTCATCTACCAGGAGCCGACGCTGGTCGTGCGCGTGATCCGCGAGGAGTTCACCAAGGAGTACCGCGGCGTGGTCATCGACGATCGCGACCTCTACGAGGAGGTACGCGGCTACGTCGACTCGATCGCGCCCGAGCTCGCCGAACGGGTCGAGTACTACGACCCGGCGGAGGAAGGCCTGCCGCTGTACGAGCGCTTCCACGTGCAGGAGCAGCTGCTCAAGGCGCTCGACCGCAAGGTGTGGCTCCCCTCGGGTGGTTCGCTGATCGTCGAAGGCACCGAGGCGCTCACGGTGATCGACGTCAATACCGGCAAGAACGTCGGCCGCACCAACCTCGAGGAGACGGTCTATCGGAACAACCTCGAAGCGGCCGAGGAGATCGCCCGGCAGCTGCGGCTCCGGGACATCGGCGGGATCATCGTGATCGACTTCATCGACATGGAGATCCGCAAGAACCGCGAGGACGTCATCCGGACCTTCCGCGACGCGCTGGCCCGTGACAAGACACGGACCCAGGTGTTCGACATCTCGGAGCTCGGGCTCGTCGAGATGACGCGGAAGCGCATCTCGGAGGGGCTGGTCGAGACGTTCAGCCGGACCTGCCCGACGTGCCAGGGCCGCGGCTTCCTCGTCGACGAATCCCTCCTGCAATGACCGGTCGGATAGGCTGACTCGGTTCCCGGGTCTCTCCGACGACCTGACGCGCCGAGGGCGAGCAGATGTACGCAGTGATCAAGAGCGGCGGCAAGCAGTACCGCGTCGAGGAAGGCGAGCAGCTCGCGGTCGAGCTGCTCGGCGATTCCGGCGAGGTCGAGCTGGCCCCCGTGCTCGTCGTCGACGGCGACCGCGTGCTCGCGACGCCTACGGAGCTCGAGGCGGCGCGCGTGAGCGCCCGGGTCGTCGACGAGGCACGCGGGCCGAAGGTCACTGGGTTCACGTACAAGCCCAAGACCAACAACCGGAAGCGCTGGGGTCACCGGCAGCGGTATTCGCTGATCGAGATCACGGGGATCTCGGCCGGCGGCGCCCGCCGCGCCCCCTCAGCGGCGAAGCAGGCCTCGACCGAGGAGCCGGCGAAGAAGGCTCCGGCCACCAAAAAGGCTCCGGCGGCCAAGAAATCCCCGACGACCACGACGAAAAAGGCGCCCGCCAAGAAGCGGCCGCCCAAGAAGGCGTAGGTTTTCTGCCATGTCGAAGAAGAAGGGCGCCGCGTCCTCGAGGAACGGACGCGATTCCGCGTCCCAGCGCCTCGGAGTGAAGGTCACCACCGGGACGAACGTGCGCGCCGGCACGATCATCGTGCGCCAGCGCGGCACCAGGTTCCATCCCGGCGACAACGTGCGTCGCGGCGGCGACGACACCCTGTTCGCCACCGTCGACGGCGTCGTCCGGTTCGGCCACCGCAAAGGCCGCAAGCTCGTCGACGTCCTGTAGCGCCTTTCCGTTGCCGTCAATTGCATGCCGTATAGGCACGGAGTTGACGTCAAGACGATCCCTATCCTTACCTCGTGAGTCAGTTCGTCGACGAGGCGCAGGTCAACGTGCGGGGCGGCGACGGCGGAGCGGGGTCGATGTCCTTCCGCCGCGAGGCGCACGTTCCCCGCGGCGGACCTGACGGCGGTGACGGCGGCAAAGGCGGCGACGTCACCCTGCGAGCGGATCGCAACGTCGCGTCGCTCCTTGCGTTCCGGGACCATCCGCACCGCCGCGCCGCATCCGGCACCCACGGTTCGGGCAAACGCCGGACTGGAGCGGCGGGCGACGATCTCGTCGTGGCCGTCCCGGAGGGCACCAGGGTCAAAACGCGTGAGGGCGCCGTCGTCGCCGACCTGGTGAGCCACGGCGACAGCTACGTCGCCGCGCGCGGCGGACGGGGCGGCCGAGGGAACGCGAGGTTCCTGTCGAACGCGCGCCGGGCGCCGAGCTTCGCCGAGCAGGGAGAGTACGGCGACGAAGAGTGGTTCCGGCTCGAGCTCAGCCTGATGGCCGACGCCGCGCTCGTAGGGTTTCCCAACTCCGGAAAGTCCACGCTCATCTCCGCCGTCAGCGCAGCCCGACCGAAGATCGCCGACTACCCGTTCACGACCCTCGAGCCGCACCTCGGCGTGGTGCGGTCGCACGGTCGCGAGTTCGTGCTGGCCGACATCCCCGGGCTCGTCGAGGGCGCGGCCGAGGGTAGGGGCCTCGGCCACCGGTTCCTCCGCCACATCGAGCGGGCCCGCGTTCTCGTGTTGCTGCTCGACCTCGCCCGGCTCGATGGCGACGACCCGGAACAGGAGGATCCCTCCGAGCAGCAACGCGTGCTCCTGGACGAGCTGGGTCGCTACCGGCCCGACCTGCTCGAGCGGCCGCGCCTCGTCGTCGGCAGCAAGGCCGACGTCGAGCTGTTCGAGTTCGACGGGCCCCGTCTCTCGGCCGTCACGCACGAGGGCCTCGACGAGTTCGTCGGGACGCTCGGCGCGATGGTCGTCGACGCCCGCGCCGCCGAGCCCGAGCGCGAGCCGTTCGTCGTGCTGCGCCCGGTCGAGGAGGGCTTCTCCGTGGTCCGCGACGAAGATGGCGCCTGGCGCGTGACCGGCAAGTCCGCCGAGCGGGTCGTCGCCATGGCCGACCTCACGAACGCGGAGGCGGTGGCATACGTCCAGGACCGGTTCCGGCGCATGGGTGTCGAGCGCGCGCTCGCACGTGCGGGCGCGCGCGAGGGCGACACGGTGCGCGTCGGCCCCGTAGAGCTCGAGTACGTCGAGGGCTTCGGCTGATGACAGAAGCGGGCACGCGTCCGGTCAAGGTCGTCGTCAAGGTCGGGTCGTCGTCGATCACGAGCGAGGCCGGCGAGCTCGACGACGCCGCCGTGCTCAAGCTCTGCGGCGAGCTCGCGGCGACGCACCACGCCGGCCACGAGCTCGTGCTCGTGTGCTCGGGAGCCATCGCCGCCGGGCTCCCCGCCCTCGCGATGCCGAGCCGCCCGACCGACATCGGCACGCTCCAAGCCGTTGCCGCCGTCGGTCAGCCCAAGCTCATGGAGCGGATCGGAGGGATCCTGTCCGAGCACGGGCTGGTGGCCGGACAGGTGCTCCTCACGCCGCACGACTTCGTGCAGCGCGCCCAGTATCTCCACGCGCGCGAGACGTTGCGGCGGCTCCTCGACCTCGGAGTGATCCCGGTCGTGAACGAGAACGACACGATCGCCGACGACGAGATCCGTTACGGCGACAACGACCGCCTCGCTGCGCTCGTCTCGCACCTGATCGGCGCCGACCTGCTCGTGATGCTCACCGACACGCCCGGCTTGTTCACCGCCGACCCCCGCCTCGACGCCGAAGCGTCGCTGATCGAGGAGATCGCCGAGGTGGACGCCGCCCTCGAGGCCGTGGCCGGGGCGTCCGGGACGCCGCACGGGAGCGGCGGGATGGCGAGCAAGCTCGCGGCGGCGAAGATCGCGGCGTGGTCGGGCGTGCGCGCCGTCATCGCCGCCGCCGACTCGCCGTCGGTGGTGCTCGACGCGGTCGAGGGGAAGCCGGTCGGCACGGTCGTTCACCCGCGCCAGCAGCGCCTCCCGAGCCGGAAGCTGTGGATCGCGTTCGCCCGGGGCGCGGCCGGGCGCGTGGTCGTCGACGACGGCGCCCGCCGTGCGCTGAGACGCGACGGCCGTTCGCTGCTCCCGGCCGGTGTGCGCGACGTCGACGGCCGGTTCGAACCCGACGACGCCGTCGAGGTCGTCGGCGAGGACGGGCGCCCGTTCGCGAAGGGCCTCACGCGGGTGTCGGGGGAAACCCTGCGCACGATCGCGGGCCGGCGCACGGGCGATCTCCCCGAGGGCATCCCGCACGAGGTCATCCACCGCGACGACCTCGTCGTGCTGCCGTGACTCGGCCGTCGCCCGAAGCGAGCTCGCCAGGGCGCTCTTGCGCGGGCGCGTGGCGTCCGTCACACTACGGGCCCAGAAGCGACGCCACGCTTTCACGATCCTCGTCGCCGGCCGACGGGGGGAGGGCCCCCGCTCGGGGGGCCTCAAACGGCCGGCGAGGAGCGGGGGAAGGCAGTGGGGTCGGACGACCGCGCTGAGGCGGACGGCTGCGCCAGCGGCAGCGCCTCCGCCGTGCGGGAGCCCGGCCTCGCTGCCCCCCCGAGTTCGCACCCCGGGACGGGGTGCAATCCCAGAACTAGACCAATCGGTCAAGGTTTACACTCGCCCTCATGTCGGAGCAGGTCACCGCGCTCGGACGCCGCGCCCGGCTCGCCTCACGACGGCTGGCGTCGGCGTCGACGGCCGAGAAGGACGCCGCCCTGCTCACCGCCGCTGACGTGCTCGTCGAGCGGACGCCCGAGATCCTCGCCGCCAACACCGGCGACACCGAGCGCGCTTCCGGGGACGGCATGGAGCCGGGCCCACTCGACCGTCTGCGTCTCACCGCCGGCCGCATCGCCGGCATGGCCGACGGGTTGCGCAAGGTGGCCGCCCTGCCCGACCCCGTCGGTGAGCTGCTCGACGGCGGGGTGCGGCCCAACGGCCTCGAGATCCAACGGGTCCGGGTGCCGCTGGGCGTCGTGGCGATCATCTACGAGAACCGGCCCAACGTGACGAGCGACGCCGCCAGCCTGTGCCTGAAGTCCGGCAACGCGGCGCTGCTGCGAGGGTCGGGCTCGGCGCTCCGCTCGAACGTCGCGATCGCGGGCGTGCTGCGCGAAGCGTTGCAGAAGACGGGGCTCCCCGAAGACGGCGTCGTCCTCGTCGAGGACACGGCACACGAGACCGCCGTCGAGCTCATGCAGCTCACCGACCTCGTCGACTGCCTGATACCGCGCGGTGGCCACGAGCTGATCCGGAGCGTGCGCGAGCACGCGACCGTCCCCGTCGTGATCGACGGCGACGGGAACTGCCACGTGTACGTCGACGCGGCCGCCGACCTCGACGAGGCGCTCGACATCGTCGTCAACTCCAAGACGAACCGGCCCAGCGTGTGCAACGCGGCGGAGTCGCTCGTTGTGCACGACGCGGTGGCAGACACCTTCGTGCCCCGAGTCAGCACTGCGCTCGCCGAGCACGGCGTCGAGCTGCTCGGCGACGAACGCGCCCGTGGGCTGTGGCCCGCGATGGGAGTCGCGACCGACGACGACTTCGCCCGCGAGTTCCTCGCCTTGCGCATGACCGTCGCCGTCGCCGGATCGCTCGACGAGGCCATCGGCCACGTGAACCGGTTCGGCTCCGGCCACACCGAGGCGATCGTCACCGGCGACCTCGACACCGCCCGCCGCTTCACCGGCGCCGTCGACGCCGCCGTGGTCATCGTGAACGCGTCGACGCGTTTCACGGATGGGGAGCGCTTCGGCTTTGGGGCCGAGATCGGGATCTCGACGCAGAAGCTGCACGCCCGCGGGCCCATGGGCCTGCGCGAGCTCACCACGTACAAGTACGTCCTGTGGGGCGACGGCCAGGTCGTCGAGTGACCCACGTTCTCCGACCGCCGGGAGCCTGATGGCCGATCGCTTCACGTCCGTCTACGACGTCATCGAGCGCCTGCGCGCCGTCGACTACCTCGCCGATCCGAACATCGCCGGCGTCGTGTACCTCGCCGACCGGCTCGAGAAGCCGGTGCTCGTGGAGGGGCCGGCCGGAGTGGGCAAGACGGAGCTCGCCAAGGCCCTGTCCGCCGTCACCGGGGCGCGCCTGATCCGCCTCCAGTGCTACGAGGGCCTCGACGAGTCGAAGGCCCTCTACGAGTGGAACTACAAGAAGCAGCTCCTCCGCATCCAGGCGGACCGCGAGCACGAGACGAGCTGGGCCGACGTCGAGGCCGACATCTTCTCGGAGCCGTTCCTGCTCACCCGGCCGCTGCTGGAGGCGATCCGCGCCGACGAGCCGATCGTGCTCCTCATCGACGAAGTCGATCGCGTCGAGATCGAGACGGAAGCGCTCCTGCTCGAGGTGCTCTCGGACTTCCAGGTGTCGATCCCCGAGCTGGGCACGATCGAGGGCAAGCAGCGGCCCCTGGTCGTGATGACCTCGAACAACACACGCGAGCTGTCGGAGGCGTTGAAGCGCCGCTGCCTCTACCTGCACCTCGACTATCCCGACCTCGAGCGCGAGAAGGACATCGTCAGGGTGCGCGTCCCCGACGTCGACGACGAGCTCGCGGAGCAGGTCGCACGCGTCGTGCGATCCATCCGGCAGCTCGAGCTGAAGAAGGCGCCGTCGATCTCCGAGACCATCGATTGGGCGAAGACGCTCCTGTTCCTGGGCAAGAACGAGATCGATCCCGAGCTGATCGGCGAGACGCTCCACGTGCTCCTCAAGTACCAGTCGGACATCGCCAAGGCCCGCAAGGAGCTGCAGGTGGACGGCGGGCCCCTGCCGGCGCGCACCGCGTCGGCTGGACCGTGACGCCGTGCACCATCTGAACCCGGCGAGGCTGAACGACGCCATGTCGAGGTTCGGTTCCACAGACGCCCCGCCGGTCGGCGATCGCGAGTCGATGCTCGACGTGCTCCAGGGGTTCATCCACGAGCTGCGCGCCGCCGGGCTCCCGGTATCGATGACCGAGAACCTCGACGCCATGCGCGCCGTCGAGCACGTCGACATCGCCGAGCGCGACACGTTCAAGGCCGCGCTTGGAGCCACCCTCGTGAAGCACCACCACCACTGGCGCGCCTTCGAGACCGTCTTCGACGTCTACTTCTCGCTGCACGCGGCGGGGATCGGCGAGGAGGGCGAGGACGGCCAGCCGCCGGACCTCGAGTCCATGGAGGCCATGCGCGCCCAGGGCGGCGGCGCGATGGGCGACGTCTCACCCGAGGAGCTGGCGCAGATGCTGCTCCAGGCGCTCATGAGCATGGACCGGGAGCAGCTCCGCCAGCTGGCTGGTGTGGCCGTGGACCGGTTCGCGGGGATGGAGCCCGGGCGGCCGGTCGGCGGTACCTACTACCTCTACCGGACGCTGCGGCAGCTGGACTTCGAGGGCCTGACCGCCCGGCTCATGGGGCAGGCCCGCGAGCGCGGCGAGGTCGGCGACGGCGAGCTGGCCGAGCGCCTCGCCGAGGAGGAGTTCCAGTCCCGCCTGCGCGACCTGAATGAGCTGGTCGAGGCCGAGATCCGCCGCCGCCTCGTCGCCGACCGCGGTGCCGAGGCCATGGCGCGGACATTGCGCAAGCCCCTCCCCGAGGACGTCGACTTCATGCACGCGTCACGCGAGGAGATGCTGGCGCTCCAGCGCGCCATCTACCCGCTGACGCGCGCGCTGGCGGCCCGACTCGCGCAACGGCGGAAGCGCCGCAACCGCGGCCACCTCGACTTCCGGTCCACGGTGCGGCACTCGCTGTCGTACGGCGGCGTGCCGGCCGAGCCCAAGTTCCGCCACCCGCGCCCGTCGCGACCCGAGATCATGGTCGTCGCCGACATCTCCGGATCGGTGGCGAGCTTCGCCCGCTTCACGCTGCAGTTCGTGTACGCGATGGCGAGCCAGTTCTCGAAGGTGCGGTCGTGGGTGTTCATCGACGGCATCGACGAGGTCACACGGTTCTTCCAGGAGTCCGACGACGTCGCCGAGGCGGTGCACCGGGTCAATACCGAGGCCGACGTGGTGTGGGTCGACGGCCACTCCGACTACGGGCACGCCTTCGAGGTGTTCCACGAGCATCACTACAAAGAGGTGACCCCGAAGACCTCGATCATCCTGCTCGGCGACGCCCGCAACAACTACCACGCGTCGCAGAACTGGGTGCTCAAGGAGCTCGAACAGCGCGCCCGCCACCTGTACTGGCTGAATCCGGAGCCGCGTGGCTACTGGGACACCGGTGACTCGATCATCTCCGAGTTCGGCATCTACTGCGACGGCGTCTACGAGTGCCGGAACCTGCGTCAGCTCGAGCGGTTCGTGACGACGATCGTCGAGGGTTGACTCAGGTCTTCGGCTCCCGCCACATGGTCCACACGGGTGGGCCGGCCGGCGCGGGACGCACCTCGCGCTGCACCTCGAACCCGTGGTGGCGGTACCAGGCGACATTCCCCTCGGTCGACGTCTCGAGGTACGCGGGGACGCCCGTGGTGTCGAGACGGCCCAGCACGGCAGCGAGCAGCTTTCCGCCCAGCCCTTCGCCCTGGCGCGCGGGCTCGATGCCGATCACCGCCAGGTACCAGTGCGGCTCCTTCGGGTGCAGCTTCTCGGTCTCCGTCAGGTAACGGAGCCCGTCGCGAAACGTGTGCGGTGTGAGCAACGCCTGCCACGCGGCGACGAGCTGACGCACCACCCGTCGTCGCGACGGCGGGTACGCGCCCTCCGGGAGCCAGCCGGCGGTGCCGATGACAGCGCCGTTGTCGACGGCCGCCCAGACTTCTCCGAACGGGAGCCCGTCGCGCACGATCGCCTGCAGGAAGCTGCCGGTCGACCACCGACGGCGACGCGGCGCGGGGTAGAGGTACCGGAACACGGGGTCGTCGTCGAACGCGCGGGCGAGGACGGCGGACGAGCCGTCGAGCTGGTCAGGCCGAAGCGTGTCGATCGTGGGCACTGGGGACGTTGTAGTCCCCGAGCAGCTGCCAGGCGCGATCGGCGATCCGGACGAGCGCCAGCAGCTGACCCCGCTCGCGCCGGCGCAGCGGATGCCCGGCCCGGCCCAGGAGCAACGCCGCCTCGTGCTCTGGGAACGCCGCCACCGCGAGATCGTCGGGCCCGGTCACGCCGTCCGAGACGAGGGTCGAGGCGGACGTGCCGGCGACGAGCGCGTCCAGCACGTCCGGGGTCGGGGGCTCGTCGCCGGCGCGGGCGAGCACGCGGGAGCCGTTGACCAGCACGGTCCAGTCGGCGAGGAACTCACGGTTGGTCTGCGCCACGAGCGCGGCGTGGAGCTCTTCGACCGTGGACGCGTCGCACAACGAAGCAGCCGACTCGAGCGCGTCGAGGCGGGCGTCGGGGAAGTGGCCGACGAGCCGGACCTCCTCCACGGATACCCCGTCGACCTCCTCGATCTCCCGTACCAGCGTCGGGACCAGGTCGGGACCGGCGAGGTCGACGGCGAACTCGTCGACGGCGATGTCGGTACCGCGCTCCAGCACGTCGACGCCCACAATGTCGCCGCGCACGGCGCCGATGCGTGACGCGACGAGACCGAGCGCGCCGGGCCGGTCGGGGAGCCACACCCGCACGAGGACGTGCGCTGCCGCACTCGGAGCCGGGTCGTCGAGAGGCATTGATCTCCTTTGGACCGTCGCAAGCTCCACCGCCGCGTCAAGGTTAGGGCGCGTCCATGTCTCCGGCGTTCCAGAATGGTGAACGCATTGTTTTGGCGCCGCCGGAGTACACGTCGCCCGTAGACTCCCCGGATCGAGCGAGTCGGAGTCTTCGGTGGCACGTTCGACCCGGTGCACGTCGGTCACGTCGTGGCGGCCGTCGACACCCGGGCCGCGCTCGGGCTGGACCGGGTGCTCATGGTCGTCGCCGGCGACCCGTGGCAGAAGCGCGGCGAGGTGGTCGCGTCCGCAGCCGATCGGCTGGCGTTGGCCACCGCCGCCGTCGAGGACGTGGACGGCGTCGAGGCGTCGGCGATCGAGATCGAGCGGGGCGTGCCGTCCGTCACGTACGACACGCTCACGGCCCTCGCCGCGCCGGGACGCGAGCTCTTCCTGGTGCTCGGCGCCGACGCGGCCCGCAACATGCCGACGTGGCGGAAGCTGGAGGAGACCCGGGAGCTGGCCACCCTCGTGATCGTCGAGCGAGCCGGCGACGCGCACGCCGAGGCGCCTGCATCCGGCTGGCGGGTCGAGCGGGTCACGATCCCGCGCCTCGACATCGCCTCGCGGGACCTCCGGGCGAGGCTCGCCCAGGGCCGCCCGATCGACGGGCTGGTGCCGCCGGCGGTGGTCCGTGCCATCGCCGAACGCGACCTCTACAATCGTGATCGATGACGACCGGCGAGGCTGCTGCTTGACAGGCGCCCCGGTCGTGCTCCGCCGAGTTGCCGTCGCCGCCGCGGCGGCGTCGGCCAAGAAGGGCGAGGACATCATCGCCCTCGATGTCGGCGACATCATCTCCATCACGGACGCGTTCGTGATCACCAGCGCGACGAACACGAGGCACGTGCGCACGATCGTGGACGAGATCGAGAAGGCGATGAAGGAGCACGCCTCGACCGCTCCGACGAGCGTCGAAGGCCTCGATGACGCGACCTGGGTGCTGCTCGACTACGGCGACATCGTGGTTCACGTCTTCCTCGACGAGACACGCGCGTACTACGAGCTCGAGCGGTTGTGGGCCGACGCGCCCGGCATCGACTGGGAGCAGCTGGTCCCCGCGTCGCAGCCTGCGTCGGCCTAATTCTCCTCGAGGTACGGTCGCAGCGGCACGCCGTGCTCGACGAGCGCGGACTTCAGCTCACGTACGCCGAGGTTCCGGTCGAAGCGCGGCGAGTACAGGATCGAGCTGATGATCGCGGCCTGGGCGCCGCCGTCCGTGAGACCGGCGGCGATGTGGTCAACGTCGCCGGCTCCACCCGACGCGATCACGGGCACGTTGACGGCGTCGGCGACGGCCCGGGTGACCTCGAGGTCGTAGCCGGACGCGGTGCCGTCACGGTCGATGCTGTTGACGACGATCTCGCCCGCGCCGAGCTCCTCTCCACGACGTACCCACTCGAGCGCGTCGAGGCCGGTCGCCTCGCGGGCGCCGTCGATGAACACTTCGTACCCGGACGGGATGCCGGGGCGGGCTCCCACGCGCTTCACCTGCGTGCTGAGCACGATGCACTGGCGACCGAACGCATCCGCGCCCTCGCGGATGATCTCGGGACTGCGGACGGCCATCGAGTCGACGCTGATCTTCTCGGCGCCCGCTTTGAGCACGTCGAACATGTCGCCGACGGAGCGGATGCCCCCGCCGACAGTGAACGGGACGAAGACGGGGCGGGCGACGCGGCGCACGGTCTCGAGGTCTATCTTGCGTTTCTCGGCGCTGGCGGTGATGTCGTAGAAGACGATCTCGTCGATCTGGTCGTCGTAGAGGCGGGCGGCGAGGTCCTCGGCGGGGGCGACGTCGATGTTGTCCTGGAACTGCTGCGCCTTCGTGACCCGGCCGTCGATCACGTCGAAGCAGGCGATGAGGCGCTTCGTCAGCATCGCCCGTCCCAGGCCGCGAAGTCGGCGAGGAGCCGGAGGCCGAGGCCGCCGCTCTTCTCGGCGTGGAACTGCGTGGCGACAACGTTGCCGTGCGCCACGACCGACGCGAACTCGATGCCGTACTCCGTTCGCCCGAGCGCGTCGGCGGGGTCGGCCGGGTCCGCGTAGTAGGAGTTGACGAAGTAGTAGTGGCCCCGATCGGGGAGCCCGGCGGTGACAGGGTGCGAGCGAGTGAACCGCACCTCGTTCCAGCCGATCTGGGGAACGCGTAGCCCGTCGCCGAAGCGGCGGATCCTCCCGGGGAGCCAGCAAAGGCCGGGGGTGTTTCCTTCCTCGCTGTGCTCGAACAGCACCTGGAGCCCGATACAGATCCCCAGGAAGGGCACCCGGTCTTGCTGTACGCGCTGGGCGAGCACGTCGAGGAGGTCGGATTCCCGCAGCGAGTCGAGGGTCGCCGCCGCCGCGCCGACGCCGGGCAGGACGAGCCGTTCGGACTCGGCGATCTCCTCCGGCTTCGCCACCAACCGGCATTCGAGACCGAGCCGCTCGAGCGCGTAGATGACGCTGGGGGAGTTGCCGGCTCGGTAGTCGATCACGTCGATCATGCGGGCTCAGTCTACGGACGGCGTTCGTGACGCCTCGCCGGAATGGGGATCACACTGTCGTCGTGGCGCCGGCAGACGAGCAGCGACATCACTGGTCGGCGACCTTCGCCGCCCATCCCGACATGTACGGCGACGAGCCCAGCGATGCCGCAATCGCTGCCGCCGACGAGTTCGCGGCTGCGGATGTCGCGACTGTGCTCGAGCTCGGCGCGGGCCAGGGCCGCGACACGCTCTACCTCGCGCGCCGAGGCTTCCACGTGCACGCGCTCGACTACGCGGTCGAGGGCATCGAGGCGATCGAAGCGAAGGCTGACACCGAAGGGCTCGGCGATCGCGTGACCGTCGGGCTTCACGACGTCCGGCAACTCCTCCCTTTCGCTGATGCCGCCTTCGATGCGTCCTACTCGCACATGCTGCTGTGCATGTCGCTCACGACACCCGAGCTCGAGCGGCTGGTCGGCCAGCTGCGTCGCGTGCTGCGCCCCGGCGGTCACGTCGTCTACACCGTTCGCACCACCGACGACGCGCACTACGGCACGGGCATCGCGCGCGGCCACGACATGTACGAGCACGGCGGTTTCGTCGTCCATTTCTTCGACCGCACGCTCATCGAGCGGCTCTCGGACGGATTCGCGCTCATGGACGTCAGCGAGTTCACCGAGGGTGAGCTGCCCCGCCGGCTGGCCCGGGTCACGATGCGGCGGACCTAGGGAGCCGCCGGGCGATGGCGGGAGGGAGTGGAGATGATGGGACTTGAACCCACGACTTCCTCCATGCCATGGAGGCGCTCTACCAGACTGAGCTACATCCCCGAGACCTCGCAGAGTACCAGCGGGTCTGCTCGGTTTGGACGGGCTGGCGGTCCCGACTGACCGGTACGCTCGCCGCGCGATGAGCGAATCGAGAGCGCGCGCCGACGAGGTTCCTCCGTACCGCTACAACGCGCGCCTCGCGAACGAGATCGAGCGGCGATGGCAGGACCGCTGGGAAGAGGGGCGGACCTTCTGGACGCCGAACCCCACCGGGCCCTTGGCGGACGGATACGAGCGCGTGGCCGACCGCTCGAAACTGTACGTGCTCGACATGTTCCCGTACCCGAGCGGCGCCGGGCTCCACGTCGGCCATCCCCTCGGCTACATCGGCACCGACGTCTACGCACGCTTCCAGCGCATGACGGGCCACAACGTGCTCCACGCGATGGGGTACGACGCGTTCGGGCTGCCGGCCGAGCAGTACGCGCTCGAGACAGGGCAGCACCCGCGGGTCACGACTGACCAGAACATCGCCACGATGCGGCGCCAGCTGCGCCGGCTCGGGCTCGGGCACGATCCCCGCCGCGGAGTGTCGACCACCGACGTCCACTACTACCGCTGGACGCAGTGGATCTTCCTGCAGATGTTCAAGGCCTGGTACGACGACGAGCAGGACAAGGCTCGTCCGATAGACGAGCTGGTCGCCGAGCTCGAGGCCGGCACGCGCGCCGTCCCGGACGGTCGTCCGTGGAGCGAGCTGGACGCGCTCGAACGACGGAAGGTCGTCGACTCGTACCGCCTCGCGTATCTCGACGAGTTCGCCGTCAACTGGTGTCCCGCGCTCGGGACCGTGCTCGCCAACGAGGAGGTCACAGCCGAGGGCCGCAGCGAGCGCGGCAACCATCCCGTCTACAAGCGCCCCCTCAAGCAATGGATGCTGCGCATCACCAAGTACGCCGAACGGCTCCTGGCCGATCTCGACCTGCTCGACTGGCCCGAGTCGATCAAGATCATGCAGCGCAACTGGATCGGTCGCAGCGAGGGCGCCGACATCGTGTTCCCGGTCGAGTCGCACGAGGGCCTGGACATCCGCGTCTTCACCACCCGCCCCGACACCGTGTTCGGCGCCACGTACATGGTGCTGGCACCCGAGCTCGACCTCGTCGATGAGCTCGTAGACAACGAGTGGCCGCGAGAAGCGCCCTTGGAGTGGCGAGGTTCGTTCGGCACCGACGTCTCCCCGGTCGAGGCCGTGGAGGCGTACCGCAACTTCGCGTCGACGAAAACCGACCTCGAGCGCCAGGCCGAAGGCAGGGAGAAGACCGGCGTCTTCATCGGCGCATACGCGATCAACCCCGTCAACGACGCGCGCATCCCGATCTTCATCGCCGACTACGTGCTCGCGGGGTACGGCACCGGCGCCATCATGGCGGTGCCCGGCCAGGACCAGCGCGACTGGGACTTCGCCGAGGAGTTCGACCTCGAGATCGTCCGCACCGTGCAGCCGCCGGCCGACTTCGACGGGCAGGCGTACCCGGGCGACGGGCCCGCGATCAACAGCGGCTTCCTCGACGGCCTGAACGTCGACGACGCGAAGCGCAGGATCACCGAGTGGCTCGAGGAGACGGGCAACGGCGCCGGCGCAGTCACGTACAAGCTGCGTGACTGGCTGTTCAGCCGCCAGCGGTACTGGGGCGAGCCGTTCCCGATCGTGTACGACGACGCGGGGCTCCCGGTCGCGCTCCCGGAGTCGATGCTGCCCGTCGAGCTGCCCGAGATGAGCGACTTCCAGCCCCGCATCGTCGCCGACGACGAGGAGACCCTGCCCGAGCCGCCGCTCGCCCGCGCCGAGCAGTGGGTCACGGTCGAGGCCGACCTCGGCGACGGCACGAAGACGTACCTGCGCGAGACGAACACGATGCCGCAGTGGGCAGGATCATGCTGGTACTACCTGCGCTACCTCGACCCGACCAACGAGAACCGGATCGTCGAGCCCGAGGTCGAGCGCTACTGGATGCAGGGCGACAACCGCTCTGGCGGTGTCGATCTCTATGTCGGCGGCGCCGAGCACGCGGTGTTGCACCTTCTCTATGCGCGCTTCTGGCACAAGTTCCTGTACGACCTCGCGCACGTCTCGACGCCGGAGCCGTTCGCCCGGCTCTTCAACCAGGGCACCATCACCGCGTACGAGTACGTCGACGACCGCGGCGTGTACGTCCCCGCGAACGAGGTCGAGGAGCGGGACGGCAAGTTCTTCTTCGAGGGGAACGAGGTCACGCGCCAGCAGGGGCGGATGGGCAAGAGCCGGAAGAACGCCGTGGCACCCGACGACATCTACGCCGACTACGGCGCCGACACTCTGCGCCTCTACGAGATGTTCATGGGCCCGCTCGACGCCAGCCGGCCCTGGAACACCGCCGACATCGTCGGGGTGCACCGGTTCCTCCAACGCTTCTGGCGCAACGCGATCGACGAGGAGACCGGCGCGATCCGCGTCTCGGACGCGTCCGCCGACGAGGAGACGCGTCGAATCCTGCACCGGACGATCGAGGCGGTGGGGTCGGACATGGGGAAGCTGCAGTTCAACACCGCCATTGCCCGGCTGTTCGAGCTGAACAACCGGCTGACGGCGGTGGCGGGGGAGACGGGAGCGGCGCCCCTCGAGGTCGTGACCGCCATGACGCTGATGCTCGCGCCCCTCGCGCCGCACCTGGCCGAAGAAGTGTGGTCCCGGCTGGGGCACGCCGAATCCCTCGCGTACGAGCCGTTCCCCGAGCCCGACCCGGCGTACCTCGTCGTCGAGGAGGTCGAGATCCCGCTCCAGATCGACGGCAAGGTGCGGGCGCGGGTGAAGGTCCCGGCGGGGGCGACCGAAGCCGAGCACGAGGCGGCGGCGCGCGCCGACGAGCGAGTCGCCGAGCTGCTCGAGGGGATCGAGGTCGGCAAGGTCATCGTCGTACCCGGCCGTCTGGTCAACTTCGTCACGCGGTAGAAGACTTGGTGACGCGGCGGCTCGATGCGAGCGAGCGCCAGCTGTTCACGCACGTCCCCGCCCACGATCTCGAGCGGGCCCGCCTCGTCGTCGTGCCCGTGCTGACGCCCGGGATCGCGGGGATGACGCTCGGCCGCTGGATCCTGGTGCGCCGTGGTCACGAGCACGACCGCGACTTGATCGCCCACGAGCTCGTGCACGTCCGCCAGTGGCGGGAGCTCGGCGCGGCGCGCTTCCTCGTCCGCTACATCGGCGCGTACGCGCGGGGACGCCGGCGCGGATTGGGCCACGAGGCTGCGTACGAGGCGATCCCCCTCGAGGCGGAAGCGCAGGCTCTCACCGGGCGCTGAGAACCCCCTTTCCGAGCAGGGACGAGCGCGCTACCGTCGCATCCAGCTCGGCCGGTCCGGGCCTCGATCTTCCCCTTCCGCTTCCTCCGGTCTCTGCTTCGTCGCGCCCGGAGGTCGCCATGGCCGATTCGCCCCGTACCGACACCGTCGAACGCGGCGCGCCCGACGCCGAGTTCTGGGCTTCGCCGGACCACCCCGACCGACCGCCCGTGTTCCCGCCCCGACCGGGCGAATGGGGCGGTCCGCTCGAGCGATTCGTCGATCGGGTGCGCGAGCTGCGCGGCGACCCGCGCGTCGGGGTGGCCGCGCTCGTTGTCGTCGCGCTCGCCGCCGGGTTCATCTGGTACCGGCTCGGCGCCGGCGACTCCGCCTCGTCATCGACGGCGCGCCGACCGCCGGCGACCAGCGCGCGCACGACGGTCTCGACGGCGGCGGTCTCGACGGCAGACTCGCCGGCGAACGGCGGCTCGTCGGGCGGCACCAAGAAGGGCGCACGCGTCACCGTGCACGTAGCCGGCGCAGTGGCCAAGCCCGGGGTCTACGACCTCGCCGGCGGTGCGCGGGTCATCGACGCGATCGAAGCCGCCGGAGGCGGCGCCCCGGACGCCGACCTGAATCGGCTCAACCTCGCGGCCAAGGTCGCCGACGGCCAGCGGGTGCTCGTACAACGCGCGGGCGAAGCGGCTCCCGCCGGCTCGGCGGGCGCCGGCGGGAGCGGCACCGGCGGCGGGAGTGCCGACCCGTCGGGTCTCGTGAACCTCAACAGCGCCACGCAAGCCGAGCTCGAGGCCCTCCCCGGGATCGGCCCCTCGCTCGCGGGATCCATCGTCACCGAGCGAGAACGACGAGGCGGCTTCCGGTCCGTCAACGAGCTGCGCGACGTGCGCGGCATCGGCGAGAAGCGCTTCGCCGACTTGAAGGACAAGGTGACGATCTGAGGAGCGGTCGTGCCGCCGGCCCCGTCTCGTTGGTGGCGGCGGTGGTCGCCGGGGCCCGGCTCGGTGAGCAGCTGGGGCCCGGTCGCGCGATCGTCCTCCTCGTCTCCGGACTGCTCGGAGCGATCGCGGCGCTGTTCCTTCCGAAGGGACCGGCGCGTGTCGCGCTGGCGGTCGCTGCGGTCGCGATGCTGGCCACGGCGTCGATGCAAAGGGCGCTCGACGGCCAGGCGCACTCGCCGCTCACTGCGCCCCGGGACGCGCGCGCGGCGGCGACGATCACGGCGACGTTGACCGACGACCCCGACGGAGGGCAGTACAACGCGCGCGTCCTCGCCCGCGTCACCCGCATCGGCGGGCGCTCCGCCGGAGCGCGCACCGTGCTCGTCACCGCCGGTGGCGGCACCGCCGGCAAGCTACGACTGCTCGAGTCGGGCGACGAGGTGGAGGTGTCGGGCTGGCTCCAGCCCCTCAGCGGCTACGACGAGCGCCTTCGATGGCGGCACGCCGTCGCGAGCTTCGACGCCGTCGAGCTGCGCGCGTTCGAGCCCGCTCGTTCGCCGCTGCACCGCACGGCCAACTTTCTCCGCGCCCGTGTCCTCGCCGGTGGCCGGCACCTGGCGCCGACGGAGCGCGCGCTGATGGCCGGGTTCTTGCTCGGCGACACGCGCGAGCTTCCGCGTGACGTCGAGGAGCAGTTCCGCGCCTCGGGCCTGACGCATCTGCTCGCCGTGTCCGGCGCCAACGTCGCGTTCGTTCTCGCGCTCGCCAGGCCATTGTTGCGTCGTCTGCCGCTGCGGGCACAGCTGGTCGCCGGCCTCACCCTCCTCGTGGTGTTCGGCACGATGACGCGCTGGGAGCCGTCGGTGCTCCGCGCCTGCGCGATGGCGGCGTGCTCGATGACTGCGCTGTACCTCGGTCGCCCCACTGCCGGAGTCCGGGTCCTCGCCCTCGCGGTCGTCGCGCTCGTGCTCGCCGACCCGTTTCTCGTCCACTCGATCGGCTTCCTCCTCTCCTGCGGCGCGAGCGCCGGCATCGCCGTGCTCGCGCCGGCGATCACGGCCCGCGTTCCCGGACCGCACTGGCTCCGCGAGCCGCTGGGCGTGACGCTGGCGGCGCAGATCGGCGTGGCCCCGGTCCTCATCCCCGTGTTCGGCTCGGTGCCGCTCGCCGCGCTCCCGGCCAACCTGGTCGCCGGTCCCATCGCGGGACCGCTCACCGTGCTCGGCCTCGTGACGGGCGTCGCCGGCGGCGTGGTCGAATCGTGGTGGCCCGGTCTGGCCGCGCTGCTCCAGGCACCGACCGCGCTGCTCGCCCGAGCCATGCTCTGGGTGGCGGCGTTCTTCTCGCGGCTTCCCGTCGACGTCGACGGCCGCGCCGCGTGGGCGATCATCGCGGGCACGGCGCTCCTGGGAGCGGCGAAGCTCTGGTCGGGCCGACGCCGTAACCTCCGAGTCGATGCGCTTTCGTCTCGGTGACCGCGTCCACGAGGTCACCGACCGCGCCCTCGTCATGGGCATCCTCAACCGGACGCCGGACTCGTTCTTCGACGCCGGCGAGACGTTCGCTCTCGACGCGCTCCTCCGTCGCGCCGAGCAGCTCGTCACCGAAGGCGCCGACGTGCTCGACGTGGGCGGGGTCAAGGCGGGGCCGGGACCCGAGGTGTCCGAGGCCGAGGAGCTCGACCGGGTGCTCCCGGCCGTCGAGGCGCTCCGAGCACGCTTCGAGACGCCGCTGTCGGTCGACACGTGGCGGGCGGTTGTCCTCCGGGCGGCGTGCAAGGCCGGGGCCGTGCTCGGCAACGACATCAGCGGCTTCGCCGATCCCGACTATCTCTCCACCGCTGCGGCGCTCGGAGCATCGGTCGTCGCCACGCACATCCGTCTCGCCCCGCGCGTGCGGGATCCCGAGCCTCGCTACGACGACCTCCTCGGTGAGGTCCAGGCGTTCCTGCTCGCCCGGGCCGGCGCGGCGGAAGCAGCGGGTCTCGCGCCCGAGCAGGTCGCGCTCGATCCCGGGCTCGACCTGGGCAAGACCCCGGGGCAGAGCGCGGTCCTGTTGCGCGAGAGCGACGTGTTCGCGTCCCTCGGGTACACGCTGCTGCTGTCGGCGTCGAACAAACGCTTCCTCGGGGAGCTGCTCGACATCGCCATCGACGACCGGCGTGACGCGTCCTTGGCGGCGGTCGCGTTCGGGGTCATGCACGGGTGCCGCATCGTGCGCGTGCACGACGTCATCGGATCGCTCAGGGTGTGCCGGATGATCGAAGCGGTGCAGGCGCTCGAGCCTGACCGGGCGCACGCATCATGAGCGCGGCTCTGTATCAGGTGAACGGGTCCGATCCGGTGCTGCGCGGCGAAGCGCTGGAACAGCTTCTCGCCGAGCTCGTCGGCGACGACGATCGCACGCTGGCGGTCGAGGAGTTCACGGTGCCCGGCCGGGCGGCGCCCGGCGAGGCCGAGAGCGATGCGCCGAGCGGAGCGGAAGGCCGCGAGGAGGTCGTTGCCGCTGCGCTCAACGCCGCGCAGAGCCCGCCGTTCATGACGGCCCGGCGCGTCGTGGTGCTCCACGAGGTCGGGAACCTCGGCGCTGGTGACGTCGCGCCGCTGGTGGCCTATTTCGAACGGCCGCTGGACACCACCGCGTTCGTGGTCGTGGGCGGGGGTGGGCGACTGCCGAAGAGCCTGGGCGACGCGTTGAAGACGGCGAAGGCCGTCAAGGTGGGGCCGGCGGCCGAGAAGACGGGCGACGTGCTGGCGCAGCACCTCGCCGACGCGGGGATCGAGCTCCGTCCCGCGGCGGCAAAGCACGTCACGGCGCACCTGGGCGAGGACGCCGGCCGGGTGCCGCAGCTGGTGGAGCTCCTCGCCGCGGCGGCCGGACCGGGCGCGACGCTCGACGTCGAGGACGTCGAGCCGTATCTCGGCGAGGCCGGCTCCGTGCCCAATTACCAGCTCACGAACGCGATCGAAGCGGGCGACATGGCCGGCGCGCTCGCGACCCTCCGGCGGATGGTCACCGCGCCCGGGCCCGGCCAGTCCCGGCCGATGCACCCGTTGCAGGTCATGGGCACACTGCACTCCTACTACCGGCGGGTCGCGTCGCTCGACGACCCCCGCGTCCGCACTCCTCGCGACGCGGTGGCGGCGCTGGACGGTCGGGTCAAGGAGTACCCGGCCCGTAAGGCGCTCGACCAGGCCCGGGCGTTGCAGACCGACGGCCTCCGGAAGGCGTTCGACTATCTCTTCGCCGCCGACCTCGACCTCAAGGGCGCGCGCGCGATCCCCGAGGACGCGGTGCTCGAAGTGCTGGTGGCTCGCCTGGCCGCCCTCTCGGGCCGGGCGCGGGGCGGGCCCATCCGGCGGGGGTCGCCTCGCCCGGAGCGGTCGCGGCGGCGCTAGCCACGGCCTATCCCTTGGTCGCGGCCCGCTTCATCAGACGCGAGGTGCGTCGCGAGGCCTGGTTCTTGTGCACGACGCCCTTCTCGGCCGCCTTGCCCAGCCGCTTCTGGGCGGCGCGGACCCGATCGCCGGCGTCGTCGGCGCCGGTCTCGAGGCCCTCGGCCGCCCGCTTGACCCGGGTCTTGAGCTCGGAACGCGTGGAGTTGTTGCGCAGGCGCCGCTGCTCGTTCTGGCGGTTCCGCTTGATCTGACTCTTGATGTTCGCCATGCGCGTCTCGACATCCGTGGTTCCGTTGGGGACCGGCCCAGGCTAGCAGCACGGTCGTTCCCGACCCGATCCCGGGGTGCGTGAGAATGGCGACGATGCTCTCCCTCGAAACTCAGCGCGCCCTCGCGATCATCAGTCACGTCGACCACGGGAAGTCGACGCTCGCCGACCGGTTCCTCGAGCTGACCGGAGCGGTCGACCCCCGGGACATGCGCGCCCAGTACCTCGACACGATGGATCTGGAGCGAGAGCGGGGGATCACGATCAAGGCGCAGAACGTCCGCCTCAACTGGAAGGACCACGTCCTGCACCTGATCGACACGCCCGGTCACGTCGACTTCAGCTACGAGGTCTCACGGAGTCTGGCGGCCTGTGAGGGTGTCGTGCTCCTGGTCGACGCGTCGCAAGGCATCGAGGCGCAGACGCTGGCGAACGCGTACCTGGCGATCGAGCACGACCTGACCGTCGTCGCCGCCGTCAACAAGATCGATCTCCCGGTGGCCGAGCCCGACCGCGTCGCGGGGGAGATCGAGCGCGTGATCGGAATCCCCGCCGAGGACGTCCTGCGCATCTCGGCCAAGACCGGCGAAGGGGTGCCGGAGCTGCTCGACGCCATCGTCGATCGCATCCCGCCCCCGAAGGGCGACGCCGACGCGCCCTTGCAGTCCTTGATCTTCGACTCGTACTACGACCCGTACCGCGGTGTCGTCAGCGCGGTACGGGTGTTCAACGGCACGCTCGTCTCGGGAGCACGGTTGAAGTACCTCCAAGCCGACGCGGTCCGCGACGCCGAGGAGATCGGCGTCCGTCTGCCCCGACCGACGCCGGTGGCGAGCCTCGGCCCGGGGGAAGTCGGTTACCTGATCGCCGGCATCAAGGACGTCGGCCAGGCGCGCGTCGGCGAGACAGTCACGACGGCGTCGCATCCCGCCGCTCCGCTCGAGGGCTACCGCGATCCGAAGCCCATGGTGTTCTGCGGCCTGTACCCCGTCGACGGCGATGCCTACGCCGACCTCAGGGACGCGCTCGAGAAGCTGCGCCTCAACGACTCGTCGTTCACATACGAGCCCGAGACGTCGGGCGCGCTCGGCTTCGGCTTCCGTTGCGGGTTCCTCGGCCTCCTGCACATGGAGATCATCCGGGAACGCCTCGAGCGCGAGTACGGCATCGACCTCGTCGCCACGGCCCCGAACGTCGAGTACCTCGCCAACCTGACCGACGGGGGCGTCGAGGTGGTCGACAACCCGTCGGCGATGCCGCCGCCGAACCAGGTCGAGTCGATCGAGGAGCCGTTCGTCGGGGTCACGATGCTGGCGCCGGCGGAGTACGTCGGCACGCTCATGGAGCTCGCGCAGTCACGCCGCGGCGAGATGAAGAAGATGGAGTACCTGTCCGAGGACAGGGTCGAGCTCGTCTACGACCTCCCGCTGGCCGAGATCGTGCTCGACTTCTTCGACCAGTTGAAGTCCCGAACCCGCGGATACGCCAGCCTCGACTACGAGCCGGCCGGGAATCGCCGCTCCGACCTCGCCAAGGTCGACGTCCTGCTCAACAGCGTCCCTGTCGACGCGTTCTCGGCCGTCGTGCACCGCGACCGGGCCTACGAGTACGGGCGGCGCATGACCGAGAAGCTGCGCGAGCTGATCCCGCGCCAGCTGTTCGACGTGCCCATCCAGGCCGCCATCGGCGGGCGCATCATCGCCCGCGAGACCGTCAAAGCCCGCCGCAAGGACGTGATCGCCAAGTGCTACGGAGGCGACGTCACGCGCAAGCGCAAGCTCCTCGAGCAGCAAAAGGTGGGCAAGCGGCGCATGAAGCAGATCGGACGGGTCGAGGTCCCCCAGGAGGCGTTCGTCGCCGCCTTGCGCCTCGGCGACTGACCCTCTGGTCGCACTTGCTTGCGCAAGTGCTCCAAGCCGGCCATCGTCTCGAACCGGGACCGGGGAAACCCCGGCCCCTGCCGGAGGTGCCCCTCTCACGGTGTCCTTGAGGGGTCGCGCGGCAACCCGAGGACGCGCTCGCCGATGATGTTGCGCTGGACCTCGGAGGTGCCGCCGCCG
>DASZGY010000065.1:0-37760 GCA_035938395.1 Acidimicrobiia bacterium
CTGGGGCGAGGTGCTCGCGACAGCAGCGCAGGCCCGTGGCGTCGCCGGTCTCGTGATCGACGGCTGCGTGCGTGACGTCGCGGCGCTCGAGGAGCATGGCTTCCCGGTGTTCAGCACCGGCGTCGCCCTGCCGGGCGCGACCAAGGAGCTGCCGGGGGCGGCCGGCGGCTCGGCCGAGGTCGGCGACGTGCGCGTGCAGACCGGCGACTGGCTGGTGGGCGACGCCGACGGCGTCACGGTCGTCGTGGCGACGGAGGTCGCCGCCGTGCTCGCCGCCGGCACGGCCCGGGCCGAGCGCGAACAGGCGCTGTTCGCCGCCCTCCGCGACGGCAAGACCACCGTGGAGCTCCTCGGCCTGGACCCGACGCCGATCGACGAGGGCGACGGCGAGTAGCGCGGGCTACGAGCGGCGGGCACCGACGAGGATCGACAGCATCGTGCACGGTTCGGACGTCCGGTTGCGCCAGGCGTGGCGGGTCCCGTTCTGCACCACGCAGTCGCCCGGCTGCAGATGCACCTCGGCACCGTCGTCCAGCTCGAGGTCCATCTCGCCCGAGAGCACGAGGTCGAGGTCGACGGTGTCCGTCGTGTGCATCCCAGGGTTCTCGAGCTCGTTGTGCTCGAGCATGCCGGGCAGCTTCTCGTTCACCTCCGCCAGGGCGCCCTCCAGGTCCAGATCCTCGGGCAACTCCGCCGAGCCCTCGGGCGGGATCGTGACGAACACGAAGCGGTAGCCGCGTTCGGGCGGGAAGAAGGCCGGTGCCGCCGGTGGCGTGCCGTCCGAGGGAAGCGGCGTTGTCTCGTCACCGCCCCACACCCGAGCGAACTCGAGCCCGGGCATGAGCGACAACCGGATCGGCTCGATCTGCTCCTCGCTGACGAACACGGACTTCCCGCTGCCGGTCTGACCGGTCACGACTCGTCGCATCTCATCCTCCTGTGACGGGATTCTTGGGGCCGCCGCCGGCGAGGACGGCCACCACGTTCTCGGCCGCGACCCGCGCCATGCGCGTACGGGTTGCCAGTGAAGCGCTTCCGATGTGCGGGAGCAGGACGGTGCGCGGCGCGACGAGAAGGCGCGGATGCACCTCGGGCTCGCGCTCGTACACGTCGAGGCCCGCCGCGAAGATCGCACCCTCCTCGAGCGCGACCGCCAGCGCCTCCTCGTCGACGACGGGCCCGCGCGACGTGTTGACGAGCACGGCGTCCGGCTTCATGAGCGCCAGCCGGCGGCCGTCGATCAGGTGCCGCGTCTCGTCGGTGAGCGGCACGTGCAGGGTGACGATGTCGCTCTCGGCCAGCAGCCGGTCCAGGTCGCCGCGCCAGCCGGTGATGCCGGTATCGCGACGCGTGTGGTGCAGCACCTCCATGCCGAAGCCGGTGGCGCGCCGGCCGATCGCCTGCCCGATCCGACCGAAGCCGACGACGCCGAGGACGGCGCCGTGCACGTCGCGCCCGAGGTACTGGTCGATGTCCCACCCCGGCCACTTCCCCGCACGCAGGTCGGACTCCGCCTCCCAGATCCGCCGCGCCGCCGCCAGGATCAGCAGGAACGCGAGATCGGCGGTCGTGTCGTCGAGCACACCGGGTGTGTTGGTCACCGCGATGCCGTGGGCGGCGGCGGCGTCGAGGTCGACGTTGTCGTACCCGACTGCGACCGTGGCGACGACCTTCAGCCGGGGTCTGCCCGCCGCCAGCACCGCGGCGTCGATCTGATCGGTCAGCAAACAGATGATGGCGTCGACACTCGATGCCTGACGAACGATCTCGTCGTGCGTGAACGGCCGGTCGCCCTCGGGCTCGACGAGCTCGTGGCCGGCTTCGACCAGCGGGTCGAGCCCGCCCGGGAGCCGGCGCGTGACCAGGACGCGCGCCAAGCCGGGATCAGTGCTCGGTGTAGTCGACCGCGGGCGCGTCCTTCACGCCGACGGCGAAGCAGAAGCAGTGGATCGGCGCGTGGTCGCTCACGGGACGAAGGCTGTGCACCAGATCGGGAGGGATGTGCACGAGGTCGCCCTGATTGATCTCCCGCTCCTCCCCGTCGATCATCATGATCCCGCGCCCGGCGGTGACGTAATAGAACTCGTGGGTCGGGTGCGAGTGCGGATCGACGAGGCCGCCGCCCGCAACCTCGAACTCGCTGACGAGCTCGAGGAAGCCGCCGTCGGTGATCTCCTTCATCTCGCGCGGGTTCACGAGCCACCACACGGGCACGGTGCCGTTGTGCTCGACGACCGGCGGCACCTCTTCGATCGACCGCACGTCCATCGGTCCCTCCTCGCCGTATGCTGACGCGCCCGTCAGAGCGTAATCACCGGCAGGGAACGCGGCATGGCCGAGACCATCACCATCGACGCCGAGCCATTCGCTCTCGAGGCGTGGCGCGAGTTCGGCTGGGTGCCCGTGCCCGACAGCGACCCGTCGGACGGCATCCACTCGCTCGAGTTCGGCTGGGAGGACGCCCACCTGAACTACATCAGCCACGGTCCCGACGAGGTCGAGCGGCTCGGCGACACCCTCGTGGTCGACCGGCTGTACCACCACGACACGCACACCCAGGCGCTCATGCCGCTCAGCGGCCGGTCGTGGATCGCCGTCGCTCCGGCGTTCGTCGACTTCTCGTCACCGGTGCAGGTCGAGAGCGTGCGCGCATTCCTGCTCGACCCCCTCACCTGCATCGTCCTGCATCGCGGCACGTGGCACGCCGGGCCCTTCCCGCTCGGGCGGGAGCCGGTGCGAATGCTCAACCTCCAGGGCCGGCGCTACGAGGAGGACAACGCGTACGTCGACCTTGGCCAGGCCACCGGAGTGCGCGTGGTGGTGCGAGCGAGCGTCTGATCAGCTCAGGCGTTCGAAGCGCGCAGCCCGTCGAGCAAGCGGTCCATCGCCGCTTCCATGTCGGCGCGTGCTGTGCGCGGCTCGTCGGCGCGGGCGACGACCATTCCGGCTTCGGTGAGCGCTCCGAACAGAACGTGGGCGAGTGGTTCGACCGGTTGGGCCGAGATGAGGCCGGCGCCGATCGCCGCCTCGACGCCGGCGACGACGAGGCCGTACCCGTAGTGCTGCTCGATCTCCTGCCACGTCTTCCAGCCGAGCACCGACGGGCCGTCGAGGAGCACGACGCGCTGCACCGCGGGGTCGATGCAGGCGTCGAGATAGGCGCGGGTCCCGCGCCGGAGCTGTTCGAGCGGGTCCGTGCTCGTGAGCGCTTCCTCGGCGACGTGCTTGGTGACTTCGCCCTCGAGTTGCTCGAAGACGGCGCGGAACAGCTCCTCTTTGGCGGCGAAGTGGTGGTACAGCGCGCCGCGCGTGACTGCCGCTCGCTCGACGATCTCGGTCGTCGACGTCGCCGCGTAGCCGCGCTCGGTGAAGAGCAGCCGCGCGGCCGCGGTGAGCGCCGTCCGCGTGGCATCGGCTTGCTCGGCTTTGGTGGGCGTCACCCGAAGATGTTGACGCTTTCGTCGAGCCCGTGTGGGGACGGGTCGGCCCGGCCGGTCGCGACCAACAGGAACTGCAGCGGGTCGCCGGTGATCTTCTCGCCGCCGCCACCGATCTCGATGGCATCCACGCCGTCGAGCGCGAGCGTGGCGGGGCCCCATCCCCGACGGCCGAGGTCGTCGGCGACCCAGTGCAGCGAGCCCCGCAGACCGTCGCCCTGCACCGACGGCGTTCCGAGCGCAGCGCGGATGTCGTCGGCATGGAGGTAACCGTCGAACCAGAGTGCGAGGACGCCGTCGCCGACAGTTCCCTCGAAGTCGGTCCCCACCGGCGCATTCCACGCCGCGTCGTCGAGCTGGTCGGCCAGCGCGGCAACGCCGGCCCGGCCCTCGGCGAGCTCGTCCGCGAGCTCGTCGGCCGACCGCCCCTCGCGCTCCTTCGCCTCTCGCTCGGTGACCTCGGGCGTGCCGAGGCCCTCGAGGCGGCCGTTCACGACATCGGTGACCTGGCCGACCATGTGCCCGGCGACGTCGCCGACCGTCCAACCCGTGCATCGCGTCGGCGCGTCCAGGTCGGCGGGCTCCAGCGACCTGAGCAGCTCGCCGAAGTTGTCGAGCTCGGCGACGAAGCCGGCGGAGATCTCGGCGCGGTCGAGGACGGTCATCGCGGCACCTCCGGGGTTCACATACAGGCTGCCGGTATGTGAACACGCCAGGCGCCCCGGGGTCAACGTGACACCCGGCACGAGGCGTCAACCGGCGAAGCGCGCGAGACCGAACGGCGTGACGCCGTCCGGCGGGCGGCCCGAGTCGATCCACCGTGCGAGCACATCTCCGGTTGCCGCCGCCATGAGGATGCCGGTGCGGAAGTGGCCGCATGTGATCCACGCGTTCTGGACGCCGTCGACGCGGTCGATGACGGGCTGCTCGTCTTCGGTGGTCGGGCGGAAGCAACACCAGGCGTGGCCGATCTCCAGCTCTGCAGTACGCGGCAGCAACGCGGCGAGCCCCTTGCGGATCCCGGCGATCACGTCGTCCCGCACGACCGGGTCGTGGTCGCCCTCGTCGAGCGTGCCGCCGGCCACGATCTCGCCGCCGTCGAGCTGGAGCACGAGGCCTCCGAGCGAGGCGAGCGCCGTGCGCAGGCGGAACGGCGACGGCGCAGTGGCGAGGAGGTGCCCCTTGATCCACCGCTGCGGCACCGCGAGCGCGGTGAGCTCCGGGACGCTCGGAGCCAGGCCCGTGGCGAACACGACCGCGCCGGGATGAATGTCGCCGTGCGACGTGCGCACACCCGTGACGCGTCCGGCGGTGGTGGTGACGCCGAGCATCTCGATACCGGTTGCCACCGTGCCGGCGCGAGCCGCGAGCGCCGCCGCCAGCCGCAAGGGGTGCACGCGCGCCTGCTCGCGAATGCGCAAGGCGCCGGGGACGTCGCCGAGCTCGGGCTCGATTGCGTGGGCGCCGTCGGGATCCAGGACGTCGACGAGTGGGCCGAGCTCGGCGTCGAACGGCAATGCCTGTGGCAACGCGACGAGCCATTCGAGCGTCTCGACACCGATCGCGCCGTCCCACTCGGCGTCAAGGCTGCGCAGCAGCCGCAGGCTCGTGCGGGCCAGGGCGACGAACGGCGGCGGGTCGGTCCAGACGTGCGCCTCCGGCGTGAGCAGCGCCGCCGCGCTCCCGGATGCGCCCGCCGCGAGGCGCTCGCGTTCGATCACTACGACGCGGCCCAGGCCGGCGCGGGAGCAGAGGGCGGCGGTGGCCAGACCGACGGCGCCGCCGCCGACGACGAGCACGTCGGGACGGCGGTCGAGGTCCGACGGGACGCCGGGCTCGAGGGCGGCGAGCACGCCGGCGCCGGCGGTGTCGCGCCAAACGGTCTCGCCGACGGCCACGCCGAGAGGCTACGCGGGTGCTCGTGCGGCGGCCGGTGCCGGCGCGAGCAGCGACGCTCAACGCGACCGTGAACGTGACGCCCGCGGCCGCCGCCGCCAGCGCCGACCATCTCGTCGCTCGAACTCGTACGCTCGGCGGTCATGCCATTCCGGGTCGCGTGGGCGGGAGCGCTCGTGGTCGTCGTCGCCGTCGGCGCGGTGGTGTTCGTGGTCGGACGGTCCGACCCTGCGCCCTCCCCAACCGTGCCGTCGGCCCCGCCACAATCGGTCGCGAATCTCAGGTGCGCGGGCCCGCCACCGGCGCGCACACCCACCGGCGATCGAGCCGGCTTCAGCGAGGGGGCCGAGCTCGGCGGACGCCAGGGGCCCGCCCTGGAGGCCGACCTCGCCGGCATCGCCGCCACGGGCGCCCGCTACCTCCGCATCGACGTCGACTGGTCGGCCATCGAACAGGAACCGGGAACTCGCGATTGGTCGGCGGTCGATCGGATCGTCGACACGGCTCGGACGTGCGGGCTCGACGTGATCGGTGTGCTCGCCTACACCCCGGCGTGGGCGCGCGCTCCCGGAACCTCCGAGCACTCACCGCCCATCGACCCGATGAACTTTGCCGCGTTCGCGCGCGCCGCGGTCGAACGGTACGCGCCCCGGGGCCTCAAGGCCTGGGAGATCTGGAACGAGCCCAACCTCACCTTCTTCTGGGCGCCCGCCCCCGACCCCGCCGCGTACGCTGCGCTGCTCCGCCCGGCTTACGACGCGATCAAGACCGTCGATCCCTCGGCGACCGTGATCTCTGGAGGGCTGGTGCCGGCGGAGAACCAGCCGCGGCAGCAGGCGATGAAGCCGCTGCCCTTCCTCGAAGGCGTCTACCGGGCGGGTGGCGGCGGGAAGTTCGACGCGGTCGGCTACCACCCGTACTCGTACCCGGCCATGCCCACCGGCGATTCCGGATCCGGACCCTTCGCCACGACGACACCGAAGCTGCACGACGTGATGGCGAAGCATGGCGACAGACAGAAGCAGGTGTGGGGGACGGAGATCGGAGCGCCGACGATTGCGGGCACCCCGGCGACGTTCACGGCCGAGTACCTCACCAAGGCCTACAGCCGCTGGAATCGCTGGTCGTTCACCGGTCCCCTGATCTGGTTCTCGTACCTCGACCCGGGCACGAACCCGGACGCGCCGGAGGACAACACTGGCCTCGTCCGTGCCGACTTCACGACGAAGGAGCCGGCGTTCGCTGCGTTCGAGAAGGCGATGCGTCGCCGGTAGCCGGAGCCGGTTGGCCGCGGCTCACCACCGGCTCCACCGACCCCGGGCGTACACTGACTCACTCCGGCGCTCGTAGCTCAACGGATAGAGCATCTGACTACGGATCAGAAGGTTGGGGGTTCGATTCCCTCCGAGCGCGCTGAGCTGAGCCCCTCACACCTCGCCGGAAATGAGTAACCGGTACTCAGGTGGCATCGGAGTCCGTCCCTCACCATCGGGCCAGCCGATGAGAGGGGTGTTTCGTGAAGAAGTTCATGCAGGGGACCGGTCTGGTGTTGCTCACCGCCGGCCTCGTGCTCGGCACTTCGGGTGTGGCCGGGGCGAAGACCGTTTCCGACAAGAAGTACGCCAAGAGCATTTGCGGCGCGATCACCGGCGTCTCGAACACGATCGACCAGATCCAGCCGGCGAACAGCGGCGATCCCGCCACCGCACAGACCCAGATCCTGGCGTCGACCGATCAGTTGCTCGCGTCGCTGAACGACGCAAAGGCGAAGGCGGCGACGCTCTCACCGAGCGACGGCGGGAAGAAGGTCACGAAGCTCTTCGACCAGTACTTCCAGAGCAGCGTGGACGGAGTCACGGCGGCACGGCAGAAGCTCGCAGCAGCTGATCCGAGCAACGTGGCGTTCGCGGCGGACATCGCGCAGTTCACGGCGGCTCTGCAGACCCTCCAAGCCACAACCGGCGATCCCTTCTCCAAGCTGTCGTCGAACCAGAGCCTCCTGCAGGCGCTGAAGAAGGAGAAAACCTGCTCGAAGATCGTCACGGTCTACGGCGGCTGAGCTCCGTCAGTAGCAGGCGCGGCGTGGATACCGTGAGGGAGTGCTGGGGCGCACCGAAGAGCACTGCGACAGTGCTTCATGACGGACGTCAGGCGATCGGGGGCACCGGCGACCGACGATGACCGGGCGGCCGTGATCCGGCTCGATCTTGCCCGGGCGGTCGACATGTTCGAGAGGCCGCAAGTCGAGCTCGGGTCGAGTCACGGCACGTTCCAGCCCGGCATCGACCGCTGCATCGCCGAGCTCGAGGGCCGACCGACCGGACGGCCGGTGCACCTGGAGCTCACGCTTCCCGAGTCGGAGATCAGCGACGGTCTCGAAGAGAGCCTCGCGGTCACCATGCGCAGGTACTGCGACGAGCGGTCGTACGTCAACGACTGCAACCGGCGTTCGACGCAACGCAGCGGCGTGCGCGCGCTGCGAATCGGTCTGCCCGTCACCTTGCTCGGACTGGCGATCACTGCGATCGCGATCCACACCGGCGCGAGCGACGATCCCACACGTGCAGTGATCGACATCGTCGGCTGGGTCCTGGCGTGGCTGGGACTCTGGTACCCGTTCGACAAAATCATCTTCTACCCGTCCGACTACGTGCGCGAGAACCGCGCGTTGGGCGAGCTGCGTGACGCACCCATCACCGTCGTACCGCGTCCGAGCGAGCACAGGGGCGAAGCCGTCACGCCTGATCGGAGCGAAGGCGGCGTTTAGCGTCCGGCGCGCATCGAATCACTAGCGTGGCGGCGCGATGAGCCAATCCGAGCCGTCCGGGAGTGATCCGAACCTTCGTCCGTGGGCCTCCCCGCCGCCCGGCCGCCTCGTCGGCCGAGGCCACCCGGCGGGCGACTTCCTCGAAGCGTGGGCGTGGGACGTGCTCGACGAAGCGCCCGGTTTCATCCGTGTCGAGGCGGCGCTCCCCGACCACGTCAAGAACCCGCGCGGGCAGCTCTTCGGCGGTTTCACGCCCACCTACGTCGACCTGATCGCGCTGTTCACCGTCCGAGCCGGCGAAGATCGCTCGGTCCCCCGTCCGATGCGATGGCTGGCGACGACCAACATGCGGGTCGACTACTTCGAGCCCGTTACCGGGCCTCGCTTCGTCATCGACAGCCGGCGCGAGACGCAGCGCGGGCGCACGCACTTCGTCAGCACCCGCTTCCTCCAGGACGACGAGCTCGCTGTGTTCGCCCTGACGACGATGCGCGAGGTCGACCTCAGTCGAACGCTCGGCGACGCCTGAATCATCGCGATGTCGATCGGCTCCGTCGCCTCGTCGCTTCGCTCCACACCGCGCGGGCGGTTCGTTGTCACCTTCGTGCTCGTCGCGGTGTTGACCGGGCTGTGGGGACTGGCGACGCCGCTGTTCGCCAACGCCGACGAGCAGGCACACGTCGTGCGGGCCGCCTCCGTGGCCCGCGGCGAGCTCGTCGGGAAGACACCGCGCTCGAAGCTCCTCAGGGGCTACACGTTCGTCAAGCTCCCCGCCATCTACGGCGCCGCCGGCGACCACCTCAACTGCTTCGCGCGCGAGCCGAATCGTGACGCCTCGTGCCACAGCTTCACCGGTTCGGAGTCGAAGACAAAGGAAGTCATCACCGAGGCGGGCCGTCACCCACCCGCGTATTACGCCGTCGTCGGTGGGATCTCGCGCCTGTGGCCGACCGCCGCGGGCGCCGTCTACCTGATGCGCTTCGTGACGGTGCTCATCACGGCGCTGTTCGTGGCGTTCGCCGTGGGCGCGCTCTCACGCATGGCCTCGCCGCGGGTGGCGCTGGTCGGCCTGGCCGTCGCGCTCACTCCGATGGTGCTCTCGTTCGGCTCGGCGGTGAACCCGACCGCTCCCGAGACGGCCGCCGCCATCGCCACGTGGGCGTGCGGCCTCGTCGTCGTCTCGGAGCTGCGAGAGGGAAAGGAGCCGGATCGCGGCCTCGTCATACAGCTCGGCATCGCGGCGTCCGCGCTCGTGCTGGCCCGCCAGATCTCGATGTTCTGGCTCGCGTTCATGGCGCTGATCCTCGCCGCGCTCCTGGGCAGGGACGCGTTGCGTCGCTTGTGGCGCTCGACCAGCGCGCGCATCTGGGCCGCGGTCGTCGCCGCGTGCGTTGTCGCGCAACTCCTGTGGATCGTCCTCGCCGACGGGCTCGACTTGAGTGTCCCGATCGGTTTCGAGCCGACGCTGTCGAACGCGGACCTCGTCCGCGAGACCGTGGGCAGGGCCGGGGGCTTCTATCTCGAGATGCTCGGGAACCTGGGCTGGCTCGATACGACACTGCCCGGGCTCACGTACCTGCTGCTCACCGTCGCGCTGGGGGCGCTCGTGCTCCTCGCAGTCGCGGTCGGCATACGGCCGTACGTGATCGCCATGTTCGCGGCGGTGGCCATCACGGTCGTGACGCCGATCGTGCTCGAGGCGTGGCAGTACCGGACCTACGGCCTGTACTGGCAGGGCCGGTACACGCTGCCGATCGCGGTCGGGGTGCCCTTGCTCGCCGTGTTCGCGCTGCAGTCCGAGACGGGCCGGCACGTGCTCCTGCGCGGCTGGTTCGTGCCCGCGCTCGGCGGCGCGCTCGTCGTGGCGCACGTGCTCGCGTTCTATCAGGCGCTGCGGCGGTGGTCCGTGGGCGCGAACGGCCCGGTGTTCTATTGGCTCCACCCGGACTGGACGTCGGTCGTCCCGCAATTCCTGCTGATCGCCGCGTACAGCGTGGTGTTCGTCGCGTTCGTCGTCTGGCTGCTCGGCGGCCGCTCGCCCGCGCCGTCCGAGGAAGCGGGGCGCGCCGGTCAGCTCGCCGGCGCGTGACGCATCAGCGCGTCAGCACTCAGCAGCGCCGTCATCGCAGCGCGACGTATACCCGCCGCCACGGCTGGTCGTCGACGAGACGCCATCGGTGACCGCCACCGGAGATGTCGTCGGCGAGAAGGACGTCGCCCGGCGCGATCGTGAACCGCTCGCCGAGCCGGGTCTCGAACTCGAGCGTGCCGCTCAGAGTGATCACGTACTGGCGTTCGGGTGCGTTGTGCCACGAGAGGGTCGATCCGCTGGCGCTCTCCTCGAACGTCACCGTGGTGGCGCCGTCCACCTCGGAGCGCGCACTCGGAGCGTCGGTGGGGCCGAGCTCGACCCGGCCGTCGGTGAAGTGGGACTCGCCGTCGTCGCCCGTGAACAGACGTACCAGTCGGATGGCCATCGGCCCGGCGTCTACTCGAGCCAGCGACGCTTGAGCCGGTCGATCGCCCCGCTCTCACGAAGTGTCCGGAGCGCGGTGTTGACGGCGTCGCGCAGCCCGCGATTGTCGGGGGCGAACGCGATCCCGAGGAACTCGTTGGTGTGGATCTCCTGCACGACGTCGAGATCGGGCCGGTCCCTGACGAGCGACGTGGCGACGGGCAGGAGCTTCATGACCGCCCCGATGCGCCCGGCCGACAGGTCGTCCAGCGCGTCCAGGATCCCCTTGTACGGGTAGTACCTGATCCCGGCGAGCTTGCCCTCTTGCTTCAACTCCTTGGCGACGAGGTCGGAGGTGTTGCCGGTCTGAATGCCGACGACCTGATCGACCAGGTCATCCGTCGAGGTGATGTGCGGGGTCCTCGTCGTGTTGACGACGAGGCTCTGGCCCGACTCGAGGTACGGCTCGGAGAAGAGCGCCACTTTCTCCCGCTCGGGCGTGATCGTCGTGCCGGACGCCACCGCGTCGTACGAATACGTCCGCAGGCCGTCGAAGATCCCGTTGAAGTCGTCGTCTTCGTACTTCGTGAGCTGCCAGCGGAGCCCGACCTGTCCGCACACGGCTCGCATGAGCTCGGCGTCGAAGCCGGTGTCGACGCCGTCCCTCTCTACTTCGAAGGGCGGGTCCGGGAACGCGGACGCGACGAGCAGCGTCCCGGCCTCGATCGTCTGTAATGCCGCCATCGTTCGCCGCTCCCGCCTGATTCTCGCATTCCGTGGCCGCGAAACGGTGCCAGTCGGGCCAGCGCGGGCCGCGGCGGCGGTGGCCCGCGAGACCCGTCCGGGGCGTGGCGGCAGCAGGCCCTGGGTAGACCTACCGGTGGCCGCGACGTCGCCGGATCGCGACCTCGACCGAGGGGGAGTGATCGCTTGAGCCCGGACCGGTACGAGCCGCAGCGCCAGGCGTGGCGCGAGTTCTTCGACCTGGTGACCAAGGATCACGAAGGCGATGCCGTCACCGTCGAGATCGTGGACCGCGAGTACGGCGACCAGCTCCAAGCGGAGCAGATGCCGTTCTCGTACCTCGAGTACGACGACAAGGACGACGCCGTCAACGTGGGCGTCGGTGGCACCGACGGTCGCTACCCGGTCGTGCTGCGTCACACCATCGAGCACCCGAAGGCGATCCTCGCCGACCCGCTCGACCCGCGGACGGGTCGCGCGTTCGACATCGAGGACGCTGACGGCACGAGCACCATCGTGACCCTGCACCGTCGGCCGGCCCTCCCGCCGCCGGACTGAGGGGCCGTGATCGATCCCGAGCTCGTCGAGCGCCTCCTCCACTTCTCGTCCGAGGACGCGCCCGTCCTCTCGGTCTACGTGGCCGTCCCCGCCGACCCCGGCGAGCTTCGTGGCGTCGAGTCGCGCCTCCACTCGATGCTCAAGCCGGTACGCGAGCTGGCCGAATCGGACACGCTCGGTCACGTCGAGCGCGAATCGCTCCGCCACGATCTCGACCGTGTTCTCGAAGTGGCGAACCGCGCGCGCGAGCTCGAAGGTCGCGGCGTCGGCGTCTTCGCGTGCCAGCACGCGGGCTTGTACGAGGAGATCGTGATGCCGCGCCGGGTACGTGAGCGCGCCGTGGTCGATGCGACGCCGTACCTGCGCCCTCTCTTCGCCGTCCTCGACGAGTCGCACCGCTACTGCGTCGTCGTCGTCGACCGCGAGCAGGCCTGGATCTACGAGTTCTACATGGGCGAGCTCGAGGACACTTCGAGGGTGCGGGGGCGCGCGCTCCGCAAGCCCGACTACGCCGGCGGATGGCAGGGATACAAGGAGCACTCCGTCCACGACAAAGCCCAGCAACTCGCGCGCCGGCACTTTCGGGACACCGCGGCGCGCGTGGACGAGGTCATGCGGAGGACGGGCGCCGAGCTGATCGTGCTCGGCGGGCACGAGGAGACGATCGCCGAGTTCCGGCACTTCCTGCCGAATCAGCTGCAGTCCCGCATCGCAGGCTCGTTCGCCGTCGACCCGGCGACGATGTCGCCGGGGCAGGTGCGCGAGCGCGCCGACGAGGTCGTGGACGCCTACGAGCGAGACGAGGAGCGACGCCTGGTGGACGAGGCGATCGACCGGGTGGCGGCGGGCGGTCTCGGCGCGACCGGGCTCGAGTGGTGCCTCACGGCCGCGAACGAGCACGCCGTCCAGCTGCTCCTCGTGCACGACGACGAGCAGGCGCCGGGCCGGGCGTGTGACAACTGCGGATGGCTGGGGCTCGAAGGGGAGGAGTGCCCGGTGTGCGGGCAGCCCACCCGCAAGGCCCCCGACGTGATCGACGAGATGTCGGCGACCGTGGTGGACACCAGCGGACGCGTCGAGCACGTCTACGCCGACACGCCGTTGTCGCAACTCGTCGTCGCCGCGTTCCTGCGCTTCCCAGTCCCGAACCCGAGGGGCGCGTAGGGGCCCAGGCCCTCCCGGCGGGGCGAGCGGGCGGCATCCGGCCCGGCCCGAGTACGGATCGGGCCGGTCGGCTAAGCAGTTGCGGTGACTCCCGACTCGGAAGCACCCGGCGTGGCCGTGGTCACGGGAGCCGCGGGCTGGCTCGGCCAGAACCTGGTGCGGGCCCTCGCCGGCGAGCGCGAGCGTGTGCGCTGCCTCGTGCACGGCGCCGAGCAGGCGCCACTGCTCGAGATCGTGGCGCCGTCGGTCGAGACCGTGGTCGGCGACGTACGGGACCCGGCGACCGTCGACCGGCTGTTCGACGCGCTCGGGCCCGCGACCGTCTTCAACTCGGCCGGTGTGATCCACCCCGAAGGTCGGACGCGCGAGCTGTTCGACGTGAACGTCGGCGGCACGCAGCTGCTGCTCGACCGGGCCCGGCGGGCGGGCGTCACCCGCTTCGTGCACGTGTCGTCGAACTCGCCCTTCGGGGCCAACCCCACGCCCGACGATCGTTTCACCGAGGACTCGCCGTACAACCCGTACCTCGCGTACGGGCAGTCCAAGATGGAAGCCGAGCAGCTCGTCCGGCGAAGCTACGACCGCGGCGACCTGGCGACCGTGATCATCCGCGCGCCGTGGTTCTACGGGCCGTTCCAGCCGGAGCGCCAGACCCGGTTCTTCTCCACGGTGCGGCGCGGCATGTTCCCGATTCCCGGTCCGGGCACGAACCGCCGCTCGCTCGCGTACACCGGGAACCTCGTCGACGGCCTTCTGCGGGCCGAGGTGGCCGACGCCGCGCCCGGCGGCGCGTACTGGGTCGCCGACGCCGAGCCCTACGAGCTGCGCGAGGTCATCCAGGGCGTGCGCGACGCGCTCCGAGCCGAGGGGTTCAGCGTGTCTCAGCGCCAGCCGCATCTGCCGGCGAGCGTCGGGAAGGCGGCCGCCGCCGCCGACGCGTTCTTGCAGGGTCGAGGCCGCTACGTGCAGGCGCTGCACGTCCTGGGCGAGATCAAGGACACGATCGCGTGCGACATCTCCAAGGCCCGCGCCGACCTGGGCTACGAGCCGAAGACCGGGCTCGTCGAGGGCATGCGGGCCAGCGTGCGCTGGTGCGTCGAGCGTGGGGAGCGGATCTGATGGGGCGCTCGATCCTCGTCACCGGCGGGAGCGGCTACTTCGGTGAGATCCTCGCCGGTGGCGCCGTCGCCAACGGTGACCGGGTCCGGGTCTTCGACGTCAACCCGCCCGCCGCCACCGCGGCCTCGGTCGAGTTCGTCCGGGGAGACGTGCGGGATCGGGACGCCGTCCGTGCCGCGTGCGACGGCGTCGACGTCGTGCTGCACAACGTCGCGCAGGTGCCGCTGGCGCGCGACCGCGAGCTGTTCTGGTCGGTGAACGTGGTCGGCACCGCGAACTTGCTCGTCGCCGCCCGCGATGCCGGCGTCGGCAAGGTCGTGCACACGTCGTCGAGCGCGGTGTTCGGGATCCCGGACTCGAACCCGGTCACCGAGGAGACGCCCTGCCGTCCCCTCGAGTCGTACGGGCGGGCCAAGCTCGAGGCCGAGGTGCTGTGTCGCGAGGCGGTCGCCGCCGGTCTCGACGTGACGATCATCCGGCCCCGCACGATCCTCGGGCACGGTCGCCTCGGGATCTTCGGCGTGCTGTTCGATTTCGTCGCCGACGGTGCGCCCGTTTACGTCCTCGGCGCCGGAGACAACCGCTACCAGTTCGTGCACGCCAACGACCTCGCCGACGCGTGCCTCCGGGCCGCCGCCCACGAGGGGCCGGCGGTGTTCAACATCGGGGCGACGGAGTTCGGGACGATGCGCGAGACGCTGCAGGCCCTCGTCGACCACGCCGGCACCGGATCAGAGGTCCGTTCCCTGCCGGTCCTCCCGGCGGCGGCGGCGATGAAGGTGCTCGCCACGATGGGCGTGGCGCCGTTCGCTCCCTACCACTGGCTGCTCTACGGCGAGTCGTTGTGGTTCGACGTGACGCGGGCACGCACGGAGCTGGAGTGGGAGCCGGAACATTCGAACACGTCGATGCTCATCGAGTCGTACGAGTGGTTCCTCGAGCACCGCCATGAGCTCGAGTCGGCGAACCGCTCGCACCACCAATCCCCCGTTCGTCCAGGACTCCTCCGCGTGCTCAAACGACTGCCCTAGGACGTGGATGATGCGCGATCGACGGTGGTTGGTTGCGCTCGTGCTCATCGCGATCGCAGGGCTCGCGCTCCGTGTCGCGTACGTCCTCATCACGAAGAACCCGAGACACCTCGGCGGCGACGACTTCTACTACCACCACGGCGCCAACCTGCTCGTCGACGGCCGTGGTTTCGTCGACCCGATCCAGCTCCTGCAGTTCCACCGCTCGACACCGGGCGCGGCCCATCCGCCCGGGTACATCGTCGCCCTGGCGCTGCCGTCACTGCTGCGCCTCCGAACCGTGCTCGACCATCAGATGTGGTCCTGCCTCATCGGCGCCGGAACCATCGTGGTCGTGGGTTTCGCCGGGAAAGAGATCGCAGGGCCACGCGCCGGCCTCGTCGCCGCCGCGATCGCGGCCGTCTATCCGAATATCTGGTTCTACGACTCGGTCGTCATGTCCGAGACGCTCATTCTCTTCACGACCGCGCTCACGATCCTGATCGCCTACCGCTTCGCGCGACAGCCGAGCGCGCGCCTGGCGATCGGTCTCGGTGTCTCGGTGGGTATCACCGCCCTGACGCGCGCGGAATCGATCCTGCTCATCCCCCTCCTGCTCGTCCCGCTCGCACTCTGGCTTCGCGCAACGGTGTGGCGACGCCGGCTCCAGCTTCTTGCGATCTCAGTCGGAGCGACACTGCTGACGATCGCGCCCTGGGTCGGCTACAACCTCGCTCGCTTCGAGCGTCCGGTGTACCTGTCGAGCAATCTCGAGCTGACGCTCTTGTCCGCGAACTGCGACCAAACGTATTACGGGCCTTTCCTGGGCTTCTGGGCGTTCCAGTGCGGGACGCGGTTCACGCCGCCGCGCGGTGACGCGTCGGTGCAAGCGGCCTTCGACCGCAGCAAGGTTCGCGAGTACGTCAGTGACCACAAGTCACGAGTGCCGGTCGTCGTGCTCGCTCGCGAGGCTCGAACCTGGGGATTCTTCAACGCCAACCAGCAGATCACGATCGACCAGATCGAGGGCAAGGAGCTCAACACCTCGCGCATCGCGCTGGCGATGTACTACGCGCTCGTGGCATTCGGCGTGGCGGGCGTCGTCGCGCTCCGTCGTCGCCGGGTGCCGCTGACCCCGTTGCTTGCGGTGCTCGGCGCCGTCGCTCTCACGGTCGGGTTCGTGTACGGGACGACACGATTCCGCGCGCCGGCGGAGGTCGCGCTCGTCCTGCTCGGCTCGGTCGGGATCGACGCCGCCATCCGGCGAGTCGGCGCTCTCGTGCGCGACCGCCGCAACGCCCGCATGGCGGACGAACCGGAGCCGTCCATCGAGGCCGCCGGGGTCGAGACGAGGGCCCTTCGTATACTGCGTCCCTCGTGAACCCGGACCGCAGACCCGGCACGGCGGTGCGGGACGTCGCCGAGCCCGTCGAGGGTGACCGCGCCGGCCTCGAAACCGAGGACACGGCCGACGCCGCGCCGCGCCGGCGCCTTCGATTTCCGACGGGCGTCCGCTCGCGACCGCTGCTGATCGGCGCCGGGCTCCTCGCGCTCCTCGCGCTGCCGTTGATCGTCGCGCTCGCGGTGTTGGCGCAGAAGCGTTGGTACCCGATCCTCGACCTGGCGATGACCGAGCTACGCGTGCGCGACGTCGCCAGTAGCCACCCGCCGCTGATCGGTCTCGTCGGGCGCATCGGCCCGCTCGGCCGCCAGGGAAGCCATCCCGGGCCGATGAGCTTCTGGGCGCTGTGGCCGGTGTATCGCCTGTTCGGCGCGTCGTCGTGGGCGATGCAGGTGTCGGCGGTCGCGTTGCACCTGGTCGCGATGGGAACCGCGCTGTGGATCGCGTTCCGGCGCGGTGGCGTCCGGCTGATGGTCGCGCTGGCCGCGGTGCTCGCGATCCTGACGCGCGCCTACGGAGCGGAAACCCTGACGCAGGCGTGGAACCCGTATCTCCCGCTCTTGTCGTTCATCGTGTTCCTCCTCGCGTTGTGGTCGGTCGCCGCCGACGACCTGCCCTTGTTGCCCGTGGCCGTGGTGGCCGGGTCGTTCTGCGCCCAGACCCACGTCCCGTACCTCGGGTTGACGCTCGGCCTCGGCGGGTTCGTCGTCGTCTGGGCATCCTGGACGGCGTACCGCCGCCGGAAGAACAAGGCTGCGCTCCGCCGCTTCTTCGTATGGAGCGGGGTCGCGGTCGGCCTGGCCGCGATCCTGTGGACACCGCCGGTGATCGACCAGATCGTCCACACGCCGGGCAACCTGTCGGTCCTGTCGGACTACTTCCGCAACCCGCCCGAGTCGCCGGTCGGTCTTCGGCGCGCGATCGACGTCTTCTTCGTGCATCTCAACCCGTGGCATCTCGTCGAGCACCTCGTGACCGCCGACCGGACCAAGGTCGAGTCGGGATCGCTGGTGCCGGGAGCGCTGTTCCTCGCCTTGTGGGCGGCGTCGGCGGTGACCGCCTGGCGCATTCGTCACCGCGCGTTGCTGCGGCTCGACCTCGTGCTCGGCGTCGCGCTCGTGCTCGCGCTCGTGTCGATGAGCCGCATCTTCGGCCTCGTCTGGTACTACCTCGTGCTCTGGGCGTGGGGGATCTGTGCGCTGATGGTGCTCGCCGTCGTGTGGACGGCGGTTGTGCTCGTCGGGAAGCGGCTGGCCGGTCCGACGGCCGCCCGCGCGGCCACCGTCGGCACGGCGGTCCTGGTCGGCGTGGCGGTGCTCTTCAGCGCGCTGTTCACGTACGACGCGACCTCGGCGGACGTGCCCGCGCCGCGCCTCTCCCACACTCTCGGTGTCCTCGTCCGCCCTACGGCGGCCGCGCTGGACCGCCGCTCGGCTCCCGGTGGCGGTCGCGCCGGTCTCTACCTCGTCACCCTGCGCGACCCGGTCGACATCGGCGCCATGGGCTACGGCCTCGTGAACGAGCTCGACCGGCGCGGGTTCGACATCGGCGTGCTCGACATCTACGGCCCCGGTGCGACGCGCTACCGCGTGATCGATCCTGCGCAGGCGACGGGTGTTGTACACCTCGCCATCGGGCCCGACGACATCGACGTATGGCGGGCGAAGCCCGGCACGCGCGAAGTCGCCCACACCGACCCCCGCACCCCGAAGGAACGGGACGAGTACCAGCGGCTCCGCACGCAGGTCATCGACGAGCTGAGTGCGGCGGGTCTCGCCGACCTCGTGCCCACGGTCGACGACAACCTGTTCGGCCTGAGTCTGAACACGCGCGTGCCCGACACGGCACGCCAGAAGCTCATTCGGATGACGAACCTGGGGCTCCCCGCGGCCGTGTTCATCGGCCCACGTGAGGCCGTGGGCTGACGTGAACCCCGGCCCGACGCCCGGCGCCAGCGTCGAGGACATCGCCCAGAGCAGGGAGGCGAAGGCCGACGCTTCAACCGCCGCGCCCGGGCCGGGCCGGCCCCCGTCGGCGGCGTCGCGCCTCACGACCCGCTTGTTCATCGCGTCGGTCGTCGTCGCACTCGTCCCGGTGGCGGTCGCAACGACGCGCGCGATCCAAAACGGCTGGATCCCCACGGAGGACGACGCGTTGTGGGCCATTCGGTCCCGCGACCTGTTCAGCCTCACGCATCTGCCGCTGATCGGATCGTGGTCGTCGGTCTCGCTCAGCGTCAAGACGCTGGTCAATCATCCCGGTCCCCTGTACTTCGACGTGCTCGCAGTGCCGGCGCGTCTCTTCGAGCCCGGCGCCGGGGTGGCGTTCGGCGTGGCCCTCGTGAACGCGTTGTGCATCGTCGGCATCGCAGTGTTCGCCCACCGGCGGGGTGGCGCACTGGTGGGGACGATCGCCATGGCGGCAACGGCCGCGTTGTGCTGGACCATGGGCAGCGAGCTGCTCTTCGATCCGTGGGGCCCGCACGCGGTACTGCTCCCGTTCCTGTTCTTCCTCGTGCTCGTCTGGTCGATGACGTGCGGCGACCTGCTGGCGCTTCCCTTCGCGGCCGGCGCCGGCAGCCTCGTCGTGCAGACGCACCTGAGCTACGTCCTCCTCGTACCGCTGCTCGGGGTGTGGGGGATCCTCGGCCTCGCCGTCGCGCTCCGGCGCGAGCGCGAGCTCTGGCCTGACCGCCGCGTGCGGGTGCTCCGGTACACCGCGGTAGGTGGCGCGGTGCTCGCGGTGTGTTGGATCCAGCCGCTCATCGAGCAGTTCACCGCCGACGGCCGCGGGAACATCACGCGGCTGGTGGACAGTGCCCGCAGCCCCAACAAGACGATCGGCTTCGATTTCGGCACGCGAGTGCTCGCCACCGTCGTCTCACTACCGCCGTGGTGGTTCCGGCCGTCGATGAACGAAGCCTTCATCACCAGCTGGCATGCCCCGTCGCTCGTCAGCGCCGTGGTGTCCTTGGCGATCCTGGTTGCCGTGCTCGCCGCGTGCGGGTGGGACGCACGCCGGCGCCACGACCGCGTCTCGACCTCGGGTCTCGCGACCGCCGCGATTGCGCTGGCCATCGGAGTGTTCACCGCCGAACGAGGACCGGTCACGGCCTTCGGCAAGGTGACCGCGCACACGTTCCGCTGGCTGTGGCCGCTCACCGCGTTCATCTTCCTCGCCGTCGCCGTGTCGCTCGGCCGCCGGCTCGCGCGCCCAGCCGTGGCGTCGTCCTGCACGGTGGCGGCCGTGGGTGTGTTCGCCCTTGCCACGGTGACGGTCGCCGCGCTCAACCTCCCGTTCACCGCCCAGGGCGGCGGGCCGAACTCGTTCGAGTATGCGATCCCGGGCGCCGCGGACCTCGCCAAGCACATGGGATCGCTCGACGGTCAGGGCCCGTTGCTCATCGACGACTTGTTCCACGGCGCCTTCGCCGATCCGTACGGAGGAGCCGCGGCGGCCGAGCTCCAGCGGCGGGGGATCCCGTTCGTGACGGGGGACCCCGGGCTCGAGCGGCATCTCGGCCCGGCGCGTCACTTCAACGGTCGCAACGCGAAGGCGGCGTTGCTGCTGCGCACGTCCGACGCCACGCTCGAACCGCCGCCGGGAAGCCGTCTCGTCGCCCGGGGCGAGGGCCTCAGCGCCGCGGATCAACGGGAGCTCTCCCGGCTCAAGACCCAGATCACGGAATACGTCGTAAACGGCCAACTCCGCCTGAACCGTCGCGGCCAAGCGGCGCTCGAGCGCGGCGCGCTTCCGAACCTCGCCCACGTCCAGACGTCGGGAGCCGACCCCCGCGTGCTGCTCTCGTCGCGCGAGCTGGACGCGATGATCCGGGACCACTTCCTCGCGCTCGACGAAGTGCGGTCGAGGCGTTTCGAGCGCTACGCGGACCTCCAGCACCAATGGGATCTGCAGACCGTGGCCCTGTTCGTCGCGCCCGTTCGTGCCGGACGCAGCTGACGGGCGTCATGACCACTGTCGAGGACGTGACCGCCGGCGTCGAATCCCGCTCTCCGTTGCCACCGACAGCGCGCCTCGCGTTCCGACTGTTCGTCGCTTCGATCGTCGTTGCCGTCGTGCCGGTCGCCGTCGCGACGGCGCGCGCGATCCGGAACGGCTGGCTCCCGACGGGAGACAACGCCCTCTTCGCAGTGCGGGCGCGCGACCTGTTCACGCATCACCTCCCGCTCCTCGGTTCGTGGTCCTCGGCGTCGGTGAACGCCGGTACCCAGCTCAACCACCCCGGGCCCTTGTACTTCGACCTGCTCGCAGTGCCGGCGCGCCTCTCGGAGAGCGGTGCCGGAGTCGCCTTCGGCGCTGCCTTGGTGAATGCGTTGTGCATCGTCGGCATCGCGTGGTTCGCCTACCGGCGGGGCGGCGCGCTGCTCGGGACCATCGCCATGGCGGCGACGGCCTCGTTGTGCTGGGCGATGGGCAGCGAGCTGTTGTTCGAACCATGGAACCCGCACAGTGCGCTCCTGCCGTTCCTGCTCTTCCTCATGCTCGTCTGGTCGCTGACGTGCGGCGACCTGCTGGCCCTCCCGATCGCGGCGGGCATCGGCAGTCTCCTCGTGCAGACGCACTTGAGCTACGCGCTTCTGGTGCCACTGCTCGCCGCCTGGGGACTCGTCGGCCTCGTCATCGGCTTCCGTCGTCAGCGTGGTCGCGAGCCAGACGCGTGGGCTGCGCGCCGGGCTCGCGCGTTGCGCGTCGGGGCGGTGGCCGGCGTGGTCTTCGTCGTGTGCTGGATCCAGCCGCTCATCGAGCAGTTCACGAGCGACGGCCGCGGAAACCTCACCCGGTTGGTCGAGAGCGGGCGCAGCTCGAAGGCCGGGACGATCGGCGTCGGGTTCGGCACGCGAGTCGTCGCAACCGTGGTGTCGCTCCCGCCGTGGTGGTTTCGCCCTTCGCTGAAGGACGCCTTCGCCCCCGGTTGGCACGAGCCGTCGCTGGGCTCCACCGTGCTCTCGCTCTTCGTCCTGTTCGCGGTGCTCGGAGGGTGCGCATGGGTCTCGCTCCGACGCCGCGACCGGGTCTCCACGTGGGCGATCGCGACGGCCGTCGTCGGGTTGCTTGCAGCGTTCGTGACCGCGTGGCAGGGCCCGGTGACCGTGTTCGGCAACGTGACGCCGCATACGTTCCGGTGGCTCTGGCCGCTCGGTGCCTTCGTGTTCTTCGCGGTCGCGTCCACGATCGCCCGGCGGCTCGTAGGGAGAACCGTTGCGTCGACGCGCTCGGCGTGGCTGGTCGCGGGGTTCGCGCTCGTCACCGTGGCCGTCGCCGTGCTCAATCTTCCGTTCGCGGACGAGGGGCGGGGGCCGAACTCGCAGGAGTACGCGATTCCTGCCGCCCACGACCTCGGGCGGCAAATGGGATCGCTGGAGGGTCGGGGCCCTGTCCTCATCGACGGCTTGTTCCGCGCCGGCTTCGCCGATCCGTACGGGGCCGCCGTGGTCGCCGAGCTCCAGCGTCGAGGGATCCCCTTCGTTGCTCACGATCCCGTGCTCGTGCGCCAATACGGGCCGACCCGTCGGTTCAACGGCCACAACGCGAAGGCGGCGCTGCTGCTGCGGACGGGTGGCTCGACGGGCGAGGCGCCCACAGGGAGCCGGCGCGTCGCGCGAGGCGAAGGGCTCTCTGCCGGCGACCAGCACGAGCTCTCGCGCCTCGAGGCGCAGATCGGGACGTACGTCGAGGCGGGGAAATTGCGTCTCGACCCACGGGGGCAGGCGGCGCTCGATGCCGGCAACCTGCCGAACCTGGCGCAGGTGCAAAGCGGTGGTGCCGATCCGCGCGTGCTGTTCGACTCCCGTGAGCTCGACGTGATGATCCAGCAGCACTTCCTCGCGCTCGACCCGCCGTGGACGGCACGCTTCGAGCGCTACGCCGAGCTCCAGCGCGACCACGACCGGAAAACCGTCGCCCTGTTCGCCGAGTCGCTGGGGCGCAGCGGCCCATGAGCTCGGGGGTCGACCTGACCATCGTCGTCCCGGCGTACAACGAAGCCCGCCGGATCGTCGTCTCCCTCGAGACGCTGTCGGACTACCTGCACGCGCACGACCTCGGGACCGTGGAGGTGCTCGTCGTGGTGGCTCGTGGCCAGGACGACACCGCGGCGCTCGCGCGGGGGCAAGCGGGTGCGTTCGACACCTTCCGGGTCATCGACGCCGGCGAGCCGGAGGGCAAGGGACGTGATGTCCGCCTCGCCATGCAGCAAGCTCGGGGCGGGTACCGGCTGTTCATGGACGCCGATCTCGCCACCCCGCTCCATCACCTGAAGACGGTGGCGAAGCTCATGCGCGAGGACGTCGACGTGATCATCGGCGTCCGGGATCTTCGGCGCAGTCACACGGGTCTGCGCCGGTTCATCTCCAGCTTCGGGAACCGCCTCGTGCGCAACACGCTGCGCCTCCACATCGACGACACGCAGTGCGGCTTCAAGGCGTTTCGCGGGCCGGTCGCCGACGACCTGTTCGGCCGCCAGACCATCCTCGGATGGGGCTTCGACATCGAGATCCTCGCGCTCGCGGCCCAGCGCGGCTATCGGATCGAGACCATCGCGATCGACGACTGGCAAGAGGTCGCCGGCGGGACGTTCAAGAACGTCGCCGTCACGGGCGCCCTGTCGACGTTCCGCGACCTGCTGAAGGTCAGACGGAGCCTGCGGAAGAGCAAGGGCACCTGACCTGCGCCTCGCACCGGGTGTGTCAGGCCTCGGCGAGGAACTGATCGCTGTTGCGGGCGGCGATCGCCATGATCGTCCCCTGCGGGTTCACGCCCGGCGCGTCCGGCACGAGTGACGCGTCGCTGACGCGCAGGTTTTCGAATCCCCACACCCGCCCGAAGCTGTCGGCGCCGGTACGCGAGCGGTCTTCGCCCATGCGCACGCTCGACGTGAGGTGAACGGTCATGAGGTTGGTCCGGTTCCGGGTCACCGCGTCCCACCACGCCGCCAGCTCGTGCTGATTGCGCACGACGGGACCGTCCGCCACCGAGGGGTACAGCTCCGTCGCGCCCGACGCGAGGAGGACCTCGCCCAGGTGCACGAGCCCGCGCGCGAGACGGCTCATGTCGCCCTCGGTCAGCCGGTACGTGACGATCGGTGCTCGCAACCCGGGCACCGCCATCACGCGCCCGCGGCCCTCGCTGCGAATCGCGGCGTAGTAGACGGAGACGCGCTCCCAGTCGTCGAGCGCGTCGCCGTAGTCGGCGGACGAGTCCGCCAGCGCCATCGCCACCTGACCTCGGCGGCTGGCGGACCCCCCGATCGACAGGTTCGGACCGAACTCGGTGATGACCTGCATCGGCACGCCGCCGTGGTCGACGGGATGCGGGAAGCGCGCTGCGATCTTGATCATCGGGTGGACCTTGAGTCCCGACCCGACGCCACCGCGGATGCCGCTGCGCTGGAGGAGCGCGGGCGTCTGGATCGCGCCCGCGCACACGAAGACGTGCTCGGCGCGAATCGTCAGGTTCTCGGCGACGCCGTTCTCGGTCCGTTGGCACCGGATGCCGACCACGCGGCCGTCACGTCGGAGAAGCCGGCGCACCCGGCAGTTCGGGATCACCGTCGCCCCGGCGTCGATCGCCCGCGGCAGCAGCGTGCGGGTCATGGTCTGCTTCACGCCCCGGCCGGCGGCGTCGTACCGGAACACGCGTGCGTACTCGACCGCCTGCCACCCGAGCTTCGTCGCGCCCCGCTCGAGCAACGCCGACGACGGAGGCGGCGCGCCCGGGAGTCGCGACACCGCGAGCTCGTTCTCGATTCGCTGCGCGTACGAATCGAGAGTCTCGGGGCTGAACTCGTCGATGCCGTACTCGTCCCGCCACGACTCGGCAAGGGCTGCCGGCAGCCGGTGGTAGAGGCCGCTGTTGATCTCGGTGCTCCCGCCGACGCAGCGCCCCTCCGCGAACGCGATCGCCGGGTTCCCGAGCGCGGCCGCGAGGCCCCTGTGCCGGTACTTGGCGGCCATCTCCTCGAGGGAGAACGGCTCCAGCGCGTCGGGGTCGATCCACGGGCCCTCTTCCACCACCGTCACCTCGCGACCGCCGGCGGCCAGGGTGGCGGCGGTGGCGGCGCCGCCCGCGCCCGACCCGATCACGAGCACGTCGGTGTCGAGGGTCGCCTCGGGTGTCGTCATCGGGACGCGGCGGGCGTCAGCTCGTGCTCGGCGAACAGGACCAGGGAGTGGAGGAGCCGGACGTACTGGCGGACCGGATCGAACCGGCTCGCCTTCCAGCGCTCGACGCGGGGGTTCATGGATCGCCGGTCGTACCGACCGAGCGCGCCCTGGACCCTCGGCCACGCGCCGAAAAGAATCGACTCGGCGGCCACGCCCACCCGGAGGTGCTCGGGCATCGAGCGCAGTGAGTCGTCGACGTACGTCTCGATCACGGACCGCTGATGGTCGTCGAGCGTCGGGCTGACGAGGGTCGCGACGACCTCTCGCTCGAGCCAGAGCATGGCCCGAAAGCCTACCGGCGCACCGCTTGAGCTCCCGGTTGGTCAGTCCCGGGTTGCGCTGGCGCGGCGGGATGCCGGCGCCCGGAGCTCGCGAGGGCGAGCCACGCGGCCGCCGCCGCTTCCTTCTGGTCGCGCTGCCACGGCGGGCCGAGCGCCCGCCCCAGGCCGGTGAGCTGCGCCCGCAGGGACGCGTCGCTCGTGCCGATGTTGACGGCGGCCTCCTCGTAGAGCTCGTGCTGGACGAAGCGCGTCAGCGGGAGGCCGAGCAGCTCGGTCGCCTCGGCGAGCGCGTCCCGATACAGCTGCCCCTCGGCGGTGTGGACGAGCGGGTGCGAGCCGAGGATCTCGGGCAGCTGGGTGGGGAGCTCCCGCGGGGCGGCGACCGCCGCGCCGGCGACCTCGTATCCGCCCGCCTCGAGCTCGGCCACCGTCCGCCGGAGCTGCCGCTCCGCCGCGGTGCGGGCGACGAGCTCGACCTGGCGAACGAGCCGCCCGGCGTTCTCGAGGTCCAGCTGCCGGGCGGCGTGGTACACGGCCCGGGGGAGGTCGCCCTCGGACAGCTCGTACCGGTTCCGAGCGAGGACGACGGGTGCCGTGACGCCGCCACCGAGAGCGACCATCGCCGCCCACCCCGTGTGCTCGCGAAACCCGATCCCGGCACGCTTCATCTCGTCGGTAGCGTACGCAGCCCCTTCCTCCCCGGTCATCCGTGGTCGCCGAGCCCGGGCGACATGCCTCGGCATCCGGGGCGCCCCCGGCGGGAATCTTCGCGGCCCAAGTAATCTTGTAATCGTCATGACAACCGACCAGATCGACATCACGCGTACTCCTACGAATGACGAGGCGCTCGACGCCTATTCGACCGTGGTCACGTCCGTGGCCGAGCGGCTGCTGCCCTCCGTGGTCCAGCTCCGCGTCATGGGACGCGGCGGCCGGGGCCGGGAGGCCGGCGGCGCCGGCTCCGGCGTGGTGATCACGCCCGACGGGTTCGTGCTCACCTCCGCCCACGTTCTCGGCAAGGCCACCTCCGGGGTCGCGACCCTCAGCGACGGTCGCGAGCTGCCCTTCGACGTGGCCGGGACCGACGGCCTCTCCGACCTCGGGCTGGTGCGCGTGCGCGGCGACGGGCTCACCGCCGCCGAGCTCGGCGACGCCGAGCACCTGCGGATCGGCGAGCTCGTGGTCGCAGTCGGCAGCCCGATGGGCCTGGCCGGCTCGGTGACCGCGGGCGTTGTCAGCGCCCTCGACCGCTCCCTGCCGGCGCGGTCGGGGTCGACGGTCCGCGTGGTGGAGAACGTCATCCAGACCGACGCCGCGCTGAACCCCGGCAACTCGGGTGGAGCGCTCGCCGACCGGCGGGGCCGCGTGATCGGCATCAACACCGCGGTCGCGGGCATGGGTCTGGGCCTGGCGGTCCCGATCAACGAGGCCAGCCGTCGGATCATCGGCGCGCTGATGCGTGACGGGCGTGTCCGTCGCGCCTACCTCGGCATTGCGGGGAACCCCCGCGTGCTGGCGCCGCGCGACCGCGTGGCGACCGGGCGCGAGTCCGGTGTGCACGTGGCCGAGGTCATCGCCGACGGCCCCGCCGCCAAGGGCGGGATCCGTGCCGACGACGTGATTCTCGAGGTGAACGGCAAGCCGGTCACGACCGCCGCCGACCTGCAGCGGTTGATGTACGACGACGCCATCGGCCGGGGGATCACCGTCCGCGTGCAGCGCAGCGGACAGACCCTGGACCTCGACGTGACGCCCGTCGAGCTGCCCGGCTGATCAGTCGGCGAAGAGCGCAACGACGCGAGTTCGCACCGAGTCCGGCATCCCTTCGGGGAGCCGGAGCTCGGTGACGATCGCGTCGGGCGTCTCCTCGACGTCGAACACCAGGAACGAGCAGCACTCCGCCTCGGCCGCGATGAGCTCCCGAAGTCGTCCGAGGAGCTGCGGGTCCTTCGGGTAGACCGCGACGACGCGGTCGCTCTCGACGCCGCGAGTCGTCGCGCTCGCCACGACCTCCTGCCAGGATTCGACCCGGTCGAGGAGCTCGGCGCCCTCAAGACTGCAGGCGAATGGTTGAGCGGGCGTTTCCACGCTCCCGAGCATGGCAGTTCAAGCCCACTTCAAGTCAAGGGCGTCGCGATGACGATCTCCGACGCAATGCCCCAAGCCACGACCGTGCCGCGATGGCGCACGTCCCAGGCGGCCGGGTCGAGCGCGTCGACGAGCCTGACCGGACGGCACCCGCCGACCAGCTCCGGCCGGCGCGCCCACACGCCCGTCCACCCGCGCGACACCAATCGCGCGATCCCACCCTCGCCGAACGTGAGGCCGGCGGTGCACAGCAGCCCGCCGGGTGCGAGCACTCGGCGCGCCTCGGCGAGGGTGGCGCGCGTCTGCACCGGGCCCAGCAGGTCGAAGACGTAGTTGGCGACGAAGCGGTCGGCGGCGCCGTCGGTGGCCGGGACGGTCGCGTCGCCGTCCACGAGGGAGACGCGGGCGCGGTCCCGCCACGGCCGTAGGCGTTCGGAAGCCAGCGCCACCATCCGCGGGCTCAGGTCGACGCCGACGTACCCGGCGTCGTCCGGCAGGTGCCGGGCGAGGAGCCCGGCCGCGAACCGGCCCGTTCCGCAGCCCAGCTCGACGACCGAGTGGGCGGCGTCGAAGCCGGCGCGCGCCACGAGGTCGGCCGTGGCGGCGTCCTCGTAGAAGCGCTGCCAGTCCTGGGCCCGACCAATGCGGTCGTAGACCCGGCGAGCCTGCTCGGAGGTCAGGGCGGGCACCCCGGCATGATGGCGCGATGGTGCAGCCGACGGCCGCGGATCTTGCGGCGCAGTCATGGGACGCGGTCGTCGTCGGCGGTGGACACAACGGGCTCACCGCCGCCGCCTACCTCGCGCGGGCGGGCCGGTCGGTGCTCGTGCTCGAGCGCCGTGATCAGGTCGGTGGGGCGTGCACGCTCGAGCGCCCGTTCAGCGATCCCCGCTTCGTGATCAGCCCGTGCGCGTACCTCGTCGGCTTGCTGCATCCCCTCGTGATCGAAGAGCTCGACCTGCCGCGCTACGGCTACCGAACGTTCGTCTGCGACCCGACCCAGTGGACTCCGTTCGAGGACGGCACGTCGCTCACGCAGTGGCTCGACGAGGATCGCACCGCCAAGGAGATCGAAGCCCTCGCTCCGAGCGACGTCGAGGGGTACGTCGCGTACGTCGAGCTGTTCCGGCGAATCCGGTCGCGTCTCCGAGCCGGCGGCGATCCCGCCCGCGACACGTGGGTCGGCGACGCGCCCGACCGCGCCGCCCTGGAGGAGCTCTTCGCCGACGATCCCGAAGCGCGGGAGGTGCTGTTCGATGCGTCGATCGCCGACGTCGTCGAGCGCCACGTACGCGATGAGCGCCTGCGAATCGCGCTCCACGGTCAGGGGATCATCGGGACGTTCGCCGGGCCGCGCGACCCGGGAACGGCCTGGATCCACGCCATGCACAGCCTGGGGCTCATCGGCGGGTGGAGCTACGTCGAAGGTGGCATGGGCCGGATCTCGTTCTGCCTCGCCGACGCCGCCCGGGACGCGGGCGCGGAGGTCGCGACGGGCGTGCCGGTGGCCGCGATCGTGCCCGGCGAGGGCGTCCGTCTCGAAGGAGGCGAGATGGTGCGGGCTGCCGCCATCGTCTCGAACGCAGACCCGGTACGCACCCTCGGGTTGTGCGACGGCGACGTGCCTGAGGCCTTCCGCTCGCGGGTCGACACCTGGCGCTGCGAGAGCCCGGTCGTCAAGGTGAACTGCGCGCTGTCCCGGCTCCCCACCTTCACGGCCGCGGCCGATCGCCCGGATCACGTGTACCGGGCCCAGGTCGAGATCGCGCGGGGGATCGACGACACCCAGTCGGCGTACGACGCGTGCCGTCGCGGTGAACCGTCGCCCGAGTGGTGCGAGATCTACTTCCAGACCGCCTACGACCCGAGCGTCGCGCCCCCCGGCGCCGAGACGATGAGCGTCTTCGCCCAGTACGCGCCGTATTCGCTGGCCGACGGGACGTGGGACACGCGCCGCGACGAGATCGGCGATCGGGTGGTCGAGGCGATCGCGCGCTTCGCTCCGGACGTCGCCGACTGCGTGGTCGAGCGCGAGGTCCTCGGTCCGCCCGACGTCGAGGCGCGCGTCGGGCTCACGGGCGGTCACATCTTCCAGGGCGAATGCCTGCCCGATCAGATGTGGGACCGACGGTTCGCGTCCCGCACTCCCGTCGCCGGTCTCTATCTGTGCGGCGCCGCCACCCATCCCGGCGGCTCGGTGATCGGTGTCAACGGCCGCAACGCGGCCCTGGCCGTGCTCGTCGATCGCGCCGACGGGGCATGATGGGGCCCATGCCCGACCAGCGCCTGCGACCGATCGAACGCCGCGTCCTCGCTCTCAAGAAGGCCGGCGTCCCGGACAAGGAGATCGCCCACCGGTTCCGGCGGGGCCGGCGATTCATGGACCAGGTCGAAGAGCTGGCCAGCTTGGATGGACGGGACGCCCAGAAGCGCCACGGCCGTCCGGGCGCGCTCCGTCCGGTCGAGCGGCGAATCCTGGCGTGGCGTGACCGCGGCATGTCCACCGAAGAGATCGGCGAACGGTTCCGCCGCTCGCCCGACTTCGTCTCCCGCGTCGAGCGGATCGCCCGTTACAAGGTGCGCAAGGCGGCCCGCGCCTAGCTCGCGCTCGGCAACGGAAGCGACAACTCGGGGCCAACGGGCTCGCCGAACCGGTCGACGCCGCACAGCGCCCGCCAGCCGCGGGGGACGTGGCCGCGCTCGAACACGCCGGTGTCGAGCAACGTGCGCACGATGTTGCGCGTGGCGTGGTACCGGACGGCGAGGCGCTCCGGCGTGCGGTTGACCGCCTGCCACGTCTTCCATCCCGGGAGCCCGACGGCCGAGTAGACGCCGGGGTGCACGAACATGCGGAACAGGAGCTGGATCACCACCGGGGAGAAGTGACGGATGCGCAGGCGCTCGAGCCGGCCCGTCCGGGCGTACAGCTCGGGAAGCGTCGTTCGGGCGAACGACAGATGCCGCGCCTCCTCCTGACGGTGGTAACGGTTCACCGACGCCAGGAGCGGATTGGTATCCGGATGCTCGGCCGCCAGCTTCTGGAGCAGGTCGGGGATCTCCTCGCCGGCGAGGACGAGGACGAGCAGGAACGCCGGCATCTTGATGAAGCGCCGGATGTTGAACTGCAGGAACCGCTCGATCGCACCGCCCGACACGGGGTTCACGGCCTTCGCGTCCAGCTCTTCGATGAGACGGATGAACGCGCGCTGATGGCGGGTCTCTTCGGCGATCTCGTGGAGCATGTACCCGATTCGAGGGTCGGTGACGTCCTGGGTCTCGGCGATCCGGAGCGCGAAGCCCGCGTTGAGCACGGCTTCGAACCGGATCCCCATCTGGAGCATCGCCGCCACCTCTTCTCGCGAGAGGCGCGCCTTGGTGTCCGCCGGAAGATCGAGATCGAGGCCGGACGTCGTCAGCAGCTCGTCCCCGATCACCTGGCCTTTCCCGAGCGAGTCCCAGTCGAAGAGCTCCTCGGGCTCGAGCACCTTGCGCACGGAGGCGGTCGAGAGCCGGGCGATCCGGTCGTCGGCGGTGGGGGGCTTCATGGTCGTCGTCATGACCCCAGCCTTGTCGGTCCGAATTGACGAGTCAAGTGAAACCTTCAATTCGTTGGAACAGCCGCCCTGACCAGCTACGATGCCCCCTGTGACCACGCCGCTGACCGTGGCGCCCGGGAAGGGCGAGCGGACGCGCCAGCGCCTCCTCGACATCGCGGTGCAGCGCTTCGCCGCCGACGGGTTCCGCCGCACCTCCGTGTCCGACATCGCCCGCGAGGCCGGTCTCACCCCCGCCGCCGCCTACGCCTACTTCGCGGGCAAGGAGGGGCTGTTCCAGGCGGCCGTCGATACCGACGCTGGCGCCCTCATCGAGGCCGCCCGCTCGGCGGCGGCGGACGGCGCGTCGGCGCGCGAGCAGCTCTTCCTCTTCGTCGCCGAACTGCGCGAACGGGTCGACGACCATCCGCTGGCGCGCCGAGTTCTGTCCGGGCTCGAGCCCGAGGTCGCCGCTCGCCTGCTGACCATCCCGTCACTCGTCGCGCTCACGGCCGCGCTCGCCGACGAGCTCGCCGAGGCGCAGGCCGCGAGCGACATCAGACCCGACGTCGACCCGGCCGAGGTCGCCGTCGGCCTCGAGACGATCGTGCTCGCGCTCCTCATGGCCGAGCTCCAGACCGGGCTCACAGTCGAACCGGAGCGCCAGGCCGGCGTCCTCGCAGTGATGGACGCCGCGCTCCGGCCCACCATCTGACCCCGGTCACGCGGTCAGCAACGCCTCCCGCACTCCCGCCAGCCGGGCGAACGATGCGAGTACCTCGCCCTGGTCTTCGGCCAAATGGCGGACGATGACGTCGGTGTATCCCATGGCCGCGTACGCGCCCAATTGCTCGGTGACCTGCTCGGTGCTGCCGTACGTGCACGCTGACGGGTCGAAGCCCCGGTAGCCGGCGGCGACGACGGGGCCCGCCACGCGTTCGGCGTCGCCGGGGTCGGCGCCCACGTGGACGTCCCGGCGGATGCCGATCGCGGTCGGCGTGCGCCCGTGGGCCTCGCATCGTTCGCGGTACAGCTCGATCACCGCCCGCGCCTGCTCGGGTGTGAGGTCGGCGTTGGCGAGGAACCCGTCTCCGAGCCGGGCCGCCCGGTCGATTGCACGCTCGGCGGTGCCGGCGATCCACACCTCCACCGGCTCGGGCGGCACCGGCGACACGCGCGTGTCCCCCACGTGGAACGGCTCGCCGGAGGTCACGGTCTCTCCCGCGAGCAGCCGACGGACGATGTCGACACCGGCCTCGAAGTGCCTGCCCCGGTGTTGCACCCGGATGCCCATGGGCCCGTGTTGGTCTCTGCCGCCGACCGCCAGCGGGAGGATGAACCGGCCCCGTCCGAGCGCAGCCAGCGTCCCGACCTGTTCGGCCACGAGGACCGGGTTCCACACCGGGAGCAGGAACAGGGCCCCGAACGGCGCGTCACCCCACTCGGCGAGGAGCCGGCCGAGCAGCGGGGTGTTCTGGTAGTAGGGGACGGGCGTGGCGTGGTGATCCCCGACGAGTAGGCAGTCAAGACCCGCGTCACGGGCGGCGACTGCGCGCTCGACGATCCAGCGGGCGCCGACGCGCACGTCATCGACCAGGAACGCCGTTCGGAGCGACACCCCGATCCGCACGACGGTCAACGTAGCCGGGCCGTGAGCCGACCCAGCAGAGGCGCGAGGCTCCACTCGTGGACGCCCGGGAGCTCGAGGCGCGCGAGCACATCCGCGACACCATCGCCCGCTATGCGCACTGCGTCGACGGCGGTCGCTTCGACGAGCTCGTCGAGCTCTTCGCCCCCGACGGCGTCCTCGAGGTCGAGGGGGAGCCGCCGCACGGCGGTCGGGACGCGATCCGTGCGTTCGTCACCGGCACGGGCCGCGATCTCGCCGCCGGTACCGGGGCGCCCCGGATCCGGCATCACGTGAGCAACGTGCTCATCGAGCTGGACGGGCCTGATCGGGCCCGGGCCCGGTGCTACTTCCTCGCCGTCACCGATCGCGGCGTCGACCACTGGGGTCGGTACCGGGACGACCTGGTGCGGGAGGACGACGGCTGGCGCTTCGCCCACCGCCGCGTGCGCACCGACGGGGCCGCCCCCGGCTCGTGGGTCGAGGGTCGTCAGCGACCCTCCTGAACCCCGGCCGACCCGCGGCCGCTCCGCCCCTTTTCACCCTTTTGGCGGGTGTCGGGCTAATCGTGGCGGATGTCACACCGTTGGGATCCCAACGGATCCGGTCGGGGGGGTTCCCCAATTGCACTCCGCGAGCAACTATCATTTGAGTCCGGAAGCACCGGGATCGCGCTGATAGCGGAGAAAGCGTTGATTTAGGGCTTCCGTTCCCAATTACCCCGATCGTGGCCCCGCGCGCGGAGCTTTGGCGAGGCCGGCGGCGGACGGAGGTAGTGAATGCACAACCGCAGAGCACCCGCCCGTACCGGTCGTGGGGGTGGGGGCAGCAGGGCTCGTGACCCGGAGTCCATCGTCCCGGGTGAGTCCAAGCGCGACCCGACCGCGGTGAACGCGAGCTCGGGCGCAGGCAGGCAATTCCTGAACGAGATGTGGGCCGGCGGTGCCGGCTCCTCGCACTGGGGCTGCTGAGCGGCACCAGTCGGACACGCGACGCGTCTCCTGCCCGGGCCAGGGCCGGGGCGTGTCGTCCGTCCACCAATGGTGACCCCCGCGCCCGGCAGGCGGGGCGGGGTTCGACTCCGAACGGAGGTACCAATGCTCAAAGGCATCCGTGCGGCCATCGTGCCCGCCGTCATCGTGGCGGCGGTCGCGGGAGCCGCGGGCTACCGGGCCCAGGACTCTGGGTCTGCGAGGCGGCTCGACGAGCTGAGTCAGGAGCGGCCGGCCGCCGCATCAACGCACTTCCCCGTGGACGGTGCTCTCATCGCAGCCAGCCGGGCTGGCGACGAGAAGCGCTGGACGGAAGCGTTCAATGCCCACGAGGCGGAGCTCTTCTTCCAGGCCGCCGCAGCCGCCGAGGCCGAGCAGGCCGCTGCAGCTGCGAACGCCAGAAGGAAGCCTGCCGCTGCCCCGACCGGTCGTGGGGGTGGCGGTGGTGGTGGCAACGTCGGTGGTGCCTGTGGAGGCGCAACCAACGGAGCCGACCAGTTCATCGGCAAGGAATCAGGGGGCAACCCGAACGCCCGGAACTCGAGTGGCGCTTGGGGTTGCTACCAGATCATGCCCGGCACGTGGTCGTCGTCCTGCTCGGATCTCGGGCAGCACGGCTCCGCATCGACGGAGGCACAGGCGCAATGCGCGTCGCGTCTGCCGTCGAGCGCGTGGGCGGCAAGCGGCGGGTGACCTGCTGCTGAGCCGGTCGTGCGCTTTCAGCACGAAGGAGGCGTCCCCGGTCCGGGTCAGGGCCGGGGACGTCTCGCGTCTACGTTCGTCAGATCGACCGTTCCGTGGCTCCGCCACCGCCCGACCTCGCTTTCGGCGCCTTCAGCGAACGCGCGCCGTGGGTCGTCGAGCTCGACAAGCTGCCGTGGCGGCGCGGCGTCGGCACCGAGCGGGCCCGCACGCGCGCGTCCGTCCCTCGGCTGCTGCGTCCCGGTCGTCTCCCGCCCATGGGCCGGCTGCTTCGGGTCTTGAGCAAGGTCGGGCCGGCGTTGGGCATCTGGTGGGTGCGCGAACGGGGCCGCCCGCAGTCACGCTCCGGCTTGTCACGGCGGCTGCGGCGAGCGTTCGAGCAGCTGGGGTCGAGCTACGTGAAGCTGGGCCAGATCCTCTCCGGCGGGGAAGGCCTCTTTCCGCAGGAAGTGGTGGACGAGTTCCGCAAGCTCCGCGACCAGGTCCCGCCCGAGACCTTCGCCGACGTCCGGAAGGTGGTCGAGGACGACCTCGGCGCCCCGCTCGAGACCCTCTTCCTGGAATTCGCCGAGGAACCGCTGGCAGCGGCTTCGATCGCGCAGGTCCACGCCGCCCGGCTCCGCACCGGCGAAGAGGTCGTCGTCAAGGTGCAGCGGCCGCACGTCGCGGCTCTGGTGCACGCGGACGTGTCCGCCATGGCCTGGCTGGCGCCCAAGCTCGTCGGCCGGATCCCTATTGCGGCCCTCGCCAACCCGCCGGCCATCGTCGAGCTCTTCACCGAGACCGTCGTCGAGGAGCTCGACTTCCGTCTCGAGGCCGACAACATGCTCGACATCGCCCACGTGCTCGCGCTCACGGATCAGCGCACGATCGTCGTGCCCCGGCCGCATCCCACCCTCGTCACCCGACGCGTGCTGGTGATGGAGCGGCTGCGCGGCTTCGCATTCGACGACGTCAAGTCGATGCACGAAGCCGGCATCGACACCGAGGCCGTGTTGCGAGCCGGTCTTGTCGCTTTCCTGGAGGGGGCGATGTTGTACGGGGTCTTCCACGGGGACCTGCACGGCGGCAACCTGTTCGTCCAACGCGACGGCCGGACCGCGCTCCTCGACTTCGGAATCACCGGCCGGCTCGACGAGCCCAAGCGGCTGTCGTTCCTGCGGCTGCTCGTCACGGGCACCGGCGGCGACGTGCGGGGTCAGCTCACGGCCCTGCGCGACCTCGGCGCCTTCCCGCCCGACACGGACCTCGACGCGGTGTTCCGCGATCTGAGGCTCGATCAGCCCGTGAAGGACCCCACGACCATGTCGGCGGAGGAGCTGATCGGCGAGCTCAGCGACATCACCCAGAAACTGCTCGGCTACGGGGCCCGCATACCCAAAGAGCTCATGCTGTTCGTGAAGAACCTGCTCTTCCTGAACAGCGCGACGGCCACCCTCGCGCCTGATATCGACATCCTCGCCCAGATCACCCAGGTGTACCTGTACTTCGCCCAGCGGTACGGCGAGCGCATCGTCCGCGAGATCGGCATCGACCCGACGGAGACCGGGGTCGACATGGACGCCGTGAAGGCCGGCTTCGGCCTGCCCGCGGACGTGGAGAGCCTCACGTTCCGCGACCTCCAGGACCGCCGGCAGACGATCCTGCGCCGGATGCAGGACCGCGAGCGCCCGCGGCGCCGCCGCGGCTCCGACGCGTCCTGACCTACTCTCCCCGCGACGGCGGCGGCTTTGCCGACCGTCGTCGCAGAGCCGGGGCTTGCGACGGCGACAGGAGGAATGGTGGCGAACTACGACATCGACGAGGTCGAGCGCGCGTTCCGGTCCTACTGGGAGAAGGGCGCGACCGGCGAGGACTGGGACGCCTGGTCCGACCTGTTCACAGAGGACGTCGAGTACATCGAGCACATCCTCGGGTCCAAGCACGGGCGGGAGGAAGTACGGAACTGGATCAAGCCGATCATGGCCGAGTTCGGTGAGATGTACACCGCGTACGAGTGGCACATGTGCGAGCCCAGCGGTCGCATCGTCGTGTACATGCAGAACCGCCGCGACAATCCCGATCCGAACGGCCCGCCGATCGACTTCCCGGGCATGACCGTCCTCCAGTACGCCGGTGACGGGAAGTTCTCGCTCGAGGAGGACTTCTGGTCGCTCGTCGAGGGCCAGCGGACGATGAAGGAGTACGAGGAAGCCTGCGCGCGGCACGACCCGGACGCGCCGAAGAAGCGCACCCGTCGTGACTGGGGCAACGGCCCTCAGTGGACAAAGGGCGCGGCGACGTACGCGGAGAGCGCGGGGGCGAAGAAAGGCGCGTAACCGGCACCCGGTACCTTGATCGGGTGCCTGAGCTTCCCCAGATGCAGGCGCTGGCCGAGCGGCTCGAGGAGCGCGTCGGCGGCGCCGCCCTCGCTGCCGTGCAGCCGATCGGCTTCTCGGGCCTGAAGACGTTCGATCCGCCGCCGGAGACGCTCGTCGGCCGGACGCTCGTGGGCACCGGTCGCCGGGGCAAGTACCTGATCCTCGATTTCGGCGGCCCGCGCATCTTCGTGCACCTGTCGCAGGCGGGTCGGCTCGACGTCGAGGAGCCGCCGAAGACGACCCGCGGTGGCAAGGGCGGCGTAGTTCGGCTGCGGTTCGACAATGATGTGGCGCTCCTGGTGCGCGAGTACGGCACCGAACGCAAGGCCGGCTGGTGGGTCGTCGGCGAGGGCGAGGTCGGTCCGGTCGAGGGCCTCGGCCCGGAGCCGGACTCCGAGGAGTTCGCCGAGCTGATCCTGCATGGTGACGACCGCCGCCGCGTCCACACGATGCTCCGGGACCAGCGCACCGTGGCGGGCATCGGCCGCGGTCACACCGACGACGCGCTGTGGCGGGCCCGGCTGTCGCCCTACGCCACCTTGGCGTCGCTCGACCCCGAGGAGCGACAACGACTGCTCGGCGAGGTGCGAGCAACGCTGACGGATGCGATCGAACGCGAGCGTCAGCGCACCGGCGGCTTGTCCGAGCCCAAGCTCGGCGACAAGTTCATCGTCCACGCCCGGTACGGCTCGCCGTGCCCGCGATGCGGCGACACATTGCGGCGCGTCTCGTACGAGTCGTACGAGGTGACGTACTGCCCCACCTGCCAGACGGGCGGCAAGCCGCTCGCCGACCGCCGCATGTCCCGCCTCGTGAAGTAGCTGCTCCGTCGTTGGGCAGCCAACGTCTTCCCTCGGGCAGCCGCCGCCGAACTCTGCCATCCTTCGCGGCGGCAGTGATGGGGGGCAGGGATGCGCAAATCGATCGTCGTTCTGATCGCGGCGTCCGCTCTCGTGGCCTTGGGCGCCACGGGGAACGCGGTGGTCCGCCCGCAGCCGAAGAGCGCACGTCGCGTCGTCCAGGCCTACGTCGACGACTTCAACCGTGGTGACGCGGCAGCGGCCTAGCGCGTCACCAGCCGCCGCTGCCGGGGCCGCCTTTGAACGGACCGGCGACGGCGGACGTGATCCATCCGCCGTAGAAGCCACCGGGCTGCGGGGTCACCCGCTCGCCGTCGACGAAGCACGCGTCCATGTGTCCGGCGTAGAAGGCGACGTGCCCGGCGCGCTCCGCTCCGGACGGGTGGAGAACAGGCTCACACCAGTTGTTCGGCGCGACTACTAGAAGCGGACTCCATAGCTGTAGCCGTGGCGGTCGGTGCGGGTGTGGGGGTCGCCTTCGGCGATCTGTTGGGAGATCTTGCCGAGGATGATCACGCCGGTGGGGCAGCGGTCGACGCACAGGGCGCAGCGGGTGCAGACGTCCTCGTCGACGATGAAGGC
>DASZGY010000066.1:0-39906 GCA_035938395.1 Acidimicrobiia bacterium
GCAGTGGCTGAGATCACCGACGAGTACATGCTCGAGAGGCTGGCGAAAACGAGGAACTACGCACTCCTGCTGCTCAAGCAGGGGCCGAACTGGTCTGCACCGGATCGTGACCAGATCGTCTGGGAACACGGGCGACGGAACTTCGCACTGAGTGCCGACGGCGTGTTGGCGATCGTTTGTCCGATCGCTGACGACAGCTCGTGGTGCGGCATCGGCATCTTCGACGCCTCGGACGAGGAGGCCGCGCGGATCATGGACGACGATCCCGGAGTGAAAGCCGGCGTCTTCGAGTACGAGATCCACCCTGTGCGTGGCTTTCCGGAAAGTGCGTTGCCCGCCTAGGCGTTTGGACCCGCCGGCCGCACCTCGTCATTGCGCGGCCAGGCGTCGCCGAGAGCAGAGTCAGGCAGGGGCTTCGGCGTCGGCGTCTTCGCCGGATCCAGTGAGCCGTCGGAGCGCTTCTGGGTTTCCTTCGAAGGCAGCACCGCGCGTACGCGCAGTTGCGAGGTCGAGGTCGCGCATGAGTACGTCCATGACGACCGGCGGTGGACCGCTCATGATGGCGTCCGGGTTCTCGGCCGTCCCCGGGCGCACCCGCACCGTTCCCTCGACGGTTTCGATCACCATCGGCTGGTCGCCGGTGCGGACCTCGATCGTGACGGGGGGACGCGCAGGCGTGTGATCACTGAGGCGGTACTCGAGCGGGACGACGAGCCAGTGGCTGCGAAACGCCGCGTCCTCTGACGCTTCCTCGAGAAGCGGCATGCCCCACAGACCCAGCGCGGTGAGCACCGGCTTGAGCGCCTCGCCACGCGGCGTGAGACGAAACAGGGTCGTCGCAATCGGCGGCGGGGCGGCGTCTCGGGTGATGATCCCGTTCTCCTCGAGCTCGCGCAGACGGTCGGCGAGCAGGTTGGTGGCGATGCCGGGCAACCCGTCCTTCAGGTCGGTGTAGCGGGCGGCCCCGCGGTTCAGCAGCTCCCGAACGATGAGGAGCGTCCAGCGATCGCCGACGACGTCGAGCGCTCGCGCCGCCGGGCAGTACTGGTCGTAGGTGCGCATAGCATCATCATACCCGGGATTCTTAGAATCTCAAGCTTCCCCTTGACTATCTCAACTAACCACTTTAGTCTCTGGGCCGCAAGCGCACGCGACCCGAGGAGGCTGAGGTGGACTTCGCCGTCAAGACCACAGACCGGACCGTCAGATCGCACCGAGCACCGAAGGCCGCCGCGCCGCGACGCAAGGGCCCGATCCTCCTCGCACTGTGCCTGGCCGCGCTGATCATCAACATCGACGTCACGATCGTGAACGTCGCGCTGCCGAGCCTCGTCCGCGAACTTGGCGCCACCACGACGAGCCTGCAGTGGGTGGTCGACGCCTACACACTCGTGTTCGCGGCCCTCATCCTCGCCGCCGGCAGCCTCAGCGACCGGGTGGGGCGCAAGGGCGTCCTGCTCCTCGGCCTCGCGGTCTTCGGCGCCGGCAGTCTCGCCGGTTCGCTCGCCACCTCCTCGGAGCAGCTGATCGCAGCCCGAGTGATCATGGGGCTCGGAGCGGCGGCGATCTTCCCGTCGACGCTGTCGCTGATCTCCAACGTCTTCACCGAGCGCAAAGAACGCGCCAAGGCCATCGGCCTGTGGGGCGCCACCACCGGGGTCGGCGTCGCCACCGGTCCGATCGTCGGCGGCTGGCTCCTCGAAGACTTCTGGTGGGGCAGCGTCTTCCTCTTCATGGTCCCGGTGGCGGCGGTCGTCGCCGCGCTCGTCGCGTGGACCGTTCCGACGTCGCGGGATCCGGCTGCCCCGCCGATCGACTGGCGGGGACTGGTGCTCTCCAGCCTCGGCATGGGCACGCTGATCTTCAGCATCATCCAGGCGCCGCATTGGGGATGGGGCTCCGCTCGTACCCTCGCCGCCGTCGCCGCCGGCCTGGTGATCCTCGCAGTGTTCATCAACGTGGAACGACACATGGCGCGCCCGATGCTCGACGTGCGGCTGTTTCGGAACCCCCGCTTCACCGCCGCCAGCGGCTCCATCACCATCGCGTTCTTGATCCTCGGCGGGTTCACCTTCCTGATCACCCAGTACTTCCAGTTCATCAAGAGCTACACACCGCTCGGCACCGGCGTTCGCCTCCTGCCCGTCGCGACCGCCATCGCCGTCGCCGCACTCGTGGGGACACGGCTCGCGGTGCGGATCGGCAACAAAGCTGTCGTCGCCACCGGCCTGACCCTCTGGGGCGTCACCATGCTCTGGATCGCCACCAACGACGCGTCGACTTCCTACCTCGCTCTCGCCGGTCAGATGGTCGTGGGAGGCGGCGGCCTCGGCCTCATCACCGCCCCCGCCACCGAGGCGATCATGGGCGCCGTTCCGACCGCCAAGGCCGGCGTCGGATCCGCCGTCAACGACGCAACCCGGCTCTTCGGCACCGCGCTCGGCGTCGCCGTGACCGGCAGCGTGGCCGCCTCGCTCTACACCAACCGCCTCGACGAACGGATCCCCCGCCGCCTTCCCGCGCAAGCCGTCAACGCCGCGAGAGGCTCGGTTGGCGGCGCGCTCGTCGCTGCACAAAGCCTCCAGCACGCGGGCCTCGCAGCCCCCGCCCACCAGTTGAGCACCGCGGCGAGCGACGCCTTCATCCACAGCCTCAACGGCACCTATCCGATCCTCGGCGCCATCGCCCTCGCCGGCGCACTCATGGCCGCCATCCTCCTCCCTTCGCGACCTCAGCCACCGACCACCACCGACGCGCCACCAGCCCGCTCACCCGAACTGAACAGTCCGCCGGTGCCGATCGTCGAGCCAGCTCGCACGGAGCCAGCGCTGGCGACCGCCGGCGTCGACGTTGAGCACCAACGTCGGCACGCATCGCGCCAACGTCCCCGCGGCTGAAGCGGTCAAACGAGCGATGGAGGCGGTACGCGAGACCGACCAGGACCTCGAACCGCAACACGACCCCCAGCTGCTCGAGCAATAGTCGCGCTCGATCCGCGCGACCGAGTCCGAGCCACAGATCGGACTCGCTGAAGGAACGAGATCGACCTTCGTCTCCGGCGCTGCGGTGGAAGCCCCAGGGCGCAGCGTGACGACGGCAGCTCGAGCAGGTGCGACCGCGCCCCCCGACCGAGTCGGGGCATACGGAGGGCGAAAACGGGTCGTGGGCGCTGCAGGGCTCGAACCTGCGACCTCCGCCTTGTAAGGGCGGCGCTCTCCGCAACTGAGCTAAGCGCCCGGGCGCGTCACGTTAGTTGTCGATGTGTGCGTTCACCGCGGGCAGGCCGGGGCTCGACGGAGCGTCCGGGGGGAGTTGACGCCCCTCGTCACCCCGGCCCGCCGTCTGCGGCGATCTCGGCGCGGTCCACCGCCGGCCCGGTGCGAGGGGGGATCGCACCGGGCCGGCGCCTCGCCGTCACGTCATGCGGACTGGGGTACGAGCTGACCCCACTCGTCGTAGACGGGCTCGGGCGGCCGCACCTTCGGCGGACGGCCGCGCTTGCGCTTCTGGGCCAGCACCTTGCCGTTGGCGAACAGCTCGCCACCCCAGACGCCCCACGGCTCACGCCGCGCCTGGGCCGCCTCGAGGCAGGCCTCGCGCACCGGGCACGCCCGGCAGAACGCCTTGGCCCGCGCGATGTCATCGAGCTGCTCGGAGAAGAACAGTTCGATGAGCGACGCCGAACCGTCACGACATCGGGCGTCGAGCCGCCAGGGCTCCTCTTCTGTGATCTCGATGGCGAACATCGCCGTGCTTCCCCTGTCTTCGGTTGTCGTCTCGGTCGCTTGCTGCTTGGTCGTCGTCTCCGCTGGTCAAACGGGGCCTGGAACGCAGAAAGGCCGCCGGGTTGCCCCGGCGGCCTGGTGGGTGCTCTTGCGGTAGCTGGATCGCTACGGCGAGGTCACTCGCAGCCGCCGGGGCCGACCGTGCTTGTGGTCGATGGTGGTCACACCGAGGCTCGGCATGGTCGACCACGAGCCGTTCGTCGGCATCGCGCAGGCAAAGGCCGAGGCCGACCGGGCGCGCGCGACGCCGACGACGGCTGCCTGCTGGCGCATCGTCGGGTAGCTGGCCACGGGGTCGGTCCTTCCGGTCTTGTCGGTCAAGGCAACAAGGTTACACGTCAGCCGATGGCCGTCAAACAATTTCTCCGTCGGGACCTAGGCTCGCCTGCCATGACGATCACTGAGGCAGTACCCGACCTCGCCGCCGTCACCGACCTCCTCGAGCGGCGGCGAGCTGACGGCTGGCACGACGGGGCGCAGTGCTACGTGTCCCGGAACGGCGACGTCCTGCTGGACGTGACCGTCGGCGAATCCCGCCCCGGGCGTCGACTCGAGGTCGACGACCTCATGCTCCTCTACTCCGCCGGCAAGCCCGTGACCGTGGTCGCGACCCTCCAGCTCTGGGAGCAGGGCAAGCTCGCTCTCGACGACCGGATCGCCGAGTACGTCGACGGCTGGGGCGCCGGCAAGGAGCGGTGCACGATCCGCCACGTGCTCACGCACACCGGCGGCTTCCCGAACGCGGACACCAAGCTGTTCGACGCCGACCTGCCCTACGACGAGGTCGTCGCGCGCATCGCGGCGTCACCGGCGCAGTGGGAGCCCGGCACTGACGCCGCGTATCACCCGTCGAGCGGCTGGAAGATCCTCGGCGCGATCGTCGAGCGGGTCGACGGTCGTCCGATCGACCGGTACGTCCGGGAGGAAGTGTTCGCGCCTCTCGGCATCGAGAACATGCGCCTGGGCATCCCGCAGGTCGAGCAATCGACACTTGGGGAGCGAATTGCTCCCGTGTACTGGCGCGGGCACGTCCTGCCGGTCGTGGACGCGGACGGAAGCCTGCAGATGGTCCCGTACAAGGTCGATCAGTTCCACAACGAGCCGCACTTCGTCGCCAAGGTCGAGCCCGGCGGCGGGATGCGCGGGCCCGCCCGGGAGCTCGGCCGCTTCTACGAATCGCTGCTGGGCATGGGGCCTTCGGTGCTCGACCCGCGCACGGTCGAGGTCATGGGCGCCGTGCACCGCTACGGCATCAAAGACCGGCTGTTCCGGCAGAACATCCCGTGGGGCCTCGGGGTGCAGGTCGCGTTCACGGGCGGGACGGGCCGCCGCGTGTTCGGCCACGGCGGCATGGCGTCGTCCCGCGCGCTCGCCGATCCCGAGTTCGGCCTCGTGATGGTGGTCGTCTCGAATGGGCTGACCGGGTTCGTCGAAGCGGAGCAGCGCCTGTTCGAGGTCACCGACGCCGTCTACTCGGCGCTCGGCGAGGATGTCGCCCGCACGCGCCAGCGCGCCGTGCCGCTCGGGGAGCTGTACGGGTTCAGCACGTAACCCGGGTGAGCTCGAGCATCGACGCGTGCACGGCAGGAGGTCCGGCGACGATGTCTCCCGACGTGAGCCAGGCTCGATCGTCGCCCGACCAGTCGGTCACCACTCCCCCGGCCTCGCGCACGAGCAGCGCGCCCGCGGCCACGTCCCACGGGCCGAGCGCCTGCTCGAAGTAACCGTCGAAGACACCGGCGGCGGTCCACGCGAGGTCGAGGCTCGCCGATCCCGCCCGCCGCAGGTCCTCGAACCGAAGCAGCGCTGCCTCGAACACCGGGAGGTACTCGTCGAGGCGGTCCGCCTTTGCACGGAACGGGAACCCGGTGGCACAGATCGCTCGCTCGGCGTCGCGCTCGCTGACCGTCACGGGCTCGCCGTTGGCGAACGCCCCGCCGCCCTTGCTCGCCGTGTACGTGACGCCGAGCAGTGGCGCGTGCACGACCCCGACGACGGGTACGCCGTGTTGCACGAGCGCCACCGAGACGCCGACCGCCGGGAAGCCGTGCAGGAAGTTGGCGGTCCCGTCCAACGGGTCCACGAACCAGCCCACGTCGCCGCGTGTGCCGCCGCCTTCCTCGCCGAAGAACGGCAGGGACGGCGACTCACGCTCGAGAACCTCCCGCACGGCCGACTCGCTGCTGGTGTCGACGTCGCTGACCCAGTCGCCGGGCGCCTTCTCGCGCGCGTTCCCCGCCGAGCCGAAGCCCTCTGCGACGATCGCGCCGCCGACGCCGGCAGCGCGCTCCGCGGCGCGCAGCAGCGAGGGAAGGTCGAGCTCGTCGGTCACGACGGGAGGGCCGGGCGGACCGCGTCGAGCAACTCCGGCGTGGCCGCCGCCAAGAGCTGTCGCCGGGCGTCGGTTTCCGTGACGACGAGCTCCCCGCCGTGCGCGTCGACGACCACCGCGCCCGCCTCGCGGCACACGAGGACGCCGCCCAGGTAGTCCCACGGCGCCTGCCAGCTCGTGAGGTAGGCGTCGAGCGCGCCGGAGGCCACGTCGCACAGCTCGAGTGCCGCCGAGCCGAGCGACCGGAACTGCTTCCACGGCAGTCGCTGTTGCGGCGTCCCCGAGAAGCAGACCACTGCCTCACCGACCTGCTGCACCGCGGACGGCGTCACGCCTTCACCGTCCCGCCACGCGCCCGCGCCGCGCACAGCGGTCGTGCGCACCCCTGTCGCCTGGTTGGTGACGAGGGCACAGAGCGGTCCGTCGGCGTCGACCGCGCACAGGGAGATCGACCAGTACGGGATTTCGCGGGAGCAGTTGGTGGAGCCATCGACGGGATCGAGGACGACGGTGATCGCGGCGTCATCGCGTCCGGAGCGCCCGGACTCTTCGCTGAGGACCGCGACATCCGCGTCGTGCAGGATCGGCAGCACCGCCGCGTCGGCGACGAGGTCGAGCGCGTACTGCCCCGGCCGTTCAGTACGCGCTCGACGGGCTGCGCCGGTCAATGGCTCGAGCGCGGTCCTCACCGCCTTCGCGGCGTCATCGAACACCGAGAGGAGCTCGTCGGCCGTCATCACCGAACGCTACCGGGGTCGATGCCGTGGCGGGCGAGGTCCTCGGGGGTGTCGAGATCGGCCAACGCGTCGGCGGGCGCTACCGCGCGCCATTCGGCCTCGCTGATCTCGACCACGGGAACGATCGAGAGCAGCGCGTGCATCGCGCGCTCACCCCGTTCGACAAGATCGGAGGCGGCGACGAGCGCGGGCGGCGCGTACCTCGCGCAGCAGGACTGGCGCATGCCGCCGGCGATCGGCACCACTGTGTCGACGGCGGGATGGCGCACGAGCAGCTCGAGCAGCGGTTGGTCGACGAACGGCAGGTCGACGCCGAGCAGCAGGACGGATCCTTCGTACCCGCGTGCTCGCAGCGCCCCCGCGCCCGTCACGAGCGCCGCCAGCGGTCCGGCGCGGGGCTCGTCGTCGTGCACCGCATCCAGCTCGCTGCGGCCGGGCCCGATCTCCAGCACCGGCTCGCACACGGCGGTCAGCGCCCGCGCCGCGTGATCGGCGAGCCGCTCCCCCGCCACGACAAGGTCTGCTTTGTCGGTGCCCATGCGCCGGCTCGACCCGCCCGTCAGCAGCAGTCCCGCGACCACGGGCCGACGGTATCGTCCGCGCGGCGACGGCGGGTTTGCCGATCGTCGCCGCAAAGCCGGAGCTTGCGACGGCGACAAAGGAGCGTTGTGTGACGGAAGAGGAGATGCGCCGCCGCGTCGCCGCGGCGCGGGTCGGGCGGCTGGCGACGGTGCGCCCCAGCGGCGACCCGCACCTCGTGCCGATCTGCTTCGCGGTGCTCGAGAGCGACGGCGGCGACGTCATCGTGTCCGGCACCGACGAGAAGCCGAAGACGACGTACGCCCTCCGCCGACTGCGCAACATCGCCGAGCACCCCGCCGCGACGCTCCTCGTGGACCACTACGAGGAGGAGTGGGAACGGGTGTGGTGGGTGCGCGTCGACGGTCGCGGACGCGTCATCGACGACGAAGCCGAGCGCGAGCGGGCCGTCGCCGCGCTGCGAGCCAAGTATCGCCAGTACGAGCACATCGGCATACCGGGCGCCGTGTTGGCGATCGACGTGGATCGGTGGCTCGGTTGGGGCTACGTCGACGACTGACGGTCAGCGACCGAGGTCCTCCGCCAGCTCGACCAGGTGCCCGTCCGGATCGCGCACGTAGGCGGTGCGCTGACCCCACGGGCGGTCGGTGGGAGGAACCGCCGGCGTCGCACCGCCCGACACGAGCTCGTCGTAGGCAGCGTCGCAGCTCTCCACCTTGAAGCCGAGCTCGAAGCCGGGAGCATCAGGCGACGGAGGCTCGAGCTCCCGTCCGAGGGTCGCCGCCATCGCACCACGCTCGTACAGCGCGACGCGCGTCTCTCCGGTCGCGAGCTGCGCGAACGATCCCGATCGGTGGCCGAGCGGCAGACCGAGCACGCCGCAATAGAAATGGAGCGCACGGTCGAGGTGCTCGACGACGAGCACGACGTAGTCGGGCGCCCGGAAGCGGACCACGAACCGGCCGCGCTCAGCTCGGTGGACGCTCAGCCGAGGTGTCGGGCTCGAGGTGGTACCCGATGACCTTCCACGTGCCCTCGCGCTGGGCGAGCTGGATCTGGTTCCGCACGGACGTCCCGTCCTGCAGGATGACGCGGGTGCGGACGGCGGCGAGCTCGGACCCCCGGAGCACCTCGTCGACCTTCACGTCGCGGGCGAGGCCGGCGAGCTCGCGCTGCCCCGCGTACGCCTCCCGCTTGTCGGTCATGAAATCCCCACGGGAGCGACCGTCCCGCAGTTCGTCTCCAGAGAGCGCCCACAGCGCGTCGAAGTCGAGTCGATCCCAGGCGAGCTCGTACGAGACGGCCACGTCACCCGGTGACGGTCCGGGCTCGAGCCCGACCGCGACGACCAGCGCCAGCACGAGCGCGATGACCGCGACTGCGATCCCCGCCGCGATCACTCGGCGAAACCGGCGGCCACGCTCTCGATCTCGCCGGCGAGCCCGAGGTCACGGTCGGTGATGCCGCCCTCGTCGTGCGTCGAGAGCCCGACGCGGACCTTGCGCCACCGGACGTCGAGGTCCGGATGGTGGTTGGCCTTCTCGGCCAGGAACCCGACCCGTGTCACGAACGCGATGGCGTCCGGGAACGACGCAAGCTCGTAGACCTTCTCGATCTCGTCGCCCCGCCGTCCCCAGCCGGCCAGGTTGGCGAGCCGGGAGCGGATCTCGTCGTCGGACAACCGCGCCACGACCGCATTGTCGCACCCTTGCGTGATCGAACACCTGTTCGATAGGCTCTCGGGCGTGGCGGCACGGAAGCTCCGGTGGCAGCTCGCCCACGACGACAAGGAAGCGTCGCAGCCCGCGCTGTTCGACGTGCCCGAGCGCGAGATCGGCGCCGGCGAGTTCCGCGGCCTCGAGTTCCTCCACGTGCGCGCCCGCACGATCATCAACAAGGTCGGCCCGAAATCCCCCGTCCCCTTCCGCCACACGATCAACGCGTACCGCGGATGTTCCCATGCTTGTGTTTTCTGCTTTGCCCGGCCGACGCACGAGTACCTGAACCTCGACCCGGCGACCGATTTCGACCGCGTCATCGTCGTGAAGGTGAACGCGGTGGAGAAGCTCCGCGCCGAGCTCGCGCCGCGGCGCTGGGAGGGTCATCACATCGCGATGGGCACCAACACCGATCCCTACCAGCGCGCCGAAGGGAAGTACCGGCTGACGCAGGGCATCATCGAGGTCCTCGGAGAGGCTCGGAACCCGTTCTCCATCCTCACCAAAGGCACGCTCGTGCTGCGCGACCTCGACCGCCTGGTCGAGGCGGCGCGTCGCACACACGTGGAGCTGTGCTTCTCGATCGGCACGCTCGACGAGGACGTGTGGCGCGCGACGGAGCCCGGCACACCACATCCTCGGAAGCGAGTCGAGGCGGTCGCCCGCCTCAACGAGGCCGGCATCCCGTGCGGGGTGCTGGTGGCGCCGATCCTTCCGGGGCTGTCGGATGGCCGCGAGCAGCTCGACGACGTCGTACGCGCCTGCGTCGATGCCGGCGCGCCGTCGATCTCACCCGTGCTCCTGCATCTCCGGCCCGGCGTGAAGGAGCACTACCTGGGCTGGCTCGCCGATGCCCATCCCGAGCTCCTCGAGCGGCACCAGCGGCTGTATCCCGGCTCGTACGCCCCGACGCGCGAGCGAGATCGCGTGACGCAGATCGTCCGCGACCTCGTCGCGCAACACCGCGGCGCAACGGGTGCAGACCCGGCACCGCGCCTGTCGAGTCGCTTCGACCCGGCCTGAGGCATCACACTCGTGACTCACGATGAACGACGACGACCGCCCGCCCACCGAGCCCCTCGACGAGTCGACACCGCCGCCGACGGCGCTCGACCTCGACCGAACCGAGGAGCTCACCGCGACCTGGCCCGACGGCTTGACGACTCGCTATTCGCTCGAGGAGCTTCGCGTCAACTGCCCGTGCGCCGAATGTCGCGGCCTGCGCGAGCGCGGCCTCCCGGTCTGGCCCAAGCCCACGTCGCCCCTCCCCCTCCGGGCCGACGACGCCGAGCTCGTCGGGGCATGGGGCATCAACTTCACCTGGAACGACGGCCACACGACCGGCATCTTCTCGTGGGCCCTCCTCCGGCAGTGGCGAGCATCCGACGCCGCCGGCAACACCTGATCCGGGGACCGCGAACGCTGCGGGTCTCGGCCCGGACCCCATCTATCCTGGCTCCATGAGGTGCGGGTCATGCGGCGCGGACGCGCCGGACGAGGCCCGGTTCTGCCCGTCCTGCGGCCACACCCTCGTGATCCGACCCGACGAGCGCCGCGTCGCCACGGTCCTCTTCGCCGACCTCGTCGGGTTCACCACGTTCTCCGAGTCGGCCGACCCCGAGCACGTGAAGAACCTCGTCGACCGGTGCTTCGAGCGGCTCGTCGCCGACGTCACCGCCTTCGGCGGCCAGGTCGACAAGATCGTCGGAGACGCCATCGTGGCCCTGTTCGGCGCGCCCGTCGCCCATGAGGACGACGCCGAGCGGGCGGTGCGGGCGGCGCTCCAGATGCAGCGGACCCTCGCAAGCCTCCGCCAGGACCTGCGCGTCAGCGCCGAGATGCGAGTCGGCGTGAACACCGGCGAGGTGCTGGTCGGGGCGATGCGGGCCGCCGGCGAGTACACGGCCATGGGCGACGTCGTGAACACCGCCAGCCGCCTGCAGGCCGCGGCGCGCCCGGGTCAGGTGATCGTCGGCCCGCTCACCCACGACGCCACCCGCCGGGTGGTGCGCTACGAGCCGCTCGGCGCGCTCGTCGTGAAGGGTCGTGAAGAGCCGGTCGAAGCGTGGACCGCCGAGGAGGTCATCGCTCTGCCCGGGCAGCGCCCCAAGCAGACACGCGCGGCGCTCGTCGGGCGCGATCCCGAGATGTCGCTGCTGCGACGGATGCTGGACGCGGCACTGAACCGCCGGCGTGCGCAGCTCGTCCTGTTGTTCGGCGAAGCGGGAGTGGGCAAGAGCCGGCTGGCGGTCGAGCTCGCGACGATGGCGTTCGAGGAACGGAGCGCGACCGTGCTGAAGGCGCCGTGCCTCCCGTACGGCGAGGCCAACGTGTGGTGGCCGATCGCCGAGGCCATCCGGAACACGTGCGGCGTCGAGCTCGACGAGTCCACGAACCACGCCCGCCGGAAAGTCGAGGCGACGGTCGCGCGCGTGACGTCCCGCGATCCGAACGACACGCACGTCGAACGCATCTCCGACGGGCTCCTGTACCTGCTCGGACGGTTCGGCGAACGCGCCGACGTGGACCCGGCGCGAGCGCGCAGCGAGGCGTTGTGGGCGGTGCAGGCGTACCTCGAGGCGCTTGCGCGCGAGCGGCCGCTCGTACTCGTCCTGTCCGATCTGCACTGGGGCGACGAGGTCGTGCTCGAGCTCGTCGACCGGCTCCTCGGCGCGCTGCGCGCGCTTCCCTTCATGCTGGTCGCCACTGCTCGTCCCGAGCTGGAGGAGCGTTGGACACCGGCACCCGGTCGCCACAACACCGCCGTCCTCCATCTCGACCCGCTCGACGGCGACGCCACCACCGCGCTCGTCGAAGTGCACCTCAAGGAGCACGCGACCCCCGAGCTCGTGGCCGAGCTCCGTGACCGCAGCGGCGGCAACCCTCTCTTCATCGAGGAGCTGGCGGCCCTCATCCGCGACTCCGACGGCGCCATCGGGGCCGACGGTGCCCGGGCGTTCGATTCGGGCGACCTGCCGGTCACCCTGCGCGGGTTGGTCGCAGCTCGGCTCGACGCGCTCCCGGCCGTTGATCGCGCCGTCCTCGAGGACTGCGCGGTCGTCGGCTCGAGCGGCCCGGTCGAAGCCGTGGTCGGCCTCGGCGACGCCCAGTCGCTCTCGGGGGCCGAGCGGGCGCTGTCGGCCCTCGCCGACCGCGACCTGGTGGTGCTCGACGACGGGGAGTTCGCGTTCAAGTCCGAGCTCATCCGCGAGGTCGCCTACGGCACATTGACCAAGGCCGAGCGGGCGCGGCGTCATGCCGCCCTCGGAGGATGGATGTCCGACCGAAGGCGCGGCGACGAGGACGAACCGATCGACCCGATCGCGTATCACTTCGGCATCGCGGCGGAGCTCGTGAGCGAGCTGGGTCGGGTCGACGGCGTCCCGTCCGACCTCCGCGCCCGTGCGGTCGATGCCCTCGAGCACGCCGCCGAGCGCGCCGAGGAGGTCGAGGCATGGCCACGCGTCCAGCGCCGCTACGAGCAGGCGCTTGCCGTCCTGCCCGAGGACGGCTCCGAAGCGACTCGATCGCGGCTCCGCCTCGCGCGCGCCCAGGCCCGAGTCGAGCAGCGCGACCTCGCCGGCGCGCGCACCGAGATCAACCAGCTGCTCGAGGCGGCGCGTGTGGCCGGCGACCGTGTGGCCGCCGCCCGTGCGCTCACTGTCCTCGCCGACTGCGAGCAGAAGGAAGGCAATCTCATCGGCTCGGACGCCACGTACGAGCAGGCGGTGGCGGAGTGGCGCGCCATCGGCGACGAGCAAGGCGTCGCGAACGCGCTGCGAGGCCACGGCTTGACGCTGATGTTCCGGAGCAAGCTCGACGACGCCGAGGCCGAGATCCAGCAGGCGCTGGCGACCTACCGTGGGATCCCCGAACGGCGCGGCGAAGCATGGGCGCTGCAGAACCTCGCCTGGATCGCGTTCACGCGCGGCCGCCCCGAGGAGGCCGAGGAGCGCATCAACCAGTCGGCCGCGGTGTTCGCCGAGATCGGGGACTGGGGCGGCCTGTCGTGGGCACTCGGTCTGCTCGCGTGGGTGAGGTTCAACCAGGGTCAGCTGGCGGAGGCGGAGCAGCTCGCCTCGGACGTTCTTCGTGAGGGCTCGGAATCGGCGGACCGCTGGGCCAACGGGATGATGGGCGTGCTGCTCGCGAACGTCGCGATGTGGACCGGCCGCCCGACAGTGGCGATCGAACGGTCGCGCGAGGCGCGCAGCGAGTTCCAGGAGATCGGCGACCAGTGGGGCGAAGTGATGTCGGTCGCGCCCGCGGCTCGAGCACTCGGGGCTCTGGGCCGCATCGACGAGGCGGAGGCACTCCACGACGAGGTCGCGTCGTTCACGGACGAGCTCGGCGATCCGGGTCTGGTCGCGATTCCCGCGGTCGTGGCCGGTGCGCTCGCCTCGCACGTCGGTGACGCCGAGCGGGCACGACTCGAGTACCAGACCGGGCTCGACGCGTGGAACGACGAGCAGAGCATCGGGACCCAGGAGCAACGGGTCGGCATGAGCCGCGCCCTGCTGCAAGGCGGCGACGTCCAGGGGGCGCTCGCACAGCTCGACGCCCCTCGGGACGACACCGACGCGCTGCTCGTCACCAGCGGCGGGGTCGAGGCCATGGTGCTCGCGGCGGCCGGCCAGCCCGAGCGGGCGGTCGCGCTCACGGATCGCGCGAACGCGGTCGGCATCGGCAGCTACCTCGATCACCTCGAGGCGTGGATGGCGCGAGGCCTCGCGTGCGCGCAGCTCGGCGACGACGAGTGCGCGCGTGAAGCCTGCGCAACCGCGCTCGCGCTCGCCGACGGAACGGAGTCGCCGCTCGATCAGGCTCTGGCGCGTCTCGCTCACTCTCACGCCCTCGCCGCCCTCGACGATCCCGAAGCCGAGGCCGTCGCCGCCGAAGCGCGAGCCCGACTCGACAACCTCGGCCTGCCGGCCACCGGTTGGGAGACCGCCTTCCACCTGGCGGCGACGGGGGGCCGCGAGGTCAGTCCCCGCGACACGGAAGTGGCCTGAGCGAACCCCTCAGCGCCGGTGAGTCGGCGCGGGTCAGGAAATCAGGCGATCGAGGACGCGGCGGCAGGCCAGTCCGTCGACGAAGCTCGGGGTCAGCGGCGCGTCGTCCCGGACCGCGTCCCGCACGATCTCGGTCCACGCCCGCATCGGCACGAGGTGAGGATCGGGGGCCGTCTCATCGACGACGAACTCCTCACGCGTGCCGTCGGCGCGACGCCACACGACCTTGGCGTCGGCGACGACCTCGACCACGCCCTCCGTGCCCGTGACGACGATGCGGTGCGCAACCGACGCCGCGGCGGCCGACGAGCTGTCCAGCACCGCGGTCGCCCCGAGCTCGAAGTCGAGCCACGCCGTGAACGCATCCTCGGCGTCGACCGCGTGCGGCCGACCGTCTCGGTCGGGACGTTCCGGGATCGTGATCCTGCATCGGGCGGTCGCGTCCCGGACTTCGCCCACCAGCCACCGAAGGGCGTCGACGGCGTGGGAGCCCCATGCGCCGACCCAGCCTCCGCCGCGGGAGCGGTCGAAGAGCCAGCCGTACTCGCGGAGCGGGCGTCGGAACACCGCGCCGGTGTAGGTCCACTGCACGTGCTCGACAGGCCCGATGTGGCCTCCACGCACGAGCTCGTGCACGCGCTTGCGTGCGGGGTGATGACGGAACTCGAAGTTCACTCCGTGCACGACCTCGCTCGCGTCGGCGAGCTCGAGCATCTCCGCTGCCTCATCGGCGTGCACCCCGAAGGGCTTGTCGCAGAGGACGTGGTGGCCGGCGCCGATGGCGGCCCGGACGTGTTCGGCGTGCAAGAAGGGCGGCGAATGGACGGACACGAGGTCCAGGTCGCGCCGGCACAGCTCGGCGACGGCGGTGGCGTCGCGCGCACTCACGACGTCGACGACGTCACAACCCTCGGTCGCGGCGAACACCGGCGCGACGACGCGCGCACCAAAACCGGTGCCGATGACGCCGACGCGCAGCGCGGTCGTCACTCGCCCACCGCACCCGGCCCGAGGTCCGCCGGAACGCTCTCGAGGTGGAGATGCGCGAGGAAGAATTGCCCGAGCGGGCCGATGCTGAACGCGAACGCGACCGTCCCGATCCCGACGTTGCCGCCCAGGACCCATCCGGCGGCGAGCGCGGTGAGCTCGAGCACGGTGCGGACGGCCCACAGCGGGAATCCCTTGGCGGCGAGACCCGTCATCAGGCCGTCGCGCGGCCCCGGACCGAGTCCGGCTCCGATGTAGAGCCCCATCCCGAGCCCGGTGACGAGGATCCCGACCACCAGCAACGGGATGCGGGCGGCGAGCAAGTCCGGCGCCGGCACCACGCGCAGCGCGAGGTCGATCACGAGACCGACGGTGAGGGTATTGAGGACCGTGCCGAGACCGGGACGCTGCCGGAGTGGGATCCAGAACAGGAGGACGACGAGACCGACGAGGATCACGACCGTGCCCACGCTCAGACCCGTCTTGGCGGCGATGCCCTGGTGGAGCACGTCATAGGGGCTCACGCCGAGCCGCGCCTGCAGCGTCATCGCGATCCCGACGCCGAGAACGGGGATGCCGACGAGCAATTGCGGCAGCCGGCGGCGCAGCTCGCGCCACGTCGGGACCGTGACGACGTCGAGCGAGATGTCGCGTGCCGCGCGCCCGCCCATGGGCAGTTGACGGTACACGTCCATCGCTCTCCTCCTAGACGCCATTACCCGCCGGCACGGCGCGCTCCGTCGTCCCGAACGGCTGCGGGACCGGCTGCACGCCGAGCGCCTGCGCGAGCGCGGCTGCGTGGCGGGCCTCGGCGCCACCCGCGCTCATGGCGGCGACGTTGAAGCTCTTGTCGGCGAACGTCCCCGTCGTCGACTGGTACGTGTCCGCGAGGATCGTCTCGACGTCGAAGGCGAGGCTCACTGCCGCAGCTTCGTCGCGCAGGCCGTCGAGTGAGGTCTGGACCCGCTGCATGAGGATCGGGTTCGGATCGGTGAACGGCGCACCACCGAGGTCTCGCGTCGTTCCCTCGAACAACGCCGCGTGCTCCCGATGGTGTGATCGGAACGTGGCGGCGAGGTCGGCGACTGCCGGCGTCGTGAGGAGTCCCGAGTCGAGGGCGGTCGTGTACACGACGATCGCGACGGCCTCGACCGACGAAAACGTCCTGAGGATCGTCGCGTCTGCCTTCCGGCCGCCGGCGCCGCCCGAGCTGTCGGGCGATCGCTTGGTCGACCCACCGCCGATGCAGGCGGCCAGGACCGCGCCCATCGAGAGGGTCCCGCCGATCTGGAGGAACCGCCGCCGCGACAGGACATCGACGGGTTTGCGCACGGGTCGGCCCGTCATGACGGGGCGGGGAACTGGTCGGGCCGGAACGCCTGGTCCTGGTTCTCGAAGACCGGGAACGTCTCCCCCGGCGGCTTGTGCAGGATGGCCGCGAGTACGACCGCGTGCTGCGACTCGACGGGGAGGATCGACGCCGACAACTGCAGAGCCTCCCTGGCCTCGAGGGAACCGAGCGCGAACAGGTAGGTCGAGGCGGCCTCGTTCTCGAGCGTGAGCGCGACGTCGATCGCGGCGCGCTCGTCGGGCGCGTTGCGTACCCGGGCCGCGAGCATGGTCGCGAGCCGGCGGTTCGGAGTGGTCGTGGCGCGGCTGCCGGCCAACGCTCCGAGCGCGGCGGCGTGTTCTTGGTGGTGCGCGGCGAAGGCGCTCATCGCGTCGACGGCGTCGGGCGTCGCGACCTTCCCGCTGTTCGAGAGGTCCGCGTACGCCTCAGCGAGCGCGAGCTCGACACTCTGTGCGAAGGCATTGATGCCCGCGTCGCCCGACGTGTTCGACCCGGCCATGCGGCCGCTCACCGTACAGGGGCGACTGATACCGTCACGAATCACATGAGAGTCGGATTCATCGGGCTCGGCGCCATGGGTCTGCCGATGGCACGCCACCTCGTGGACGCGCGTCACGACGTGACGGTGACCTCGCGGAGTCGGGGGCCGATCGACAAGGCGGTCGCGGCCGGCGCAATCGACGGCGGTACGCACGACGAGGTCGTGCGCGCGAGCGAGGTCACGATCATGTGCGTGCCGGCCTCCTCGGACGTCGTCGACGTGCTCGACGCCGCCACGCCGGCGCTGGGCGAAGGCAAGATCGTGGTCGACGCGTCGACGATCGATCCCGACGTCGAGCGCGCCCAGCACGAACGTGTCACGGCTACGGGGGCGCGCTACCTGGAGGCGCCGTTGTCGGGCGGCACGGTGGGCGCCGAGCAGGGCACGCTCACCCTGATGGTGGGCGGCGACGCCGGCGTGCTCGCGGCCGCCCGCCCCGCGCTCGAGCCGTTCGCGGGAACGATCGTGCACGTCGGCGGGCCCGGCAGCGGCCAGATCGTCAAGCTGTGCAACCAGCTGCTCTACGCGGCCCAGATGCTGGCGACCGCCGAGGCGACGACCGTGGCGGCGAAGGCCGGTGTCGACCTGCGGAAGCTGCACGAGGTCATCACGCACTCGACCGGCGACTGCAACGCGATTCGCACCCGCATCCCGTTCGAGGGTGTGGTGCCCGACGGTCCCGCGTCGAACGACTGGCGACCGGGCTTCATGACCGACCTCATGGCCAAGGACCTCGACCTCGCGATCGGGTTCGCGGCTCGTGCAGACACGCCCCTCTTCACGTCGGGGATCGTGCGACAGCTGCTCTCCGCCGCCAGCGCCGCAGGCTACGGACGCGAGGACTTCTCGTCGGTCGGCAAGATCGTCCGCGAGCTCGGCGGAGTTTGAGGTCCGGCTCCGGGGGCGGGACTCGAACCCGCAGCCATCGGCTTAACAGGCCGCTGCTCCACCAATTGAGCTACCCCGGAATGGCGTCCGTCGATAGTAGAGCACGCACGAGGCCCATGATCTGCCTGTGCGTCGTAGAATTGCAGTAGTAGACGTACGCGCAACCATGCTCGTGCTTGTTGTGACGAATGGTCGCGTCCGGCACCGCACGGTGGGCTCGTCGGAACTGTCTCCGCGGCACTCCCGTCACGGTCGACCAGAACATCTCAGCGCGTTCCAGGTCGAGTCCCTCGTGCAGGTAGACACGCACACGCAGCCGAGATGCGTCGACGTCGAAGAACTGGCGCAGCCACGCGCAGAAGAACCGGATCATCGCCGGATCCGTGTTCGCGAACTGCACGGTACCGTCGCCCTTCGCTCCCTCCCCGGCGTAGAGCGCGAGGCCGGCAACGAGAAACTCCTCGTCCGAGAGCGTGCCGATGCGTTCCAGCCCCACGCGGTTCAGCTCCTCGATCTGGCGAAGCTTCGCTTCGTGCGCGGGATGTGGACGCCGATGCGGGCCACGCAGCCGGAGGGTCGGCGTGAACGGCACGTCCCGGACCCACAGCGAGACCGACGACTTCGACACGCCCAGGATCTGTGCGATGTCGGCGAGCGTGCGATTCTGCGCGCGTAAGGCGCGCGCCTGCTCTTGTTCCTTGACCTTGCCCCGGTAGCCCATGGCTGCCGGCTCCCTTCCCCCTCGCGACCCGACGGGGGAAGTGCGACCGTGGTGGATGCTACCGAACGCGCGTTCGCCACACAACGAGATGTGTACGAACGACTCCGCGCGCGGTACAAAGCTCGACATGCGATTCCGTGTTGGACTTTTTGCCGGCTTCGCCGTCGGCTATTACCTCGGCTCCAAGGCGGGCCGCGAGCGCTACGAGCAGATCCGTCGCTGGATCGAGGACGCGCGACGGAGCCGACCGGCGGAGAAGGCGCAGGCGGCGGTCGAGCTCGGGCTCGAGCGGGTTCGCCAGAAGAGTGACGCGGTGACCGGGTCGACGAACGGACCGGGCGCCTCGCCCTAGCAACTCGCCGGCATCCGGGCGACAGTACCGGCGACGTCAGCCAACGATCAGCGATCGTTCACGCCGGGGCAAACGCGTGGCCGACGTCCGGAAACCTCGGTCCTGCAGGATTGACCCCGATGGCGGCTCAGGCGGTTCCCCGATACCTGTTCGGCCAGGTACTCGCGCTCATCGGCCTCGGCGGCGGCAACGATCGCGCGCTCGCGAACGCCGAGGCCATCCTCGACGGACTGCACGGTGCTCGCCAACAGGTCGACGCGCTCGAGGTTCGGATCGCACTTGTCGCACCCGCCAGGCTGCGCGGGGACTGGCCCGTCTCCCCCCCGGACGGTCCAGTCCCCCCGCCTCCTGTGATCCGCGTGGGCGCGTCCAACGTGGGGCCGGGAGGGGTCGAACCTCCGTCCAACCGATTATGAGTCGGCTGCTCTGACCGCTGAGCTACGGCCCCGCGCGCAATCTACGCGCGCCACCGCGCAAGGGGCTCAGGGCTCTTCGAGGTAGTCGCGCAGCCGCTGCGAGCGGGTGGGGTGACGCAGCTTGGCGAGCGTCTTCGACTCGATCTGGCGGATGCGCTCCCGGGTGACGCCGAACTCCTTGCCAACCTCTTCGAGCGTGCGCACCTGCCCGTCGTCGAGCCCGAACCGGAGCCGCACGACCTGCCGCTCGCGATCGTTGAGCTCCTCGAGCGCCTCGACGATCGCCTCGGTCAGCAGCGCGCGGGCGGCGGCGGTAGCGGGCGCGATCGCGGCGGGGTCCTCGACGAAGTCTCCGAGGAAGCTGTCGTCCTCCTCGCCCACCGGGGTCTCGAGCGACACCGGCTCCTGCGCGATGCGCTGGATCTCACGGACGCGATCAGGCGTCATCTCGACTTTGATCCCGACCTCTTCGACCGTCGGCTCGCGCCCGAGCTCCTGGAGCATCTGGCGCTGGATCCTCAGCACCTTGTTCATGGTCTCGACCATGTGGACGGGGATCCGAATCGTGCGGGCCTGATCGGCGATCGCGCGCGTGATCGCCTGACGGATCCACCACGTCGCGTAGGTCGAGAACTTGAAGCCCTTCGTGTAGTCGAACTTCTCGACGGCGCGGATCAGGCCGAGGTTGCCCTCCTGCACGAGGTCGAGCAGCGCCATGCCGCGACCGACGTAGCGCTTGGCGATCGAGACGACGAGACGCAGGTTGGCCTCGGTGAGCTGCCGCTTGGCGAGCTGACCGTCGACGGCGACGGCCTCGAGGCTGGCGTGCGCCTCCTCGGTGACGTTCGCTTCGAGCTCGAGACGCTCCGTCGCGTGGAGGCCGGCCTCGATGCGCTGCGCGAGCGTGACCTCCTGCTCGGCGGTGAGCAGCGGCACCTTCCCGATCTCCTTGAGGTACATGCGCACGGGGTCGAAACTGCCGCCGATCTCGCCGCGCTCGTGCCGCGCCGCGGGCTCGCCGAGCTTGCCGAGACGGGAGACTGGCTCCTTGGCGGCGGGCGCGGCGCCGGGACGGGTGACGACGCCGCTCGAGCGGCCTGACTCCGAGCTGCGCGCCCGGTGCGGGGGCCGGGCCTCGGGCGCGCCCCGGCGTTGATCCTCGCGTTCGAGCTCCTCCGCGATCTCGTCCACCACTTGGACGCCTTGCGCGCTGATCCCCGAGTAGATCGCGGCGAGCTCGGCGGTCTCCGGCTCGAGCCCGGGGAAAGCGGCGAAGATCTCGCCCGTGGTGACGAAGCCGCGCTCCTTGACCACGGCGAGCAGGCCTTCGACCCCGCCCTCCTGTCCACCGTCCTGGGGGACGCCGGCGGGCGCGTTCGACGCCGGAGCGGCGGGGGCCTCGTTCGGGCCACCGGCGCCGGTTCGATCGACCCCGTCGACGTGTCCCGCGTCTTCCGCGTGTCCCGTCACGTGCTGCTCCCGCGCACCTCTCTCGCGTCGGCTCGGGCGACCGCCCACCCTACCAACTGCTCGGCGTCATGACGTGCGGCTTCCCAGTCGCCGATCTCGCGATCGTGCGTCATCGCGGAGAGGAGCGTCTTGACCTCGCTGCCGCGCTCGTCGCCGTCGTGCAACATGCGCGCGAGGAGTCGTTGCGCGGCGGGTTCGACGGTGTTGGTCATCAGCCGGGCGCGCAGTGTCGCGAGCTCATCCTCGTCCTCGACTTCCGGAGGCTCTTCGTTGGCGAGCCGCTGGAGCAGCGCTCGCGTCGAGTCGTCGCTCGCGTCGAGCGCCTCTTGAAACGTGGCCGACTCGGCCAGCAACTCGAAGACGGACCGCGCGGCCGGATCGATGAACAAGGACGAGTCCAGCCAGTCGGCGACGAGCTCCGGGCTGTGGATCGCCCACCGCAGGACGTCGAGCTCACGCCGGTCGACCTGCATCGGCCGCGTGGGCGGCGGCGCATCGGTGTCGCCACCACGGCTCGACGCGCGCGCCGGACGACGGCGGGGCCCGGCTCGCACCGCGGCGCGCAGCTGGTCGGCGTCGATGTCGAGCATCCCGGCCAGCTTCATGACGTACTGGTCGCGCACGAGCTCGCTGGGATGCGACGCGATGATGGCGGCGGCATCCTCGGCGGTGCGCGCCTTGCTCTCGAGCGTGCGCAGGTCGGCACCGGCGAGGAGGCGGTCGATCCGGAACTGGAGGAACGGCGCCGCCCGCTCGATCGCAGTCGTAAGCGCGCCGCGGTCGTCCTTCCAGAGGTCGCCGGGGTCACGACCGGCCGGCAGGTCGGCCACCTGGACCTGCACCTCGTAGGCCTGCTCCCACTGGTACCAGCGTTCGGCGGCGGCCTGGCCGGCGCTGTCGGCGTCGTACGCGAGCACGACCTTGCGGGCCAGGTTCTTGAGGATCTGGAAATGCTCGTCGGCCAGCGCGGTGCCACACGTCGCGACGGCGTTGGGCGTGCCGGCGAGGGCGAACGCCATGACGTCGGTGTATCCCTCGCAGATCACGACCTCGCCGCGCGCCACGATCTCCCCCTTCGCCCAGTTGAGCCCGTAGAGCAACCGGCTCTTCTGATACAGGGGCGTGTCGGGCGAGTTCTTGTACTTCGGCATCTGGTCGCCGAGCGCGCGACCCCCGAAGCCGGCCGGCTCACCCCTGGAGTCGTAGATCGGGAACATGAGCCGCGACCGGAACTGGTCCTGGAGCTTGTTGACGCGGTTGACGAACGCGAGGCCGGCCTCCTCGATGTCCTTGCGCTCGAACCCTTCACGCTGGAGGTGGACGCTCAGCGCGTCGTACGCGTCCGGTGCCCAACCGAGGTGGAAACGGCGGGCGGCGTCACCGTCGAAGTTCCTCGCCCGGAGGTGCTTGCGCCCCGGCCCGCCCTCCGGCGCCTCGACGAGCAGGCGGTGGTAGAACGCGATCGCGGCGCCGACGACCTCGCTGAGGCGCTCCTTGCGCTTGCGGTCCCTGCCGACGGCGACGTTGTCGTAGCGGAGCGTGATGCCGGCGCGCGCCGCCAGCCGTTCCACGGCCTCGACGAAGTCGAGGTGCTCGATCTCCCTGATGAACGTGATCGAGTCGCCGCTCTTCTGGCAGCCGAAGCAGTAGTACACGCCGAGCTCGGGATTGACCGAGAACGAGGGAGTCTTCTCGGTGTGGAACGGGCACAGGCCCATGAACCGGCGGCCGACGCGCTTGAGGGCGATGTGCTCCCCGGCCAGCGCTACCAGGTCGGTCGCCTCGCGGACCCGGGCGACGTCGTCGTCGAGGATGCCCATCGGGCGTCAGGTTACGACGGGGCGGGCGCACCGCCGTGCCCCGCGCGTCACACGCCGCGGGGAAGCGCTTCGGGGCGCCAGCCGAGCAGCTCGACGCCGAGCCCGAGCGCGAAGCGGTCGGTCATGCCGCTGACGTACTGCACCGCGAGGGCGGCGCCGTCCGGAGAGCCGGGCTCGACCGGCGCATGCGTGCCGTCGGCGACGTCGGGCAGGCGCCCCGGCGCGTCCGCGAAATGCTCGACGAGCCCGCGCAGCAGGTGGACGACCTTCTCGGCTTGGGCGCGGGCGGCCGGGCGCAGGTAGATGCGCTCGAAGTTGAAGTCGCGGAACGTGGTGAGTGCCGACGCCGCCGGCTCCGTCATCCCGATCTCGCCCGTCCGGTCGATGGCATCGAGCACGGCGTGCACGAACGTCCCGACCTGGTCGGCACGCTGGTCGCCCACGACGTCGCGCACCTCCGGCGGCAGGTCGTCGGGGGTCAGGATGCGGGCGCGCACCGCGTCCTCGAAGTCGTGGCAGACGTAGGCGATGCGATCGGCCCACGCCACGACCTCCCCTTCGGGGGTGGCGGGGGCGGGTCGGCGCCACGAGTGATTGCGGACGCCGTCCAGGGTCTCGAGGCAGAGGTTCAGCGACACCAGGGTGACGTCGGCGCCGTAGACCGCGTGGTCGTACCCGGTCCCCGGGAGGTACGGCGAGAACGCCTGCTCGGAGGCGTGGCCGGCCGGGCCGTGGCCGCAGTCGTGCGCGAGGGCGATGGACTCGACGAGCGGCAGGCACAGGTTCGCGACCCGGGCGATGCCGACCGCGACCTGGGCGACCTCGACGGCGTGCGTGAGCCGGGTGCGCAGATGGTCGTCCTCGGGCGCGATGAACACCTGGCACTTGCCTGCGAGCCGGCGCCACGGACGAGAGTGCTTCACGCGGTCGAGGTCGCGCTCGAAGCACAGCCGGTACGGGTCGGCGTCCTCGCGGATCCTCCGGTGCCCGGCGCCGACCGGACGCGTCGCCCCCGGTGCCAATACTGCGGCGAGGTCGGCCTCCCGCTCCTCCCGCCGGCGGAGCCGCCCACCGACGAAAGCATCGGCGTCGCGGTGGGCGCGCTGCACGGCGACGCCCTGCTCGACGATCACCGGTTCCATGAGGCGAGGGTACCGGGGCGGTGTGACGGTTACGCCGATGCCGCGGGGCCACCCGTTCCGAGGGCGGCGTGCGCGGCCGCGAGCCGGGCGAGCGGAACGCGGTACGGCGAGCACGACACGTAGTCGAGGCCGATCTCGTGGAAGAACTGCACGGACGCGGGGTCTCCGCCGTGCTCACCGCAGATCCCGAGCTTCAGGTCGGGACGCGATGCGCGTCCGTCGATGACGGCGTCGCGCACGAGCTTCCCGACGCCCTCGACGTCGATGGTCTCGAACGGGTTGGCGGGGAGCAGGTGGAGCTCGAGGTACTTGGGCATGAAACGACCCTCGACGTCGTCCCGTGAGAATCCGAACGTCATCTGGGTGAGGTCGTTCGTGCCGAACGAGAAGAACTCGGCCACCTGGGCGATGTCGTGGGCGTCGAGGGCTGCGCGTGGCGTCTCGACCATCGTCCCGACGAGGAACGACACGCCTTCGCGGGTGTCGGAGAAGAGGGCCTCGGCGACCTCGCGCACCTCGTCGACCAGGTACTTCAGCTCGGGCTCGGTGACCGCCAGCGGGATCATGATCTCGACGCGGGGGTCCCCGCCCGAGATCTTGCGCTCGACGGCCGCTTCGAGCAGCGCCTTCACCTGCATGCGGTACAGGCCGGGCTTGATGATCCCGAGTCGACAGCCGCGCGTCCCGAGCATCGGGTTCGACTCCCGCCACGCCTGGGCGGCGGCGAGGAGCTTGCGCCCGGCGTCGTCCAGCTGACCCTTGGCGTCGCGCACGAGCAGCTCCTCGACGTCGGGGAGGAACTCGTGCAGGGGCGGGTCGAGGAGCCGGACGGTCACCGGGAGCCCGTCCATGGCCTCGAGGATCCCGAGGAAGTCGGAGCGCTGGAGCGTCTCGAGCTCCTCGAGCGCGACCTGTTCCTCCTTCTCGGTGTCGGCGAGGATGAAGCGCTGCACGAGTGGGAGCCGATCCCCGAGGAACATGTGCTCCGTCCGGCAGAGCCCGATCCCCTCCGCTCCGAACTCCCGCGCCTTCTTGGCATCCTCGGGGAGGTCGGCGTTCGTCCGCACGCCGAGCCGGCGGAGCTCGTCCGCCCACTCGAGGATCGTGGCGAAGGGGCCGGTGGGCTCGGGCGTCACGACCGGCACCGCGCCGACGACGACGTCACCCGTCGTCCCGTTGATCGAGATCACATCGCCTTCGTGCACGGTCGTGCCGTCGACGGACACGCGCTTGGCGTCGACGTCGATGTCGAGCCCCGACGCGCCACACACCGCGGGCTTGCCCATGCCCCGAGCCACGACCGCGGCGTGGCTCACGAGCCCGCCCCGTGAGGTGAGGATGCCCTCGGCCGCGATCATCCCGTGCACGTCGTCCGGAGACGTCTCGGGGCGCACGAGGATCACATGCTCGCCGCGCTCCGCCGCGCTCTCGGCGTCGTCGGCGGTGAACGCGACCTTTCCCACGGCCGCGCCGGGTGACGCGTTGAGGCCCTTGGTCAACGCGTCGTACGTGGCGTCAGGATCGAACTGCGGATGCAGGAGCTGGTCGAGCTGCGCCGGCTCGACCCGAAGGACCGCCTCCGTCTTGTCGATCAAGCCCTCGCCGACCATCTCGACGGCCATCCGCAACGCAGCCGCGGCCGTGCGCTTGCCGACGCGCGTCTGGAGCAGGAACAGGCGGCCCTGCTCGATCGTGAACTCGATGTCGCACATGTCGCGGTAGTGGTTCTGGAGGATCTGCATCACTTCGAGCAGCTGGGCGTGACACTCGGGAAAGTGCTGCGCCATCACGTCGAGCTTCTCGACCTCGCGGATGCCGGCCACGACGTCCTCGCCCTGGGCGTTGCGGAGGAAGTCCCCGTAGGGACGGTTCTCCCCGGTGGCGGGGTCGCGCGTGAACGCGACTCCGGTACCCGAGTCGTCACCCTTGTTACCGAACACCATCGCCTGGACGTTCACGGCGGTGCCGAGGTCGTCGGGGATGCCCTCGAAGCGGCGGTAGTCGCGAGCGCGCTTGCCGTTCCAGCTCTTGAAGACGGCCTCGATCGCGTAGCGGAGCTGCTCCTTGGGGTCCTGCGGGAAGTCGACGCCGGCTTCCTGCTTGACGATGCCCTTGAACGTCTCGACCAGCTCGGCGAGGTCCGACGCCGACAGCTCGGGGTCGGTGGCGACTCCCCGCGCGTGCCGGAGCTTGTCGAGCTCCTCCTCGAACATCTCACCGTCGATGTCGAGCACGATCTTGCCGAACATCTGCACGAAGCGCCGGTACGAGTCGTACGCGAAACGCTCGTTCCCCGTCTGCTTGGCCAAGCCGCCGACCGAGCGGTCGTTGAGCCCGAGGTTGAGGACGGTGTCCATCATTCCCGGCATCGAGAACGGCGCCCCCGAGCGAACCGAGACGAGCAGCGGGTCGGCGTCGTCGCCGAGCCGCTTGCCCATCTTCCCCTCGAGCGTCGCGAGCGCGGCGGCGACCTCGTCCATCAGGCCGTCGGGAAGCCGGTCGCCGGCGGCCATGTACGCGTTGCACGCCTCGGTGGTGATCGTGAATCCAGGGGGGACGGGCAGGCCGAGGTTCGTCATCTCGGCGAGGTTGGCGCCCTTGCCGCCGAGCAGGTACTTCTGGTCCTTGCCGCCCTCCTCGAAGGCGTAGACGTACTGCATGCTCACCTTCCGACGACGTCCTGCTACTTCGCGAGCCTACTGAGGTCGTTCGGGCCGGTAGCGGGCGATCACGACGCGGGTGTGGCCGAGACGGTCCATCAGCCCGATGCGCGTGTCGATGAGCACCCACGAGATCCCGAACAGCAGCGCCGCCATCAGACCCAGCGAACCCGGGAGCCCGATGACGAGCACGATCGGCACGACGTAGCGGAGCGTGGCACGCCGCCACGTCGGCAACTCCCCCGTGTCTGCATCCACCACCATGACGTGGGTCAGTCGCTTCCCGATCGTCTGGCCGGTACGGGTCGTCGGGAACACGAAGTACGCGTTGAAGATCACGAAGAGCGCGGTGACGAGCAGGATGATGGCCGCCACGGAGTCGCTCGCCATCGAGACGACCAACGAGGTGACTCCGAGGAACACGGCGCCCATGGTGAGGACGTCGATGCCGACCGCGGCCAGGCGGCGGCCCAGCGGTGCGGCCTCTGCGCCCTCGACCCCGACCGGCTCGCGCCGCTGGGGCCGGCCTTTCCCGTCGCGTTCACGCGGCTCGAACAGCCCCCGGCGTCGTGCCGGTGCCGCTGCGGCTTCTTTCTCCTTCTCCTTTTCTTCTACCTGCTCTTCGGCCTCGATCTCCGTCGTCCCGTCGGACAGCTGCGTGTCGTATCGCTCCCGCTGGTAGGGGTCGGACAGCACCTGCCACGCCGCGTTCACCCGCGCCGTCTCTTCCCGGGCGCCGTCGCGCGCCTTATCTGATCGTCCGTTCTCGACCTTGCCCCGGAGCGCCTCGATGCGCTCCCGGTACGCCGAACGGATCTCGTCCTTCGACGCATCGGGCTCGACGCCGATGAGGTCGTAGTGGCTCTCGCTCATGCGGACAGCTGCTCCTCGAGGTGTTGGACGAGCTTGTCGATCGGGATGCGGTCCTGGCTCATCGAATCGCGGTCGCGCACGGTCACAGCCCGGTCGTCGAGGGTGTCGAAGTCGACCGTGACGCACCGGGGTGTCCCGACCTCGTCCTGTCGGCGGTAGCGACGGCCGATGGAGCCGGCGTCGTCGAGATCGATCATGAACCGGGGGCGCAGCAGATCGGCAACCTCGTGCGCCACGGGGTTCAATCGCTCGTTGCGTGACAGCGGCAGCACCGCGACCGCAACCGGCGCGAGGCGCGGGTCGAGACGCAGCAGCGTTCTCTTCTCGCCACGCACTTCCTCCTCGTGGTACGCGGCGAGCAGGAATGCCAGCATGCACCGGTCGGCTCCCAAGGCCGGCTCGATCACGTGCGGTATGTAGCGACGATCGGCGTCCTGGTCGTAATAGCTGAGGTCCTGCCCGGAGTACTCCGAATGACGACGCAGGTCGTAGTCGGTCCGGTTCGCGACACCCTCGAGCTCACCCCAGCCCCACGGATACGCGAACTCGATGTCCGACGTGCCCGTCGAGTAGTGGGAAAGCTCGTCGGGGTCGTGCGGCCGGAGGCGCAACTCGTCCTCGGGGATCCCGAGGTCGACGAACCAGCGCAGCCGCTCCTGGCACCAGTACTCGTACCAGCGCGGCCCGTCCTCCGGCGGCACGAAGTACTCCATCTCCATCACTTCGAACTCCCGCGTCCGGAAGATGAAGTTGCCCGGCGTGATCTCGTTCCGGAACGCCTTGCCGATCTGGGCGATACCGAACGGCGGCTTCTTGCGGGAGGTGGTCTGGACGTTGAGGAAGTTCACGAAGATGCCCTGGGCGGTCTCGGGACGCAGGTAGGCGACGGACGCTTCGTCCTCGACCGGGCCGACGTGCGTCTTGAACATCAGGTTGAAGCGACGGGCCTCGGTGAACTCGCCCTTGGCGCCGCAGTTGGGGCAGGCGCCGGACTCGGGCAGGTGGTCGGCGCGGAAGCGCTCCTTGCAGTTCCGGCAGTCGACGAGCGGGTCGGTGAACGCCTGGACGTGGCCGCTCGCCTCCCAGACCCGGGGGTGCATGAGGATGGCGGAGTCGAGGCCGACGATGTCGTCCCGCAGCTGGACCATCGACCGCCACCAGGCGTCCTTGACGTTGCGCTTCAGGAGGACGCCGAGGGGGCCGTAATCCCAGGTCGACCGGAAGCCGCCGTAGATCTCGCTGGACGGGAAGACCAGGCCGCGCCGCTTCGACAGGTTGACGACACGCTCCATGAGATCCGGCTTGGCCATCCGACGGATCGTACCGGGGCGACCCCCGAAATCCCGAGCGGAAACGCGCTCAGGCGACCGCCGGCGCCGCCCGCCCCGCACGGTCCGACACGACTTCGGCCCCGAAGGGCATCAGCACGATCGGGATCAGCTTGAACGCCTGGATGCCGAAGGGGATCCCGATGATCGTGATGCACAGGATCACGCCGCCGATGAGGCATTGCACCGCGAGCCACAGCCCGCCGACGATGATCCAGATGATGTTGCCGATGATGTGCAGCGGACTCGCGGCGCGGACGCCGTACTCGACGTGCCGTCCGAACGGCCACAGCGCGAAGCCCGCCAGCTTGAAGGCCTGGATGCCGAACGGGATCGTGATGATCAGGACGAACATCACGATTCCCGCCACCACGAAGGCGATCGCCAGCCAGATCCCCACGAAGATGAGCCAGAGAATGTTGCCGACGGTTTGCACGCTGCCCCCTCTCTGTCCGGGGGCGCTGGGCTCGGCCCTCGGTCGTTCGTCACAGTAGCGCCGCGCTCCGGAGTCGTCGCTCGAGGTGGTATTCGAGCGCGGCCACTCCGAGCCGCTCGACCTCGATGCCGGGACGCTCGGGCGGCGCGGTCAACGCGCCGCGAAGGTCGCCACCGAGGATGCGACGCAGCAACGCGATCGCCTCCGCATCGACCCGGCGACCGGCAAAGCGTGCGCACTCGCCGCACAGCACGCCACCCTCACCGAAGTCGAAGGCCTGGAACGGATCGGCTTCGTCACCACAACGGGTGCAGGTGTCGAGGATGGGATGGAAGCCTTCGAGCGAGAGGAGCTTCCAGAAGAATGCCGGCGCCACCATCGGCGACGGTGCCTCCGCCAACGTGCGCAACGCGCCGACGAGCATCCGGTACAGCGCGGGGTTGGCCTCTCGCTCCTGGGCGACCTGGTCGACCGCCTCGAGCATCGCGATGGCGTGCGTGAGCGACCCGTAGTGCTCGCGGAGCTGGCGAAACGCGTCGATCGTCTCGACCTGGGTGACGACGTCGAGCTCGCGGCCCCGGTAGCACTGGAGGGCGACGTGGCTCGTCGGCTCGAGCCGCGCCCCGAACCGGCTCGTCGACTTGCGGATCCCCTTGGCGACGGCCCGCACCTTGCCGTGACCCTGGGCGAGGATCGTGACGATTCGGTCGGCCTCGCCCAGCTTGATCGTGCGCAGGACGACGCCCTGGTCGCGGTACAAGGCCACAGCCGGAGTCTAGTTACACCGATGTGATTAGCCGTCGACGGCGCCGAAGCGGCGCTCGCGGCGCTGGAACTCGCGTATCGCCTCGAACAGGTGGTCGCGGCGGAAGTCGGGCCACAGCACGTCGGTGAAGACGAGCTCGGCGTAGGCGAGCTCCCAGAGCAGATAGTTCGAGATCCGGAACTCGCCCGAGGTGCGCACGAGCAGGTCCGGGTCGGGCATGTCTGGCGCGTACAGGTGGCGGGCCAAGGTGCGATCGCTGATCTTCTCGGGGTCGAGGCGGCCTGCGGCCACCTCGTGCGCGATGGCGCGGGCGGCATCGACGAGCTCGGCCCGCCCTCCGTAGTTGAAGGCGAACGTCAGCGTGAGCCGCCGATTTTCTCGGGTGAGCTCCTCGGCGTCCGCGATCCGGCGGCGCAGACGACCGGGGACCCGCCCGGCTCGCCGGCCGATGAACCGGACGCGCACGCCGAGCTCGTTGAGCTCGTCGCGCCGCCGGAGGAGCAGGCTCTCGTTGAAGCCCATGAGGAAGCGCACCTCGTCGACCGGACGACGCCAGTTCTCGGTCGAGAACGCGAAGACGGTCATCCAATCGAGCCCGATGTCGAGGGCGCCGTTGACGGTGTCGAACAGCGCCTCCTCGCCGGCGGCGTGTCCATCGGTGCGCTTGAGGCCCCGCTGCTTGGCCCACCGCCCGTTGCCGTCCATGACGATGGCGACGTGGCGCGGGATCCGGGCGTCGTCACTCCCCCTGGGCACGGCTCGAAGCTACATCGACCCCCTCCCGGTTCGACCGGCGACCGGTACGATCGCCCGCCATGCGTTGGACCGCCGTCGTGAACCCGACCGCGGGTCGCGGCCGAACCCGGAAGCTGCTCCCACGGCTCGTCGACGCGCTCGCCGGCATCGACCTCGACGTCGACGTGCGCGTGTCCGAGGACCTCGACGACGCGATCCGGATCGCCCGGACCGCGTTCGACGACGGGCGCGGCGTGGCCGCCTGTGGGGGGGACGGAACGGTGAACGCACTGGCCGGCGTGGCCGCGGACCACGGTGGCGTCCTCGGCATCGTGCCAACCGGCGCCGGCAACGACTTCGCCCGCCACCTCGGTATCGATCGCCGCCACTGGCTCGACGCGGTCGCGCTCCTCGAGAACGGACCGGTCGGATCGGTCGACCTCGGACGGGCCGAGCTCGCGGGAGACGGGGACGCCACCGACACGACCGTCCGCTGGTTCACCTCGGTCGCGAACGCCGGCTTCGACTCGGAGGCCAATCGCTGGGCCAACGGCGTGCAATGGGCGAGCGGCACGACGCTGTACGTGCTCGCGGTGCTCCGCACGCTGGCGACGTACCGCCCGCACCGGTTCCGCCTCACCGTCGACGGCGATGAGCACGACATCGAGGCGTGGCTCGTCGCGATCGGCAACACACGCGGCTACGCGGGCGGGATGCAGGTCACACCGGGCGCCGAGCTCGACGACGGGCAGCTCGACGTGTGCGTCGTGGGCGCGGTGTCCCGGTTCGAGTTCCTGCGCTCGTTCCCGCGGGTCTTCCGCGGCACGCACGTGTCCCATCCGGCCGTCGACATGTATCGAGGGAAAGTGGTCGAGCTCGCGTCGCTCGAAACGTCGCCGGCGATCGAGCTGTACGGAGCAGGCGAGCGCATCGGGCCGTTGCCGGCGCGGATGGAGGCGGTGCCCGGCGAGCTGCAGGTCGTCGTGCCGGACACGGCGCCGGTGCCGAAGCAGCCGCGCCCGTAACTCAGGTGACGGTAAGCGTGCCCTCCATGCCCGCAGCACGGTGTCCGGGGATGTCGCAGAAGAACGTGTACTTCCCCGGCTTCAGGTTCACCTTGAGCTGTTCGGACTGGCCGCTGTTGGCTTGGAGCTTGAACCCGGGCACCTTCCCGCCGTCGAACACCAGCGTGTGCTGCCCGCTTTCGCTCGTCAGCTTGATTGCGTCGACCCCTGCCGGCGCCTGAGGGTTCTTGGGGTCGAAGAAGAAGTTGCCGCCCCTGATGTCGACCGTTGCTTGGGCTGCGCCACTCGGCTGCTTGTAGCTCGCGCTGCCCCCACCGCCGCCCCCGCCCCCGCACGCGGCGAGGACCGCCGTCGTCGCGAGCGCGATGACGCCCGCTCTGACCCAACGCCGACCGCGTTCCCGTTCCATGTTCTCCATCAGCTCCTGATTCGCTCTATCCGGCCGTCAGCGTTGCTTCCATGCCGGCTGCCCTGTGGCCGGGGATCGTGCAGTAGATCGTGTACGTCCCCGGCTTGAGATCGACCTTGCCCGTCTTCGGTCCCTGCGGGACGGCGAGCTGGAAGCCGCTCAGCTTCGGGTCGGAGAACACCAGCGTGTGCGACGCCCCCGCGGCCTGGTCGACATAGTTCATCTGGATGACGCCGGCCGGGACGGTGAACGCCTTCGCCTGGAAGCTCAGCGACGGCAACGCGTCGACCTCCAGGGTGGCCACCGGCGGCCCCGCCGGCTGCTTGAGCCCGCCTCCGGCGGCCTTCTTCTCCTCGCTCGGCCCGAGCGTCAGGAGCCCGGCCGAGAGGATCAGCACCATGAACCCGGCGAGCACCATCACCAGGGTCGAGGAGCGCAGCCGCGGGCTGGCGGAGATGGCGGCGCCGCCGGCCAGGATCGCGACGGTCACGATCGTGCCGACCAGGACGGCGGTGTTCTCGCCGCTGGCGAGGAACACCCGCGACAAGTTCACGACGTAGAGGAACACCGCGACAATCGACAGCAGCGGCAGCGCGATCGGGAGGAGCAAGCGGTCGCGCACCGGATCGACGGCCGGTGGACCGGCCTCGAGCTCCGCCGGCGACTCCCCCTCGGCGGCCTCGAAGGGCGGCTCGGCTTCGAGCTCCTCGCCGCTCTCCGGCTGCTCGTCGCTCGTCGCTTGCTCGTCGGTGGCCGGCGCGTCGCCAGCGGGCGCGTCGCCCTGCTCGGCCTGGTCGGTCTCGTCCGTCTGGACGTTGTCGGTCATGAGGTCGTGGTCCCCATTCGGGAGAGCTCGCGGTCAAGATCCTGCCACCGGCGGCGCGCCGCGATGCGTCGGTCCTCTTCCCCGGCCCACCGGAAGAAGATCACCGCGATCACGAGCCACAGCAGGAGAGCGCCGCCGATCTTCATGATCAACCCGGCGATGCGCTGGTCGTCGAGCGTCGACAATCCCCAGAGGTGCGGGACATGTTCGTAGAAGCGGTAGAGCGGTGTGCTCCCGAAGGTCAGGAACGACGCCGGGATTGTGGGCACGATCGACTGGGCGAACAGGAACAGCATCCGGGGTAGCGGCGACAGCCGCGGGATCTCGGGCATCGGGCTCACGACGGGCATCCACACGATCAGCGCGCTCACGAAGATCAACGCGTGGATGAGGAAGTGCGCGAGCTCGCTGCGGAGACTGAAGTCGACGAGCGCCGGCCAGTGCGTCAGCACGAGCACGAGGTTGAAGACGATCAACGCAGGGAGGAACCGCGCAAAGAAGCGCACGGCTCGGAACAGGAGCGACGGCGGCCGCAGAATGATGCGCAACATCCACGCCGGCGTTCCGAGGAGCAGCAGCGGCGCCGCGACCATGGACAGCACCAGGTGCTGCACCATGTGGATGCTGTAGTTGTACCGCTCGGCGATGTCGTGGATCGGCCAGTCGGCTGCGACCCAGACGGCCAGCACCCCGAGCGCGAAGCACACCACCTGCAACCGTGTGACCGGCGCACGCCCGGCCGCCGCGTACCGGGGACCGACGCGGACGACGGCGACGGCGTACGACGCGGCCAGCGCGGCGACGAGCAGCCACACCTCGACGTGAGGGTGCCAGCTCGGGTAGGCGACGGCGATGCCCACGATCAGCTCAGCTGCTGAAGACGTGCAGCATCGTCAGCACGATCAGGTACAGCGAGATCGCGGCCACGACACCGAGCACGAAGAAACGACGGAAGATGGGGCGATCGGTCTTCAAGTGCATATACCAGGACGCGACCAAACCGAACTTGATCACCGCGAACGTGAGCAGGAACACGATGATCAGCCCGTCGGGAACGTCGCCCTGGAGGTAATAGAGACCGATCTCGGCCGCAGTGACCGCGACGAGGATCGCCGCGATCATCACGTACCGCTGTGGCGTCGGATGCGGCCGGAGCTCGCCCGGCAACATCGGAAGCTGAGGCTCGGCGACGGCGGGCGGCGCGGCCTCCGCCCGTTCTATCGCGGTGCCCGGCTGCTCGCCCGCGGGCGCCGCGCCCTCGGAATCGCGCGGTTCGGTCTCGGTCGCGGTGCCGGCGGGGGCGGATTCGTCTGCCATGGCGATCGACCCGTCTGCTCCTATTTGGGGATGAGGTAGACGACGGTGAAGATGACGATCCAGACCACGTCCACGAAGTGCCAGTACAGCCCGGCGATCTCGACGCGCTCGGAGTCCCGACTGGTGAGCCGGCCCTGGACGGCGAGACCCCAGAGCGAGAGCAGCCAGATGATGCCGGCCGTGACGTGAGCGCCGTGCAGTCCGGTGAGCACGAAGAAGGTGGAGCCGGAGAGGTTCTTCGAGAGGGTGAACCCCTGCCGGTAGAACTCGGTGAACTCGAACACCTGACCGCCGATGAACGTGGCGCCGAACAACGCGGTGGCAAGCAGCCATACACGCAACCGGCGGTAGTCCCCGCGCATGATCGCGGCCAGCGCCAGAACCATGGTGAGACTGCTCATGAGCAGGATGAACGAGGTCACCGAGGTGAACGGGATGTTGTAGACGTCGACCGGATGCGGTCCCGGCTGGGGCCGTCCTCGGTAGAAGAGGTAGGCGGAGATGAACGCGCCGAAGAACAGGCAGTCCGACGACAGGAAGAGCCACATGGCCAGCTTGGTGTTGCTGACGCCCATACCGGTCGCAGGGGCGTCGTGGCCGGCCTCGACGACGTCGTGCTCGGACGGGACGGCGACCTGATCCGTCGTCATGGCTCTGTCTGGGGCTCGATACCCCACGCGTACATGCCGAACAAGAGCACCAGCGCGCCGATCGGAACGAGCCATACGGCCTGGAAGACGGCCGCGTAGCCCAGGATCGGGAGCCCGAGCGCGACGACGAAGGGGAAGTACGACGGCGACGGCATGTGGATCCCGTGCCCGTCGCCGTGCTCCTCGCCACCGTGCTCGCCGCCCCCGTCACCACCCGCGGGACGCTCTTCGACGGCGACGGCGGCGCCACTCGGAAGTCGCACCGCGTGGCCGGTCTCGTCCTCCGTGTACTTGTGGTGCCAGAAGTCGTCGCGCGCCTCGACCTGCGGGATCTCGGCGAAGTTGTACATGGGCGGCGGAGAAGGCGTCGTCCACTCGAGCGTTCGCGCGTCCCACGGGTCGTCGCCCGATACCTGACCGTGTCGGCGGCTCACCATCACGTTCACGATGAAGGCCAAGACGGAGAGGGCGATGACGAACGCACCGATCGTCTCGAGCTGGTTGAGGAAGTCCCAGCCCAGCCCGGTGTCGTAGCGGTACGTGCGGCGCGGCATGCCGAGGAGCCCGACGAAGTGCATCGGGAAGAACGTGAGGTTGAACCCGAGGAGCATCGTCCAGAAGTTGAACTTGCCCAGACGCTCGTCGAGGAACCGGCCGTAGAGCTTCGGGAACCAGTAGTAGAAGCCGCTGAAGAGTCCGAACACGAGCCCGCCGAACAGCACGTAGTGGAAGTGCGCGACGACGAAGTAGGTGTCCGTCTGCTGGGTGTCGGCCGGGACGACCGAGTGGAGGACGCCGGACAATCCACCGAGGGTGAACATCGCGATGAAGCCGAGCGCGAACAGCATCGCGGTCTTGAGTCTGACTGCGCCTCTCCACACGGTCGCGAGCCAGTTGAAGATCTTCACGCCGGTGGGTACGGCGATGATCATCGTGGAGAGCGCGAATGCCGAGATCGCGACCGGCCCGAGGCCGGTGGCGAACATGTGGTGGGCCCAGACGCCCCAGCCGATGAATCCGATCGCGATGCCGGAGAACACGACCACGGGGTAGCCGAACAGGGGCTTGCGCGAGAAGACGGGCAGGACCTCGGACACGATCCCCATGCCCGGCAGGATGAGGATGTACACCTCGGGATGCCCGAAGAGCCAGAAGAGATTTTGGTAGAGCAGCGGATCAGCGCCGGCGGCGGGTTGGAAGAAGTTCGTGCCCATGTTGCGGTCGAAGTAGACCATGATCAGCGCGGCGGTGACGATCGGCATCGCGAACAGCGTGAGGAACGCGGTCACCAGCATCATCCACGTGAACACCGGCATCCGCATGAACGTCATGCCCGGCGCGCGGAGTTGGAGCACCGTGACGATGAAGTTGATCGCCGACGTCGTCGACGCGATTCCGAGCATGACGATGCCGACGGCCCAGAAGTCCGCGCCGTGACCGGGGAGGAAGCCGCGGCCGAGCGGCGTGCTCGTGAGGGGCGTATAGCCGAACCAGCCGCCGTTCGGCGCGCTGCCGCCGATGAAGAAGCTCGAGTAGATGAACAACCCGCCCATGAGGAAGCCCCAGTACCCGAACGCGTTCAGGCGCGGGAACGCGACGTCGCGGGCGCCGATCTGGAGCGGGATCAGGTAGTTGCCGAACGCCACTGCGAGCGGCATGCCCATGAGGAAGATCATGGTGGTGCCGTGCATCGTGAACAGCTCGTTGTACTGCGCTGCGGTCAGCAAGGTGCCGTTGGGGCCCGCGAGCTGGAGCCGCAGCAGTAGCGCCTCCACCCCGCCGATCACGAAGAAGGTCAGCGCGGTGGTGCCGTACATGATGCCGATCTTCTTGTGGTCGATCGTCGTGAACCAGCTCCAGAAGCCGGTCGTCGCCCGCGGACGCCGTAGGACGCGAAGCCGGCGCGCCGGCGCCCGAACCGTGTCGGAGACGGTCGTCATGAGGGAGCTCCCGCGCGCTCGTTCACTTCAGCTGGAGCAGGTAGTCGGCGATCTGCCCGGCCTCCTGCTCGGTCATCGTCGGCTGCCCGGCCGGAGTATCGCGGCTGAACGACGGCATGCCCACACACTTGCCCGCCGCCGGCTCGCCCGCCTCCCGGCACGCCTTGGACTGCATCGGGATGAGGCCCGGCGCGTTGTGCACCCATTCGACGAGCTTGTCGCGTGTCAGCTCGTAGTAGCCGCTGGCGAAGGTGGTGCGGCTGGCCAGGTGGGTCAAGTTCGGTCCGTAGCTGCTCACCTTCGAGTCGGAGAGCGAGTGGCAGTTCGTGCACTGGAACTTCGTGCTGATGAGGTCCTGCGCGGGACCGGCGGGTTTCGTGTCCGCGCCCGTGCCGACCTGGAGCGGGACCGCCGGCCCCTGCTGCTGCTCGCCGACCCACCGGTCGAACTCGCTCGGTTCCTTGGCGATCACGCGGAACCGCATGTTCGCGTGCGACAACCCGCAGTACTCCGCACACTGCCCGAGATAGGTGCCCGGCTTGTCGGCCTCGATCGTCGTGAAGTTGTTCCGGCCCGGCACGACGTCGGTCTTCCCGTTGAGCTCCGGGACCCAGAAGCTGTGGATCACATTGCATTTGTTGGGCAGCGACTCGTCACACGCCTGGAGGTTGACCCGAACGGTCCGGCCCGCCGGGATCACCAGCTCGTCGGCGGTGACGACCTTCTCCTTCGGGTACTTGAACTCCCACCACCACTGCTTTCCGACCACGGTGACATTGAGCACGTCGCCGGTCGGTTCCTTGTGCAGGTCGAAGATGGTGATGATCGTCGGGACGGCGATGACCGCGAGGATCAGCGCGGGAACGATCGTCCACCCGATCTCGAGCGGCGTGCTGCCGTGGATCTGCTTGGGGTTCTCGTTCTTTCCGGCCCGGTAGCGGAAGCGCACGGCGAACACGACGACGGCGCCGAGGACCAGCACCCCGACGGCGACCGAGATGAAGAAGATCGGCGTGAACAGGTTGTCGATCTTCTGGGCAGCCGGTCCCTTGGGCTTCAGCGAGTTCTGCCCATTGTTCTCGGCCGAGCACGCTGCCAGCAGCAGGCCCGCGCCGAGGACGACGGCCAGCCCCACCCATCGCTTGGAACGCGATGTGAAGCGCCTCATCCTCCACTTCCGATCACGTGTCCGGTAATTGCTCGGGCGCCTCGTGCTCGGGGGCCTCGCGGCCGGGGGACGTCAAAATCGGAGCCTATCCCCGGCCTTCGGCGTGGGAGCAACTCGGACAGGGGCTGTGACCAGCGGTTTCAGTAGCCGAGGCGGTCGAGAGCGTGGTCGCGACGTTGCCAGTCGCGTTCCACCCGCACACGCGTCTCGAGATAGACGCGCACGCCGAGGAGCGCCTCGAGCTCCTGACGGGCCGCGGTGCCGGCGTCCTTCAGCACACGGCCGCCCCGCCCGATGACGATGCCCTTCTGCGAGTCGCGCTCCACGCTGATGTCGGCGCGCAGCCGCAGGATCTGATCCGGGTCGTCGACGTCGGCGTCGGCGTCCGGGATGTCCTCGAGCTCCTCGACCGACACGGTGATGGAGTGCGGGAGCTCGTCGCGTGCGACCGCGAGCAGCTTCTCGCGCACGAGCTCGGCGGCCACGAAGGTCTCGGGCTGATCCGTGACGACGCCTTCCGGGTAGTAGCGCGGCCCCTCCGGCAAGCGGCTCACGATCTCGCCGAGCAGCGGCGCAATCCCGTCGCCCGTGCGCGCCGACAGCGGGATGTAGGCGTCGAAGTCGCCGAGGTCGCGTGCCGCGGTGGCCAGGTGCTCGGCGATCGCCGGCTTCCCGGCTCGGTCGATCTTGTTCACGATCAGGAGCTTCGGCGTCTCGACCTGCTGCACGAGCCCGGCGACGAACCGGTCGCCGGCGCCGATGGGTGAGTCGGCCTCGACGAGGAGGCAGACGACATCGACCTCGCCGAGCGTCGCGACAGCACGCTGGTTCGTCCGCTCGCCGAGTGGTGTACGCGGCTTGTGGATACCCGGCGTGTCGACGAACACGATCTGGTCGTCGGGGGTCGTGCGCACGCCGCGGATGGCGGCACGCGTCGTCTGCGGGCGGTCCGAGACGATCGCGACCTTCGAGCCGACGAGCTGGTTGAGAAGCGTCGACTTGCCGACGTTTGGCCGGCCGACGAGGGTCACGAACCCGCTCCGGAACCCCTCCGTCACTTGGCGCCGACGGGCTCGGCGGCGCTCGCGGGCGAGGGTCGGATCTGCACCGACACGATCCGGCGCCCCTGCACCCGTTCGGTGCGGAACTCGAGCCCTTGGAAGCGCACGCACTCGCCTTCCTCGGGCACGTGCCCGAGCAGGTTGAACACGAGCCCGCCCACGGTGTCCCACTCAGTGTCGGGCAGCTCGATCCCGAGCTCGTCGCTGACGTCGTCGATCGACGTGCCACCGGGGACGCGCAACCCCCCATCGGGAAGGCGCTCGACACTCGGCTCCTCGACGTCGTACTCGTCGGTGATGTCGCCGACGATCTCCTCGAGGAGGTCCTCGAGCGTCACGAGCCCGGAGGTGCCTCCGTACTCGTCGATCACGATCGCCATGTGGAACTGCTTCGTCTGCATCTCGCGCAGCAGCTCCGCCACCCGCTTCTGCTCGGGCACGAACACCGCCTCGCGGAGCGCGGTCCGGATCGGCTCGTTCCTCTTGCTGGCGCGTGCGAGCGCGACGAGATCCTTGAGGAAGACGAGGCCGATGATGTTGTCGGTCGACTCCTCGTAGGCGGGGATCCGCGAGTACCCGCCCTCGATCGCGGCCGTGATGCCCTCCTCGATGGTGGCGTCGGCCGAGATCGACACCATGTCGGTGCGTGGCGTCATCGCTTCGCGGACGACCATGTCGCCGAACTCGAAGATCGAGTGGATCAGCTTGCGCTCGTCGCGTTCGATCGCCTCCTCGTCGGCGGCGACGTCCGCCATCTGGCGGATCTCCTCCTCGCTGACGAACGGGCCCTCCTTGAGGCCGCGTCCGGGAAGCACGACGTTGGCGAGACCGATCAGGCCGCGTGAGAGCACCCGCAACGGCGGGAAGTTCGTCAAGAACGCGAGAATCGGCGACACCAGG
>DASZGY010000067.1:0-10858 GCA_035938395.1 Acidimicrobiia bacterium
TATCCGCTCGAGGTGAACGCGGTGTACCGGGGGCGGCGCGACGCGCTGGTCGACGGCCTCGCCCGGTGCGGATGGGAGATCGAGCGGCCGCGGGGCACGATGTTCGTGTGGGCTCCGATCCCGGAGCCATACGAGGAGATGGGCAGCCTGGAGTTCGCCAAGATGCTCGTGCCCGAGGCCGGCGTCGCCATTTCACCCGGGGTGGGTTTCGGTCCCGGCGGCGAGGGATTCGTGCGCTTCGCGCTCGTCGAGAACGAGCAGCGCATCGGCCAGGCCGTTCGCGGCATCCGCCGCGCGCTCACCAAGCTCGGCTGACGAGACGGCCGCCGGCGCCGACAGCGCGCGTGTTTACTTCCCGACGATGCCGTGGAGGCAGAAGCTGACCGCGGCCTCGGTGGTGCGCTCGACGGGCTCGTGGCGGTCGAAGACATAGGTGCGGGTCAGCTGGTTGCAGGCGCCGACGATGGCCTCGGCCAGCATCTCGGGGTTCTGGTCGGCGACGAGGCCGTCGACGATGGCTTCCTTGATGTGGCGCGCCGCATCGGCGATGGCGACGTCGTGGTTGCGGCGCAGCACCGGCGCGAAGCGCTCGTCGCTGGCGGCGAACTGGAACAGCGTGAAGTACTTGCGGTGCTCGAGGAACCACTCGATCGTGGCCCGGATGCCGAGCTCGATGCGCAGGACCGGGTTGGGCTCGTCGCCGATCGCCTGCTGCTGCCGGCGGCGCAGGTCCTGGTGTGATTCGCGCAAGATCTCCGAAAGCAGCTCCTCCTTCGAGGAGAAGTACCAGTAGAAGACGCCCTTGCCGACGCGGAGGCTCTCGACGATGTCGGAAACCGACGTCGGGTGATAGCCCCGCTCGGCGAAGAGCTCGGCGGCGTGCTCCATGAGCTGGCGCCGCCGGTCCTTCCCCCGTTGCGTGAGCTTCCGCCGCATGTTTCTCCCTCGTCGCCGTCGCAAGCTCCGGGTTTGCGGCGACGGTCGGCAAAGCCGCCGTTCGCCGCCGCGGAGGGTACGAGCACTTGACCATTCGGTCAAGAACGTTCGACTTGGGCGCTCGCGTAGGCTCCGAGGAACGGGGCCCGGCTCGGGCCAAGGGGGAGCGGTGCTCTACTGGCTGATCAAGGCGATCCTGACGCCGATCCTGCGTGTCTTCTACCGGGTGCGGATCGACGGCCGGGACCACCTGCCGGCGCAGGGCCCGGTGATCCTCGCCGCCAACCACCGGTCCTTCATGGACTCGCTGTTCCTGCCGCTCGTGATCCGGCGCCGGGTGACGTTCGTGGCCAAGGCCGAGTACTTCGACGACAAGAAGACGGCGTGGTTCTTCCGCGGCGTCGGTCAGATCCCGATTCGTCGCGAGGGTGGCAGCGCCAGCGAACGCGCCCTCGAGTCGGCGACCGAGGTGCTCGAGCAGGGCGGGGTGTTCGGCATCTATCCGGAGGGGACCCGTACGCGGGACGGCTACCTCCATCGCGGTCACACGGGCGTCGCTCGCCTGGCATTGCGGACCGGTGCGCCGATCGTGCCCGTCGGGATGAAGGGCACCGACGAGATCAACCCGATCGACCGGAAGATCCCGCGCCTGTTCCGCACGGTCCGGATCCAGTTCGGCACACCGATCACCGCCGACCGCTACGCGGGTCGCGAGCACGACAAGCTCGTGCTGCGTCAGGTCACCGACGAGGTCATGTTCGAGCTCCAGCAGCTCTCCGGCTACGAGTACGTCGACACGTACGCGACCAAGAAGGCCGAGGACGTGCCGGTCGAGCCGGTGCCGTTGGCAAGGCTCGAAGCCACCGGCCGTCCGGCGGCGGTCGCGTAGCCCTCACCCGTCGTCGTTCGCCCATCCGCGCGCACGCTCGACCGCGCGGTGCCACTCGTCCTGCTTGCGCGCGACGTCGTCGGCCGGCATCGAAGGTTCGAAGACCGACTCCTCGGCCCAGCTCCCGGCGGCCTCGGTCGGCGACGCCCACACGCCTTCGGCCAGGCCGGCGAGGTAGGCGGCGCCGAGCGCGGTCGTCTCCTTCACGGTCGGGCGCCGCACGGGCACACCGAGGACATCGGCCTGGAACTGGCAGAGCACGTCCATCACGCTGGCGCCGCCGTCGACGCGCAGCTCGCTGATCTTCGTCCCCGCCGCAGTCGTGATGGCGTCGACGACGTCGCGCGTCTGCCATGCCATCGACTCGACGACCGCCCGGGCGACCTGCGCCCGACCCGAGCCGCGTGTGAGCCCGAATACCGAGCCGCGCGCGTACGAGTCCCACCACGGCGAGCCGAGCCCCGTGAACGCGGGGACGAACACGACGCCGCCGCTGTCGTCGACGCTGGCGGCGAGCGGTCCGGTCTCGGCGGCGTCGTCGATGATGCCGATCCCGTCGCGGAGCCACTGGATCGCTGCCCCGGTGACGAAGATCGCGCCTTCCATCACGTACGCGACGTCGCCGCCGAGATCCCACGCCACGCTGGTCAGGAGGCCCTCGGTCGGCGGCGGGTGCTCGGGACCGAGGTTCATGAGCACGAACGACCCGGTGCCGTACGTGTTCTTGGTCATGCCGCTCTCGAAGCATGCCTGCCCGAACAACGCCGACTGCTGATCACCCGCGATGCCGCTCACGGGCACGGCGAGCCCGGCGGCGTGCTCGGGGATCGTCACGCCGAACCGGCCGCTGCTGGGGCGGACCTCCGGAAGGCACGAGCGCGGGACGCCGAACAGGGCGCACAGCTCGTCGGACCAGCCGAGCGCGTCGATGTCGTACAGGAGCGTGCGGCACGCGTTCGAGGGGTCGGTCGAGTGCACGCCGCCGTCGGGCCCGCCGGTGAGGCGCCACAGGATCCAGCTGTCCACGGTGCCGAACGCGAGGTCGGGCCCGGCATCGACGCCGCCCCGGGTGAGCAGCCACTCCAGCTTGGTCGCCGAGAAATAGGGGTCGAGGACGAGCCCCGTCCGCTCCCGCACGAGCGGTTCCCTCCCTTCGTCGCGCAGCTCGTCGCAGCGTCCGGCCGTGCGCCGGTCCTGCCAGACGATGGCGCGGTGCAACGGGCGCCCCGTCCGCCGGTCCCACACGACGGCCGTCTCGCGCTGGTTCGTGATGCCGATCGCGGCGACGGACTGCCCGGCGTCGGCGAGGTTCGACCGCACCTCGGCCAGCGTCTCGAGCGTCGCCGTCCAGATCTCGTCCGGGTCGTGCTCGACCCATCCCGGCTGCGGGAAGTACTGCGGGAACTCGCGATACGACCACTCGAGCGGGCTGCCGTGCTCGTCGACCGCGAACGCGCGCACGCCGGTCGTGCCGGCGTCGATCGCCAGGCAGACGCTCACCACTCGGCGACGTCGGACCGGCGGCGAGGTTCCCCGCCGAGCACGGTCGCGAGCTCGTGCCCGACCCGGCGATCGCGGGGTCGGAACTCCAGAGCGATCTCTCGGTCGGCGGAGTCCCGGATCCGCACCTGCAGCAGCGGCAGGTAGCGGCGCGTTCTCTCGAGCGCGAACGAGCTGTGGCGCTTGGCGATGAGCATGTCGTCCGTGGTGAGCGGGCGCCGGCGATGCGGTGCTTCGAAGAGGATCAGCCGCTGGTCGGTGAGCGCGAGGTAGTGCCGGGACCGGGCCCGGAAGAGCAGCGGGACCCGTCCGCCGCACTCGGCGGCCCACACCGCGCTGCAGGAGCGGATGTGCTCGCCGCTCCCGAGCGACGGCTGCGTGGCGGCGATGATCTGCTCTCGGTCCCGCTTCCGGCCCACGGCGCCTCTTCCGACTCCATTGGTCGCGCCGAGGCTACCGGCCACCCGTCAACCCCTTCCGCGCTTCGCCGCCGCTGCGGCAGGATGGACGAGGCTCCCGCGGTGAAGGGAGACGTGATGGCGGAGGTGCAGATGCGGATCGGCGTTCTCACCGGCGGCGGTGACTGCCCGGGCCTCAACGCGGTGATCCGAGCCGTGGTGAGGAAAGGTGAAGGCGTCTACGGCCACAACGTCGTCGGGTTCCGTCACGGATGGCGAGGCGTCATCGACTGTGAGACCGTCGAGCTGACGACCGCCAACACACGCGGGCTGCTCCACCGGGGAGGAACGATCCTCGGGAGCTCGCGGACGAACCCGTACAAGACCGACGATGGCGTCGCCCGCGTCCTTGACACGATCGAACGCGAGCGCATCGACGCGCTGATCCCCGTCGGCGGCGAGGACACGCTCGGCGTCGCCGCCAAGCTCGAAGGTGACGGCGTGAATCTCGTGGGCGTGCCGAAGACGATCGACAACGACCTCTCGGCCACCGACTTCACGTTCGGGTTCAACACCGCGGTGCAGATCGCAACGGACGCCATCGACCGCCTGCACACCACCGCCGAGAGTCACGACCGCGTGATGGTCGTCGAGGTGATGGGCCGTAACGCGGGCTGGATCGCGACGTACTCGGGGATCGCCGGTGGGGCAGACGTCATCCTCGTGCCCGAGGACCCGTTCGACATCGGCGAGGTCTGCGACCGCATCGTGCACCGTCACCGGCGCGGTGCGAACTTCTCGATCGTCGTCGTCGCCGAGGGCGCGCTCCCGGTCGAGGGAACGATGGCGCTCCAGTCCGCCGAGGTCGACGAGTTCGGGCACGTGCGCCTGGGCGGCATCAGTAACGATCTCGCCAGGGCCATCGAGGAGCGGACCGGGTTCGAGACCCGCGTGACGATTCTCGGCCACGTGCTGCGCGGCGGCACTCCGACCGCGTACGACCGGGTGCTCGCCACCCGCTTCGGGATCGAAGCCATCGACGCCGTGCACGAGGGGCAGTTCGGCATCATGGTTGCGCTGCACGCCTCGGAGATCATCCGTGTCCCGATCGAAGCCGGCGTGCGCGAGCTCAAGAAGGTCGACCCGAACCTGTACGACGTCGCCAGCGTGTTCTTCGGCTGACCCGAGCGGCGCACGGAGCGAGGAGAAGAACATGGGTGACGCGCTCGACGAGCTGCTGGCGCTGCTCGAGCTCGAGGCGCTCGAGGTCAATCTCTTCCGCGGGCTCAGCCCGCACGAAGACCGACAGCGCGTGTTCGGCGGGCAGGTCGCGGCGCAGGCGCTCGTCGCCGCCGGCCGCACCGTCGGCGAGGACCGGCCCGTGCACTCACTCCACGCGTACTTCCTGCGGCCCGGCGATCCGAACATCCCGATCGTGTACGACGTCGACCGCATCCGCGACGGGAAGAGCTTCACCACCCGGCGCGTCGTGGCGATCCAGCACGGGCGCGCGATCTTCAACCTGGCGGCGTCGTTCCAGATCGTCGAGAGCGGTCCGGACCATCAGCTGGCGATGCCGACCGTCCCGGGGCCCGACGAGCTCCCCACGTGGCAGCAGCGCGTCGAGCCGTACCTCGAGCGGCTGGGGCCCGACCTCGCCCAGTGGCTCGTCCGCGAGCGGCCGATCGACTCGCGGCCGGTCGACGACCCCCGCTGGCTCGACCCCTCGCCGCGGGAGCCGCAGCAGGACGTCTGGATCAAATCGAACGGCGACCTCCCCGACGGGGTGCCGCTCATCCACGAGTGCGTCGTCGCCTACGCGTCCGACTTGACGCTGCTCGACACGGCGATGTTCCCGCACGCGATCTCGTACCAGGAGCAGCAGTACATGATCGCCAGCCTCGACCACGCGATGTGGTTCCACCGCCCGTTCCGGGCCGACGACTGGCTCCTGTACCACCAGACCAGCCCGACCGCGTCGCACGCACGCGGGTTGGCGCAAGGCTCGATCTTCTGTCGCGACGGCACGCTCGCGATCACGGTCATCCAGGAGGGGCTGATCCGCCCGATCGCGAGCCCGTAATCCGCACGTAGCCTGTTCCTGCATGGCTTCTCCCGACGGGCGCATCGACCTTCGCTCCGACACGGTCACGACGCCGACGCCCGAGATGCGTCGCGCCATGGCCGACGCCGAGGTCGGCGACGACGTCTACGGCGAGGACCCGACGATCAATCGTTTCCAGGACCGGGCGGCGGAGCTGCTCGGGAAGGAGGCGGCGCTGTACGTCCCGTCGGGGACGATGGCGAACCAGCTCGCGCTCCGGGTGCTCGCGCGACCGGGCACGGAGGTGCTGTGCGCGGCGCGTGCGCACGTGTTCCGATACGAGGCGGCGGCGGCGGCGTGGAACTCCGCGGTCCAGCTGCACCCGTTCCCGGACGACGACGGGCTGATCGACGCCGGCGCCCTCGACGAGACGGCCCGCGACGCCGGCCACCACTCGCCGGACGTGTCGCTGATCGCGATCGAGAACACGCACATGCCGACGTGCGGGCGGCCGTGGCGCACCGAGGAGGTCGCGGCGGTCGGCGCCGTCGCCGATGCGCATGGCATCGCTCTCTACTGCGACGGGGCACGTATCTGGAACGCGGCGGTCGCGCTCGGCGTGCCGGCGTCGGAGCTCGTCGCCCCGGCCACGGCCGTGATGTTCTGCGTGTCGAAGGGCCTCGGCGCGCCGGTTGGGTCGGTCCTGTGCGGTCCCCGGGACATGATCCGGGAAGCCCGCGTGCACCGGCAGCGCCTCGGCGGCGGCATGCGCCAAGCGGGGGTCATCGCCGCAGCCGGGCTCGTCGCCCTGGACTCGATGATCGACCGGCTGGCCGACGACCACCGCCGGGCGCGCCGGCTGGCCGAAGCCGTCGCCGAGAGGTGGCCGGGGGCGGTCGCGCCCGACGCCGTCGAGACCAACATGGTCTGTGCGATCGCCGAACGTCTCCCGCGCGACCTGCTCGACCGACTCGACGCCGAGGGCATCCGGGCGGGCACGATCGACACCCGCACAGTACGGTTCGCGACCCACAAGGACGTCGACGACGCCGACATCGAACGGGTGCTCAAGACGTTCGAGCGCATCACCCGCGACTAGGACCGACTACGACCGCGGCAGCGGCGACCAACACAGGGAGAAGCCATGGCACGGGTCCTCATCACCGGTTGCTCGACCGGCTTCGGTCGCGCCACTGCCGTCGAGCTCACGAAGCGGGGCCACGAGGTGCTCGCAACCGCCCGGCGACCGGAGACGCTGGACGATCTCGACGTGACCCAGACGCTGCGTCTCGACGTCGACGACGACGCGTCGGTGGACCACGCGGTGGCGAGCGCAGGGACCGTCGACGCGCTCGTGAACAACGCCGGCTTCGGGATCACAGGGCCGATCGAGCACGTGCCCCTGCCGGAGTTCCGGCGGATGTTCGAGACGAACGTCCTCGGCGCCGTGCGCATGATCCAGGCGGTGCTGCCCCAGATGCGCGAGCGGGGGAGCGGCACCATCGTGAACGTGACGTCGCTCGCCGGCCTGGTGACCCCGCCGACCGGTGGCGCGTACTCGGCGACGAAGCACGCGCTCGAGGCTGTGTCCGAGGCACTGCACTACGAGGTCGGGCACTTCGGCATCCGCGTCGCGCTCGTCGAGCCCGGGTTCTTCGAGACCGACTTCCAGGCCAAGGAGCCGCGCTTCGGTCTCGACGAGCCGCCGTACGACGAGCTCGACCGGCAGTGGCAGACGGCGTTCGGGAAGCTCCAGGGTGATGGTCCCGCGCCCGGCGCCGAACCGGTTGCGCAGGTGATCGCCGACGCCGTCGAGGGCACGGAGCAGAGGTTGCGCTGGCCGATCGGCACCGACGCCGACATGGTGCTGTCCGCGCGCAGCACGATGGACGACGAGACCTTCGAGGCGACGATGCGAGGTGCGCTCGACCTCACCTGGTAGCGGCGCGAAGTCGGACGCCCGGCGGCGCCCGTTAGCCTGGCCGCGAGATGCCCACCGACCCGGAGATTCCGGCCAGCGCGCTGGCCGTCTACGCGCATCCGGACGACCCGGAGATCTCGGCCGGCGGCACGCTGGCGTCGTGGGCCGAGGCCGGCGCCGACGTCACGGTCCTCATCACGACCCAGGGTGACAAGGGGACGCAGGACCCGGACGCCGACCTGGGCGAGCTCGCCCGCCTGCGGGTGGAGGAAACCGCGAAGGCCGCCGCACTGTTGGGGTTCACCGGGCACTTCCACCTCGGCTACCACGACGGCGAGCTGCCGGACGACCAGGAGCTGCGTGCCGCGATCACCCGCTACGTGCGAGAGCTCCGACCTCAGGTGGTGCTCTGCCCGGACCCGACGGCGGTGTTCTTCGGCGACCAGTACTACAACCACCACGACCATCGCGTCACGGGCTGGGCCACGCTCGACGCCGTCGCACCGGCCGCGGGCAACCCGCACTACTTCGCCGACGACCTCGCCGAGGGGCTCGACGTGCACCACGTGCAGGCCGTGTACCTCTCGGGCACGTTGGAGCCGAACACCTGGGTCGACATCAGCGACACGCTCGAGCGCAAGATCGACGCGCTCTTCTGCCACGCCAGTCAGCTCACCGAGACGGGCGAGTGGTTCCGGCAGTTCCTTCGGGACCGGGCCGAAGAGGCCGGGCGCGAAGCCGGCGTCGCCTACGCCGAGGGGTTCCGCCGGCTGAGCTTCGGCGGCTGAGCTACCGCGCGCGCTTGCCGCCGCGCTGCCATTCCGCCATCGCCCGCAAGACGAGCACCGCGACGATCCCCACGCCGCCCGCGGCTGCGAGAGCCCCGACCACGAGACCGGCGACCACGGCGGGCCCGCAGTTGCCCGAGCAACCGAGGTCGACGAGGCCGTAGCCGATGATCCCGCCGAAGGCGCCGGCGAGCACGACGCTCAGGAACGCGAGGACGTATGCGCTCCGCGACGGAAGCCCGGCGGGAACGAGCGAGTCGCCCGGCTCACCCGAGTCGTCGCCACCACCGTTGCTCGTCGGTTCGTCGTCCATCAGCGGGATCGTACGGCGGTCGACTGCTCGCCAACCATGCGCGTGCCACACTGACCCCATGGCCGAGACCGTGCGCGAATGGCAGGTCGCCGGCGCTCTCGTCGAGTCCGACGGTCGTTTGCTCTTCGTGCGCAACCAGCGGCGCGGCGGCTCCGAGGACTGGAGCACGCCGGGCGGCGTCATCGACGCCGACGACGGCTCGCTGCTCGACGGCCTGACCCGCGAGGTCGAAGAGGAGACGGGGTTGCGCGTCACGCGCTGGGAGGGGCCGCTGTACGAGGTCGAGGCGGTCGCGCCGGACCTCGGGTGGATCATGCGGTGCGAGGTCCACCGCGCCGTCGACTTCGAGGGCGAGGTGCGGGTGGCCGACCCGGACGGGATCGTCGTGGAAGCTGCGTTCGTCACCGCCGCCGACGCGGCCACGATGATCGAGCGCTGCCATCCGTGGGTGGGCGAGCCGATCGCGGAGTGGCTCGCCGAGCAATGGGGTCCCGACCGTGTGCGCCGCTACTCGTACGAGGTCCGCGGCACGGCGCGCGCCGACTTCGAGGTGACACGCACGGACCGCAATGGCGCCGTCCGCGACTGACCTCACCATCCTCCATATCGACCTCGACGCGTTCTACGCGTCGGTCGAACAGCTCGCCGATCCGTCGCTGCGAGAGCGGCCGGTCATCGTCGGCGGGCTCGGGCGCCGGGGAGTCGTCGCCGCCGCCAGCTACGAGGCGCGCGAGTACGGCGTCCACTCGGCCATGCCCATGGGCCGTGCCCGGCGAGCGTGCCCGGACGGCGTCTTCCTCGCGCCGCGTTTCGACGCCTACGGCGACGCGAGCCGATCGGTGATGGCGATCCTGCGCGAGGTCACGCCGCTGGTCGAACCGCTCGCGCTCGACGAGGCGTTCCTCGACGTCAGCGGCGCGCGTCGATTGCACGGGTCCGCGCCCGAGATCGCCATCGCGCTGCGGCGACGCGTTCTCGCCGAGACGGGGCTGGTGGCATCGGTGGGCGCCGCGAGCACCAAGTTCGTGGCGAAGCTCGCGAGCGATCTCGCCAAGCCCGACGGCATGCTCGTCGTCGAGGCCGGCACCGAGATCGACTTCATCCACCCCCTCGACGTGCGCAGGCTGTGGGGCGTCGGGCCGAAGACGGGGGACCGGCTGGCGCAGCTCGGTGTGCGCACGATCGGCGACCTGGCCGCCCTGCCCGAGGAAACGCTCGTGCACGCGCTGGGCGATGCGCACGGTCGCCACCTGCACTCGCTGGCATGGAACCGCGACGAGCGTCCGGTCGAACCGGAACGGGCGGTGAAGTCGATCGGCCACGAGGAGACCTTCCCGACCGACATCACCGAGCGGGATGTGCTCGGGCGCGAGGTGCTGCGGATGGCGGAGCGCGTCGCCGAACGGCTACGTGACGCACGGCGGACGGGACGAACCGTCCAGCTCAAGCTGCGCTACAAGGACTTCCGCACGATCACCCGGTCACGCACGCTGCCCGAGCCGACGAACCTGGCGGCCGACATCGCCGCCGTCGGGCGCGGACTGCTCGACGCGGTGGAGATCGGCGACGGCATCCGGCTGCTCGGCGTCGCGATGCAACAGCTGCACGCGCTCGACGGGCGCGACGACGGCGCCGGCCCCCACGACCAGCTCCCGCTCGACATCGACGGTGGCGCGGCTCGTGGTGGCGACCCGCGGCGTCGCGCGGTCGAGGACTCGATGGATGCGGTGCGGCGCCGCTTCGGCGACGATGCCGTGGGCGCGGCGGCGTTGCTCGATCGGGGCGCGCACGCCGAGCCGGACCGCGGAGCCGGCAAATGATCCGCATCGGAATTGTCGGATGCGGCCACATCGGCACGGTGCACTCCTTCGCTCTGCGTCAGCTGGGCGACGCGGGCCTCGTGGACGCGCGCGTGGTGGGTACTTTCGACGCCGACCGCGCGCGTGCCGCCGGCATCGCCCGCCATCACGACGCGCGTCCGTACGAGCAGCTCGCCGAGCTGGTCGCCGAGGTCGACGCCGTGTGGGTGTGCACGTGGACGGCGGCGCACCTCGAGGCCGTGTGCGCGG
>DASZGY010000068.1:0-4670 GCA_035938395.1 Acidimicrobiia bacterium
GTGGGCTTCCTGTACGCAGTGGCGCGGTTTGGAGTGTTCGCGTCCCTCGCGCTCCTGATCGGCGCGGCCGCGTTCCTCATCCTCGTCTGGCCGGCGGGACGGGAGTCCAAGGGCGCGGCCCGCCTCGTCTGGGCCGGCTGGATCGGCGCCGTGGTCGCCACGATCGTGGGCATCGCTCTGGACGGCGCGTACGCAGCTGCGCTCCCGATCGGAGACGCCCTCAAACCGAGTGTCATCTCGGACGTGCTCGACACGCGCTTTGGCCGAGTCTGGCTCCTGCGTCTCGTGCTCCTCGTGGTCGCCGTTCCGTTGCTGCGGCTTCTCGTGAATCGCCGCCCCGTCGTCGAGTACCCGCTGCCGCGATGGTGGCGACCCGTGGCCGCCGTCGTCGCGGTCGGGCTCCTGCTCACGCCGGGGCTCAGTGGCCATGCCGGAACCGGAAGACTGGTCGCGCTCGCAATCATCGCCGACGTCGCGCACGTCGGCGGGGTCTCGGTCTGGCTCGGCGGGTTGGTCGTACTCCTCGTAGTCGTGTTGCGCCGGAAGCACCTCGAAGAGCTGCGCACGGTGGTACCGCGCTACTCGCAGGTCGCGCTCGCGGCCATCTCGGTGATCGTCGTGAGCGGCGCGTTCCAGGCCTGGCGGCAGCTCGGATCGATCAGCAACCTCCGTGACACCGACTACGGCAAGCTCCTCACGGCAAAGCTCCTTGCGTTCGGCGTTCTGATCATCACGGCCGCGTTCAGCCGCGAGATCGTCAACCGCAGGTTCCGTTCACCACGGCCCTCTCCGGCGCCAGCTCCGCCGCCCCGCGTCCCCGTCACTGCCGGCGGTCCTCCGCTGCCTCCGGATGACGGTGGGGACCAAGGTGGCGGTGACGGCGTCGACGACGAGGACGAGGAAGCCGCAGAAGACGCGTGGGAGATGCGCAACCTTCGGCGCCACGTCGGGCTCGAAGCGGTGATCGCGGTGGTCATTCTCTCCATCGCCGCGCTGCTCGTGAACGCGGCGCCGGCGGTCTCCGTCAACAATTCCGGCGCGACCGGCGTCACGTTGAGTTCGAATCAAGTGCGAGTCGACGTCAGCGCCGTGCCCGGAGCTCCCGGCGCGAACGAGCTGCACTTCACCGCCTTCTCGCCGCAGGGCGCGCCGCTCGCGATCACGCCCTCGGGCGGCCTGACGGAGGTGAACGAGTTCCAGGTGTCGGCCGGCTTGCCCAGCCGGGGCATCGCCCCGATCCCGATCCCGGTTCGACGCATCGGGCCCGGGCACTACATCTCCTCGGGGGTGAACCTTCCCATCCGCGGCGACTGGAACCTGACCGTCAGGGTTCTGCTGAGCGAGACCGATCAAGCCGCGCTGACGGGGAAGCTCCCGGTCGGCTGATCGCGTTTCGTCTCGACCAGCCGGCGCAGCCGGTATGCGAGCCGAACCATGAGCAGATCGATCGCCTCTCGCATCGTCGTCGCCGTCACGCCGGCGCAGACGATCAGATTGCCGTCGAGCAACAGTGTTCCCTCGGCGGCGGCCTGCCAGCCTCGCGTGGATTCGAGCGGCGCCGTGAGACGGGTGCGGACGCGGCGCACCGCACGTGGTGCCGCTCGGCACATGTCGCGGAGCCGGTCGAAGGCGTACGCGCGGTCGACCGACGCGACGGGTCCCTCGATGATCTCCGTCACGGTTGGGTGCAGCTCGGCGTCGTTCATGGCTCTGACCTCCTGACTGTGGTCACCGGCACGCGGGCCGACGACGCTCGAGGCGGCGGCGATCTTGCGGGCGCGCCCGTCGGGATGGCGACGGCGTCGTCGCCCGGCCGGAGTTGCTCGTGTTTCGGGCATGTGCACCTCCTACGGGCGCTCCGGGTTCGTCGTCGCGCAGTGTGAAGCTGGAGGCTGAGACACCGCTGAGAGATGCCTGGGCTACGGCGTAGACGTGGCCGGGCGTGTTTTCGTCCCTCCGTCCGACGCAGTGCCACGATGTCGACCCCCCACCCGCCGTCCTTCGCTCCGCACCCCAGAGAGGCCAACGTGCTGCAACGTCTCGCCGCGTGGTGCTACCGCCGGCGCCGCCGCGTCCTGCTGCTGTGGCTTGCAGGCCTCGTCGGTATCTCGGTGATCTCCGGCGCCTTCGGAAACTCCTTCGCACAGAGCTTCTCCCTCCCGGGAACGGAGTCTCAGCGCGCCGCTGACCTTCTCGGGACGAGGTTCCCTGCCCGGGCCGGCGACGAAGGTCAGATCGTGTTCAGCGCGGCGACAGGGGTGCGCGACCCGGCCGTCCAGGCCCGTATGGAGGCCCTGTTCGCGGAGGTCGCGAGAGTTCCCGGCGTGACGAGCGTCGCGAGTCCCTATGCGGGCGCCGGCGCCCAGCAAGTCGCAAGGAACGGCACCGTCGCGTACGCGACGGTCCAGTTCGCCAAGCGCGCCTTCGCCGTTCCGCAGTCGGCGAAGGACTCGATCCGGCATCTCGCCGAGCGCGCCAACGGTGGCGGCCTGCGCGTCGAGCTCGGCGGGCGCATGTTCCAGCAGCAGCCCGGGCTCGGACCGACCGAGCTCGTCGGGATCCTTGCCGCGGTGATCATCCTGCTCGTCGTGTTCGGGTCGGTCCTCGCAATGGGATTACCCATCGTCACAGCCCTCTTCGGTATCGGAATCGGCATCGGCTTCGTCCAGCTGGTCAGCCACGCGGTGTCAACACCGGATTTCGCGACACAGCTGGCGGCGATGCTCGGCATCGGCGTCGGCATCGACTACGCGCTGTTCATCGTCACGCGCTACCGGCAGGGCCTGCACCAGGGTCTTGATCCGCAGACCGCCGTCGTGCGCGCGATCGACACCGCCGGCCGCGCGGTCGTCTTCGCCGGCTGCACCGTCGTGATCTCGCTGCTCGGCCTGTTCCTGATGGGCGTCGAGTTCGTGCGCGGTCTCGCCATCGGCGCGTCGATCACCGTCCTGATCGTGATGCTGGTGTCGATCACGCTGCTCCCGGCGTTGCTGGGATTCGCCGGACACACGATCGACAAGCTCTCAGTGCCGGGCCGCTCCACGCGAGAAGGTCACACGCGCGAGAGCCTGTGGTTCCGTTGGAGCCGCGTCGTGCAACGCCGGCCGTGGCCCGCGTTCGTCGGCGGGCTCCTGCTCCTCGTCGTGCTCGCCATCCCGTTGCTGTCGATCCGGCTCGGCTTCCCTGACACCGGCGGCAGCCCGACGTCGGACACGACCCGCCGCGCCTACGACTTGATCGCCGACGGCTTCGGCGCCGGCGCCAACGGGCCGCTCGTCATCGCCGCCGAGTACCCGAAAGGCACGGATCCCGCCGTCCTCGATCGACTGGCGGCGGCGGCCAGGACAACCCGGGGTGTCGCCGCTGCCACACCGCCGATCCAGAACCCGGCGGGCGATGCCGCCGTCATCCGGGTGATCCCGACGACCTCGCCGCAGGCCGAGCGCACGACCACGCTCGTGAACGACCTGCGCAACCGCGTGATCCCGGACACGCTGCGCGGGAGCAACGTCGTCGTCCACGTCGGCGGCTTCACTGCCTCGGGCATCGACATCTCCGAACGGCTCTCGTCGCGGCTTCCGCTCTTCATCGGTGCTGTGCTCGCGCTGAGCTTCCTGCTCCTGTTAGTGGTGTTCCGCAGCGTCCTGGTGCCGCTCAAGGCAGTGATCATGAACCTGCTGTCGATCGGCGCGGCGTATGGCGTCGTCGTCGCGGTGTTCCAGTGGGGTTGGCTCGCCGACGTTCTCGGCGTCAGCAAGCCCGGGCCCATCGCGCCGTTCATCCCCATGATGATGTTCGCCATCGTCTTCGGCCTGTCGATGGACTACGAGGTGTTCCTGCTCTCACGCGTGCGTGAGGAGTACGACCGCACTCACGACAACGCGCTTGCCGTCGCCGACGGCCTCGCCGCTACCGCTCGCGTCATCACGGCCGCGGCACTGATCATGGTGACGGTGTTCGCCAGCTTCGTTCTCGGCGACGACCCGAACATCAAGATCTTCGGCCTCGGGCTCGCCGTCGCCGTGTTCATCGACGCGACGGTCGTGCGCATCGTTCTGGTACCGGCGACGATGGAGCTCCTCGGGGACCGCAACTGGTGGTTCCCGCACTGGCTCGATCGGCTCACCCCCCGGCTGCACGTCGAGCCCGCAACGCACCTCGACGACGAGCTGGCCGAGCTCACCGACGAGCCCGCCGGTGTCGGCTCCCGCTAGTTGCTCACGAGCGCGTCGATGGCGGCGAGATGGTGTTGCTGCTCCGCCTCCGGGAGGAACGACGCGACGAAGGAGTTGCGCGCCACCTGGATCATCTGTTCCGCGCTGAGGCCGAGCGCGGCTGCGGTGCCGATGTAGTTGTCGGCGACGTATCCGCCGAAGTACGCGGGGTCGTCGGAGTTGATCGTCACGAGCAGGCCACGGTCGAGCAGCTCGCCGAAGTTGTGGTGCTGCAGGTCGGGGAACACGCGCAGCTTCACGTTGGAGAACGGGCAGACGGTGAGCGGCGTCCGCTCCGCCACGAGCCGCTCGACGAGTCGGTCATCCTCCGTGCACCGCACGCCATGGTCGATGCGACGAGCGTCCAGAACGTCGAGCGCCTGCCAGATGTACTCGGGAGGGCCCTCCTCGCCGGCGTGCGCGACGGCGAGGAATCCCTCGGTCCGGGCCCGGTCG
>DASZGY010000069.1:0-16017 GCA_035938395.1 Acidimicrobiia bacterium
GCCGACTCGATCTCCTTGCGGAAGATGATGCCGACCGCGCCCTGCGGCCCCATCACGGCGATCTCGGCCGACGGCCAGGCGAACGCGAGGTCCGCGCCGATCGACTTCGAGTTCATGACGACGTACGCCCCGCCGTAGCCCTTGCGCGTGATGATCTGCACGCGGGGAACGGTCGACTCGCAGTACGCGTACAACAGCTTGGCGCCGTGCCGGATGATCCCGCCGTACTCCTGGTCGGTCCCGGGAAGGAACCCGGGCACGTCGACGAACGTGACGATCGGGATGTTGAACGCGTCGCACGTCCGCACGAACCGGGCCGCCTTCTCCGACGCCTCGATGTCGAGCGTGCCCGCCACCACCTGGGGCTGGTTCCCGACGATCCCGACCACGTGCCCGTCGATGCGGGCGAACCCGCACACGATGTTCATCGCCCACAAGGCGTGGACCTCGAAGAAGTCCCCGTCGTCGACGATCTCGGCGATGATCGCCTTCATGTCGTAGGGCTTGTTCGCCGCGTCCGGGATCAGTCCGACGATGCCGTCGCAGCGCCGGTCGGCGTCGTCCTCGGGCTCGAAGTACGGCGGGTCCTCGAGGTTGTTGGCGGGCAGGAACGACAGCAGATAGCGCACCTGCTCGAGGCAAGCGGACTCGTCGTCGGCGACGAACGTCGCGACGCCCGACTTGGTCGCGTGCGTCATCGCGCCGCCGAGCTCCTCCTGGGTCACATCCTCGCCGGTGACCGTCTTCACGACGTCGGGACCGGTGATGAACATGTTCGAGATGCCCTTCACCATGAAGATGAAGTCCGTCATGGCCGGCGAGTAGACGGCGCCCCCTGCGCACGGTCCGAGGACCACGCTGATCTGGGGGATGACGCCGGATGCCCGGACGTTACGGAAGAAGATGCCGCCGTAGCCCACCAGGGACACGACGCCCTCTTGGATGCGCGCGCCCCCGCCGTCGTTGAGCCCGACCAGCGGCGCACCCACGGACTCGGCGAGGTCCATGACCTTCTGGATCTTCTCGGCGTAGACCTCGCCGAGAGCGCCGCCGAAGAGAGTGAAGTCCTGCGCGAAGACGAAGATCTTGCGGCCGCCGACCGTTCCCCAGCCCGTCACGACCCCATCGGTGAGCGCACGGTTCTCCTCGATGCCGAATCCGTGCGCGCGGTGACGAGCGAGCATGTCGAGCTCGACGAAGGACCCCGGATCGAGCAGCAGCTCGAGCCGCTCTCGTGGCAGGAGCTTGCCTCGCTCGTGCTGGCGCTCGACCGCCTTGGGGCTGCCGGCGTGCAGGGCCTGCTCGCGCAGCTTGTCGAGCTGCTCGAGGCGCTCTTCGATCGGGTGCGCGACCGGCGGGACCGGCGCGGTCGCGCCGCCTTCGCCGTGGACTTCGGGATCTTCGACTGCCACTGATCTCCTTTAGCGCCCTCGCAAGCTCGGGCTCTGCGGCGACGATCGGCGAAGCCGCCGTCACCGCGCGTCAGCGTAGTTTCCCGGCGGCTACTCGCGACCGGCGTCGTCCGCTCGTTCGCCGTCCTCTTCTTCCTCGGAGGTCAGGCTCGACCAGAACCCGGGCGGGATGAGCGCGATCACGGCGCCGACGACCGCGAGCAGGCCGCCGATGACGACCAGGTACGGCCCGATCGAGATGAAGTCGCGGACGCTCCTCCCGAGTTTGGCGTCGTGGACGACGCTGCGCACCTGGTACACGTACAAGAAGCCGGTCACGATCACGGCGACGCCGAGCACAAGGCCGGCGACCTTCCACCACGGCGAGAACGCCACCACGACGACGAGCAGCCCCAGGACGAGCACGACGATCCCGAGGCTGAGGCCGGGATTGCCGGGACCGGCGGCCGAGTCGATGACGAACTTCGCCGGGATCGTGTACGCGGTCCGGGCGGCGCCGAGCTCCCGCGTCTTGGCGCCCCAGTTCACCCAGCTCGAAAGGGCGGCCAGCACGCCGCCGATCACGATCAGGGCGCGGCCGGCGCTCGCGCTGCGTGTCGTGCCTACCGGTGTGGCGGGCGTGGAGGACATGGCAACCCCTGTGGGCGTGCGCCTCAGGGCGCGAGGCTGAAGGGCGGGTACCGGTCGGTGACGAGCAGGAACGCGTATGCCGTGACGCGCAAGCTCCAGCGCATGACGCCCACGACGAAGTCGAACATGCCCTCCGGGTACCGGCCCGTGAACAGGATGGCGAACCAGGCGATCACGACGACCACGACGGCCGCGATGTCGAGGAAGAACAAGACGATGTAGTGCGGGATGGCGAGGAACCACTTCACGAGGGGGAGCCAACGGTTCAGCTCGTTCGGCGCGTCGGGGTACACGATCTCGACGTGGACGGCCTGTTCGTCGTCCACCGACGGGTACTCGTCCCGCAGCAGGAAGGTGTACGAGGTGATGCGCGTCTCGAGCCGGAGGAGCAGCACGTTGAAGTCGAACCACCACCGCGGGTACTTGTGCCGCAGCACGAGCAACGCGACGACGGGCAGGAACAGCAAGAGCGCCACCCCACCGAGTGGGTGGCCGCCGAACCCCGGCCGCCCGAGCCCGAACAGCGCCAGCAGCAACAGCAACGGGAGCGCCAGGATCAGCCGGAACCCGGTGGTGACCCGGTTCAGGTCCCGGTCCGGGTAGTCGACCGAGAACGTCAGTGGATACGGCGCCGACGCTTGTGCACTCATTGCCCCCCCTGCTCGTGTTCGAACTTCAGTGTCACGATCTCTTCTGGACCATGTTGAGGATCCCGCCGACGATCGACCCGATCGCGCCGAGCAGGGCGACGTAGACCCCGAACCGCAGGACCGAGAAGTAGCTGCTGTCGAACGCCCGTCCCAGCGCGTCGATGATGTACCGCGTCTGCACGAGGAAGAGGACGACGACAAGGAACGCGGCGCCGCCTGCGACCACGCTCAGGAGCCCCAGGCGGCTGTTCGTCGCGCTGATGACGGCAGCGGTGAGACACGCGAACCCGAAGAACGCGATCACGATCCCGAGGCTCAGGCCTCCAGAGTTGGACCGACTGTCGAGCAGAAAGTGCGCGGGGATGTCGTAGGCGCTGAACGACTGGGTGATGGAGCCCGTCCCCTTGAACTCGAAATGAAGCCACGACAGCCAGCTGGCAATGAAGTAGAGCAACCCGCCGACGAGCGCCACGATCGGGCCGGCTCCGATCTGGAACCCCGGGGTCGGGCGCGGCACACCGGGTGGCGGGGTCGCGGCGCCCGGAGCGCCCCACGCCGCCGACGGCGGCCCCGGCTGGGTCGGCGGTGCCGACGGCGGAGGGGCGGCCTGCGGCGTGGGGGCGGTGGCCGGCGTGGGAGCGGTGGCCGGCGTGGGAGCGGTGGTCGGCGTGGGAGCGGTGGCCGGGGCGGGCGCGGACACGATCAGGCGCCGGCCGTCGACCCACGCTTCCCAGCCGTTCGAGCACCGAACGTACGCCCAGTCGCCTCGCGACTCGATCAGCATCACGTCGAGGCCGGGGTCGAGGTTCGCCGCCGGCGCCACCGAGCCGTCGGGCACCGCCCAGGCCGGGAGTCCCTCCGTCGGCGCGACGTGCGTCTGCCTGTACTCCGCCATGCGCGTCCCCCCTTGGCGCGGCGCGCAGCGTACCCATGCCGACGCACCGGCGCAGCGGACCGTGATGCGCTTCAGCGCACGCGAGTGGGCCCCGCCGAAGCGGGGCGCGCTCAGGGCAGGGCGACGGACTCGAGGACCTCCCGCCAGTGGCGCAGCACTCCGAGGTGCCCGACGTCGGGCCAGACCTCGGCCTCGCAGTCCGGCAGCGTCGCAGCCAGGTAGCGGAAGTCGGGCTCGGCCCGCGTGTCCTGGGCGCCGTGCCACAGCCGTATCCCGGGCCGGAGATCAACGATCCGGAACCCCCACGGCATCCACAGGGCGACGAGGTCGTCGGCGATGCCGCCTGCCCCGGGGCGCAGCGCCTCGGTGACGTCGGCGGCGAGCATCGCACCCGTCGCGGCCTCGGCGAGGAGGGCGCGGTCGTCGGGGGTACCGCCGCCGAGGAAGCTCGTCGGGTCGTCGAGCCATCGCTCGCTGTAGCGGACGACGCCGGCGGCGGCGCGCTTCGGATCCTCTCGAGCCACCTCCGCTGCCGGTCGCTGCCGCCGGTCGAGCGCGTCCCACGCGCCCGGTACCTCGTCGAGGGGGCCGGGCATGCACGCGACCGCCACGGCGCCCACGCGCTCGCCCAGCGCCACCGCGCACCCGAGCGCGTGGGCGCCGCCTGCCGATATGCCGAGGACGGCGAAGCGTTCGACACCCAACCCGTCGGCCAGCGCGGCGACGTCGCCGGCGGTGTCGAGGACGGTCCGGCCTTCGCGGCGGTCCGACCCGCCGAAGCCCGGCCGGTCGAAGGTGAGCAGGCGAACGCCGAGCGATGCCGGGACGTCGGCCGGAGGCACGAACAGGCGCGAGCCGGGCGCGCCGTGGAACAGCACGACCGGCGTTCCGGACGGGTCGCCGCGCTCCTCGTACGCGAGGGCGCGGCCGTCGGGCAGGCGCAGGTCCTACTCCTGGACGAGCTCGATGAGCGTGCCGAACGCCGTCTTCGGGTGGACGAACGCGACGGTCGTGCCCCGGCTCCCGGGTCGGGGCGCTTCGTCTATGACCTGGTGGCCCTCGCGCTTCACCCGGTCCAGCGCGGCGGCGCAGTCGTCGACCCGGTAGGCGACGTGGTGGATGCCCTCGCCCTTCTTCTCGAGGTACTTCGCGACCGGCGAGTCGTCGCGCACCGGAGTGAGGAGCTGGATGTACGACTCGGCCACGCGCAGCAGCACTTCCTCGACGCCGTCCTTCTCGACGACCTCGCGGTGCACCGGCTCGACCCCGTACGTGGAGCGGTAGTAGTCGACGGCACCGTCGAGGTCTCGCACCGCGATGGCCACGTGGTCGATCTCGGTCAGGACCGGGTCAGCCATGTGCTCCTCACGACCTGTGATGACGGCGGAACAGTGTGATCTGGTCGAGGTGCTCCTCGCGGAGCGCCGGGTTCGTGACGCCGAGCCCCTCCTCGGGAGCGAGGCACAGCACCCCGACCTTCCCCTCGACGAGGTTCCCGTGCACCTGCGCCGCCGCCTCCCCGGTCTGGTCGAGCGGATACACGACCGACAGCGTCGGATGGATCTTTCCCTCGCCCACGAGCCGGTTGGCGTCCCACGCCTCGCGGTAGTTGGCGAAGTGGCTGCCCTTGAGGGTCTTGAGCATCATCCAGAGGTACCGGTTGTCGTACTCGATCGTGTACCCCGACGTCGCCGCGCACGTGATGATCATCCCGCCCCGCTTGCACACGAACACCGAGGCGCCCATCGTCTGACGGCCCGGGTGCTCGAACACGATGTCGGGGTCGGCTCCCGTGAGCTGACGGATCTTCTTGCCGAGCCGGCGCCACTCGCCCGGATCCTGCGTGTGCTCGTCCTTCCAGAACTGGTAGCCCTCGGCCTTGCGGTCGATGACGTGCTCGACGCCCATCTCGTGGAGCAGCTCCGCCCGCTCCGGCGACGACACCACACCGACGGGTGTGCCGCCTCCGTTCATGACGTACTGCGCCGCGTACGCGCCGATGCCGCCGCTCGCGCCCCAGACGAGGACGCTCTGACCCTGCGTCATCTGGGCGCCGTTGGGGCTGACGATCATCCGGTAGCTGGTCGAGTTGCACAGCGCGTTGCAGGCCGCCTCCTCCCACGTGAGGTGGGTCGGCTTCGGCATGAGCTGGTTCGCCCGGGCGAGCGCGATCTCCCCGAGCCCGCCGTAGTTCGTCTCGTACCCCCAGATGCGCTGGTTCACCGTCATCATCGAGTCGTCGTGCGCGGACGGATCCTGGTCGTCGACGTAGTTGCAATGGACGGTGACCTGGTCTCCGGGCTTCCAGTTCCGCACCGCGGACCCGACACGCAGGACGACGCCGGCGGCGTCGCTGCCCATCACGTGAAAGGGCTGGTCGTGGCGCTTTCCCCACACGCTCTCCTTGCCGAGGCGCTGCAGGAACTGGAACGTCGGCAACGGCTCGAAGATCGACGTCCACACAGTGTTGAAGTTGATGGCCGAGGCCATGACGCCGACGTACGCCTCGTCGGGCGCCAACTCGGGCAACGCGACGTCTTCGACGTGCGTCGACTTGCGCGGGTCCTTTGCCTCCGAAGGCAGACCGGCGAACATCTCCTGCTCGTCGGCCCGCACCACAGCGGCTCGGAACGACTGCGGAAGCGGCAGCGAACCGACCGTCTCGCCGTCGGCGCCTTCGAGGATGGCGGCGCGAATGCTCTCGATCTCCGTCATGCGCGAGACCGTATCTGACCCGCGCCGCCTGGTTTGGCCCGAGCCCCGCGCGGCTACTCTCGGGTCAAAGCTCGTTCTGGGAGGGTAAGGAATGCCCGGCTCCGTCATCATCTCGTCTGCCCGCACGCCCATCGGCAAGCTCTCGGGTGCGCTGGCTTCGTTCTCGGCCATGGACCTCGGCGGCTTCGCGGTCAAGGCGGCCCTCGAGCGGGCAGGCGTCGGCCCCGAGCAGGTCGACTACGTGATCCTCGGCCAAGTGCTCCAGGGCGGACAGGGCCAGATCACCGCCCGGCAGGCAGCGGTCAAGGCCGGCGTGCCCATGACCGTGCCCGCGCTCACCGTCAACAAGGTGTGCCTGTCGGGGATGAACGCGATCTACCTCGCCGACCAGATGGTCCAGGCCGGCGACGCCGAGCTCGTTGTTGCAGGCGGGATGGAGTCCATGACGGCGGCGCCGTACCTCCTGCCCGGCGCCCGCGCCGGCTACCGCATGGGCGACGGCAAGCTCGTCGACTCGATGATCGCCGACGGCCTCTGGTGCGCGTTCGACGCCGTCCACATGGGCGCCGGCACCGAGAAGTACGCCGGCAACTTCGGAGGCATCACCCGTGAAGCGCAGGACGAGCTCGCGGCCAAGAGCCACGAGCGGGCGGCGGCCGCGATCAAGGAGGGTCGCTTCGCCGCCGAGATCACGCCGGTGAGCGTTCCGCAGCGCAAGGGCGAGCCGATCCTGATCGACACCGACGAAGGTGTCCGCCCCGGCACCACCACCGAGTCGCTGGGCAAGCTGAAGCCGGCGTTCGCGAAGGACGGCACCATCACCGCCGGGAACGCGTCGCAGATCTCCGACGGCGCCGCCGCCGTGATCGTCACCAGCCGCGACAAGGCCGAGGACCTCGGCGCCACGCCCATCGCCGAGCTCGTGAGCTTCGGCATGGTCGCGGGTCCCGACCCGTCGCTCCTGACGCAGCCGTCACGTGCGATCAAGCGGGCGCTCGAGCCCGTCGACAAGTCGGTCACCGACATCGACCTGTTCGAGATCAACGAGGCCTTCGCCGCCGTCGGCCTTGCCGCCATGCAGGACCTCAAGATCAGCGACGACGTCGTGAACGTCAACGGCGGCGCCATCGCACTCGGCCATCCGATCGGCATGTCGGGGACCCGCCTCGTCGTCACGCTCGTGAACGAGCTGCGCCGCCGCGGCGGTGGGCTGGGCGCGGCCGCTCTGTGCGGCGGCGGCGGCCAGGGTGATGCCACTCTCGTGCGCGCGCTGTAGTCCTCCGCAGGGTCCTCGGTCAAACCGACGACGCGGGACGTGTGCTGACGCCGTAACTTTCCGGCGTGAGTAGCACCCCGGCGCAGCTGCGACCGCTCGGCGTCGGCGAGATCCTCGACGCCGGCATCAAGATCTACCGGAGCAAGTTCGCCACCATGCTCAAGGCGGTGGCGGTCGTGATCGTGCCGGTCCAGGTGCTGAACGTCCTCGTCACGCTCTCGCTGCCCGACACCTCCACCACCGCGGGCGCCACCACCACCACGTCCGACAGCGAATGGGCCGGCATCGCCGCCCTCTTGCTCATCTTCGTGATCAACGTCGTCTCCAGCGCGCTCGCCCAGGCCGCGTGCCTGAAGGCGGTGAGCGACACGTACCTCGGCACCGAGACCGACTGGCGAGGGTCGTTGCGGTTCGGCTTCCGCCGGCTCTGGTCGCTGCTGTGGCTGACACTCATCCACGGCGTGATCGTCCTGCTCGCGTTCGCGGCGTGCATCGTCCCCGGCGTATGGCTGTACGTCGCGTGGTCCGTGGCCGTGCCGGTGCTGCTGATGGAAGGCACACGCGGGTTCCGGGCTCTCGGCCGGTCGTTCAACCTCGTGCGCCGGCGGTGGTGGCCGACGGCCGGCATCCTGCTGCTCGCCAACCTCCTCGCCACCGCGGTCGCGGCCGGGATCGGGCTGGTCGCGTTGCCGCTCCTCTTCGCCGGGCGTGACAACGAGCTCGTGTACGACCTCGCCAACGGAGTCTTCGGTGCCGCGGCCAGCGTCCTCACGATCCCGTTCGTCGCCGCCGTCGTGGCCGTCGTCTACTTCGACCTGCGCGTGCGCAAGGAGGGGTTCGACCTGCAGCTCATGGCGCAGCGGATCGGCGCGCCCGCCGGCTCCGTGAGCCCGACCCTGATGCCGTGGACCCAGCCGGTACCGGGCGCCGGGGGAGGGTGGGCGCCACCGCCGCCCGGATGGCAATCACAAGCACCCTCGTCGCCTCCGCAACCACCCTCGTCGCCTCCGGCGACAGGGCCGCCGCCGGGGCCGAGGCGGTGACACCGCGCCGGCTGGTGGTGCCGGGGCAGGTCGACCCCGATCGGGCGCGCGACCAGGCGCGCGAGATCCTCGGCGGGCGCCGTTACAAGCCCGCCGACGTCCCCCGCCCGTTCCAGGGCGCGCTCGAATGGCTGGGCGACCGCCTCCGTCCGATCGGCGACTTCTTCTCCCGCGTCACCGAGTCGCTGCCGGGCAAGATCCTTCTCGCCGCCGTCCTCGCCGGCGTCGTCGCGGTGGGGGCGCTGCTCGTCGCTCGCCGCCACGCGGCGACGAACGCCGCCGGCGACGTTGTCGGGCGGCGTCGATCGCCTGACGCGCATACCGACCCCGGCCGGCTCGAGCGCGAGGCCGACGCGGCCGAGCGCCGGGGGGACCTCGATGTCGCGCTGCGCCTGCGCTTCCGCGCCGGCCTTTTGCGCCTGGACCGCGCCGGCGCGATCCAGTTCCGGCCTTCGATCACGACCGGCCAGGTGGCGCGGCGCCTCCGACTGCGCGACTTCGACGATCTCGCGATCACGTTCGACGCCGTCGCGTACGGCGGACGCCACGCGTCTGCGACCGATCTGCAATCGGCGCGCGCCGAGTGGCCCCGCGTCCTCGAGCAGGCTGCGGTCCGGTGACCACGCGTACCCGCTCGTGGCGCCGGCTGCACCCGGCTGTGCGTATCGTGATCGTGCTCGTCGCGCTGGTGATCGTCGTCAACGTCGCGCTGTCGCTGCTCGACTCCTCGACGCGCGGCGCCGACGACACGGCGCCACGCTCGTCGTCGCTCTCGACCGGACGCGACGGCCTGGCGGCGTACGCCGAGCTGCTGCGCCGGAACGGCCATGACACCGAAGCGCGGAGGGGCCGGGTGACCCAGACCGCGCTCGTGACCGCCGACACGCTCGTCGTGCTCGACCCGGTCGGCTTCGACCACGACGAGGAGCGCGCCGCTCGCCGGTTCGTCGCCCGCGGCGGGCGCCTCGTCGCCGGCGGGGCCGGCGCGACCGGCCTCCTGGCGGCGGTGCTCGCCGACCCCCCCGCGTGGTCGGCGGCCGGTGTTCGGAACGCCGTGCCCGTGGGCGGCGCCCGCGAGATCGTCGGGTTGCGTTCGGTGCGCACCGCCGGCGAGGGCTCGTGGTCGGAGCCCGGTGGCACCACGCCGATCCTGGGCGACGGATCGCGCGTGCTCGCCGCCGCCGCCGACGTCGGTCGAGGCCGGGTCGTCGCGCTCGCCGATCCGTCACCGCTGCAGAACCGTCTGCTCGGGTCGGCCGACAATGCCGGCTTCGGGCTCGCCGCCGTTGGCGACGGCCGCACCGTCGTGTTCGCCGAGGGTGCGCACGGGTACGGCGAGGCAAGCGGGCTCGGCGCCATCCCGGGACGCTGGCAGGCGGCGCTGGTCGGTCTGACCCTGGCGGCGCTGTTGGGGTTGGTCGCCGCCGGACGGCGGCTCGGGCCTCCCGAGGACGCGGATCGACCGCTGCCGCCGCCGCGGCGCGAGTACGTCGACGCCGTGGCCGTCTCGCTCGCTCGCACGAATCAACCTGCTCAGGCTCTCGGTCCGCTGCAGGCGGCGGCGCGTGCCCGGCTGGCGCAGCGCGCCGGGCTGCCGCCCACCGCGTCCGAGGAACAGCTCCGCGCCGCGGCCGCCCGGCTCGGATGGTCCGCCACCGAGGTCGACGCGCTCTTCGCGCCCGCGCGCACCCCCGACGACGTCGTCGCCGCCGGCCGCGCGCTCGCGCGCGCCAACGGCGGCGGCTCTGCCGACCGCGCCGCAGAGCCGGAGCTTGTGACGGCGCCCAACGGAGCGAACGATGGAGGAACGAGAACGTGAGGGATCTTCGCGATCGCGTCTCGGCCGAGGTGAGCAAGGTCGTCGTCGGCCAGAGCGACGTCGTCGACCTGCTCCTCGCGGCGGTGGCGGTGAACGGACACGTGCTCCTCGAGGGCGTTCCCGGCGTCGCCAAGACGCTCGTCGCCAACGCCACCGCTCGGGCGCTCGGTGTGTCGTTCCGGCGGGTGCAGTTCACCCCCGACATGCTCCCGTCCGATCTCACGGGCACGATGACGCTGCGGCCGTCCGAGTCGGCGGGTTCCGCGCAGGAGCTCGCGTTCCGCGCCGGGCCGGTGTTCACGCACGTCCTGCTGGCGGACGAGATCAACCGCACGCCGCCGAAGACCCAGGCCGCGTTGCTCGAGGCGATGCAGGAGCGTCAGGTCTCGGTCGACGGCGAGCCGCGCCCGCTCCCCGATCCGTTCCTCGTGGTCGCGACGCAGAACCCGATCGAGTACGAGGGCACCTACCCGCTCCCCGAGGCCCAGCTCGACCGCTTCCTGGTCAAGGTGGACGTGGGCTATCCGGACGAGAGCGACGAGGTGGGCATGCTCCGCCTCGCGCACCACGGTGTGATGCCGGCCACGATCGACGACGTCCGGCCCGTGGCGACGGCCGACGAGCTCCGCGCGGCGCGGGACGATGTCGACGCGACGACCGTCGCCGACGAGATCGAGTCGTACGTCGTCGCGCTGGTACGTCGCACGCGCGAGCTTCCGAGCGTCGCGCTCGGCGCCAGCCCGCGCGCCGCGGTGCACCTGCTGGCGGCGTCAAAGGCTTCGGCGCGCATCAGCGGCCGCGACTTCGTGACGCCCGACGACGTGGCATGGATGGCCCGCCCGGTGCTGCGCCACCGCCTCTTGCTCCGTCCCGAAGCGGAGCTCGAGCGCTACCGTCCCGACGACGCCGTGCAAGCCGCGCTGGCCGCCGTGCCCGTCCCGCGCTGACGTCGGAGCTCTGAGAGCCGGCCGATGGACGCCACCATCGTCGCTGCCGTCGCGCTGGTCGCCGTCGCCCTCATCGGCTTGGCCGTCGCGCCTGTGAGCGCCACGGTCCGGGCCTCCGTGCTGTTCGGCACGTGCGCGCTCGCGGCGCTGGCGGCTCCCACAGTGGCGTTGCTCGCCGCGGTGGCGGTAGCGGCCGCGTTCGTCGTCGACGCGATCGTGAGCCGGCGACGGCCCGTCGTCCAGCGGCGTCTGCCGGGCGCGCTCGCCCGCGGCGTGCCCGCGTCGCTCACGCTCGAAGCCGACTCGGTCGGAGCCGGCGCGCTCCGGTTGCGTCAGCCCCTCGTTCCCGACGTCGCCGTCGAGCCGGCCGAGGCCGACGGCCACCTCGATGCCCGCGTCCGGGCCGGGCGGCGAGGACGACACACGCTCCCGAGCCCGGCGACGCGGATTCGAGGCCCACTCGGGCTGGCGGCGTGGTACCGGCGGGGCGGCGAGCCCGTCGAGGTGCTCGTGTACCCCGATCTGCCGGCGGCCTGGCGGCTGGTGCTGGCGGTCCGGCAGGGTCGCTTCCGCGACCCGGGCCGCCTCACACGCGGTCCGCTCGGCCTCGGCACCGACTTCGAGTCGATCCGCGACTACCTCCCCGACGACGACGTCCGCCAGGTCAACTGGCGCGCGACGGCGCGCCTGGGCCGGCCCATGAGCAACCAGTACCGGGTGGAGCAGGACCGCGACGTCGTGTGCATGCTCGACGCCGGCCGTCTCATGGCAGCGCCGCTCGGCGACCGTACGCGCCTCGACGCCACCGTCGACGCCGCCACCGCGGTGGCGCTCGTCGCCGACGAGGTGGGTGACCGGGCCGGGGTCATCGCCTTCGACGATCGCGTCCGCCGTCGTGTGCCGCCGGCGCGCGGGGGTGGCGACGCCGTCGTGCGCGCCGTGTTCGACGTGGAGCCGACCATGGTCGACTCGGACTACGAGCTCGCGTTCCGCGCCGTCGGGAGCGGCAAGCGCGCCCTCGTAATCGTGCTCACCGACCTCCTCGAAGAGGCCGCCGCTCAACCGCTGCTCGACGCGATGCCGGTACTCGCGCGCCGGCATGCGGTGGTCGTCGCCGGCGTCACCGATCCCGATCTCGAGCAGATGGTGCACACGCCGCCGAGGTCGCCTGCCGACGTCTACACCGCCGCCGTCGCGCTGGATGTCCTCGATGCGCGCGCTCGTGTCGCCGCCCAGCTGCGCCGCGCCGGCGCCGACGTCGTCGAGGCCCGGCCCGACCTGTTGCCGAACGCGTGCGTCGGCGCCTACCTCAGGGCGAAGGCACGGGCGCGGCTGTAGCCGCTTGCTGCGTGCCTGATGGTGATTCGTCGACCTCGAGGTACGCATCGTCACGCGCCGGACGCCCGCGCCACAGCACGAGCGCCCAGTACACGGCGCCGAGGGACGCGCCGATGACGATCACCGGGCCGAGACCGAGCCCGCGTGGCGTGATGAACCCCTCCACCAACCCCGCGAGCACGAGCCACGGCGCGGTTCCCAACACGATCTCGACGGCGACACGCGCTTCGGCGGCGAGCGCCACGCCCCGACGGCGGTGGCCGGGGCTCACGAGCGCCCATCCCATCCGCAGCCCTGCCGCGCTGGCGACCACGATGCAGGACAGCTCGAGCACGCCGTGGGCGGTGACGAGCTCGAAGAACGACGCGCCGTTGCCGGCCCAGATCGCCAGACCCGTGATCGCGCCGAACAGCACGCCCTGGTAGACGAGCAGCGCGGCGGTCCCGATCCCGGCTGCGATGCCGCCCGCGAACGCGACGATCGTCACCCGGATGTTGTTGGTGAAGATCTCGCTCGAGAAGGCGGCTTGGCGATCGGTGGTGAGGCCGAGGTCGGTGCCGCGCTCGCGCGGCTCGGTCACGGACCGGTATTCGGACGGGACCACGCCGCTCGCCGCGCCCGGGTCGCGCACCGCCCACACCGCGGCGAGCATCCACGGGCCGAACAGCAGCAGCGCCGAGATCAGCAGCAAGGCCGGTCGCTCGCGCACGCGTCGCCAGTAGCCCGTCGTGGCGAACTCGGCCAAGGACCCGCCGCGGCCGGCGCGGTCGTAGACGAGCGGACGAGCCCGGGCCACGAGCGCCTCGAGGCGCGCCACCGTGGGGTCTCCGGCGAAGCGGCGACGGGCGAGGGCGAGGTCGGCCGCGACGGCTCGGTACAGCGCGCCCAGATGGCGCACCCCGTCGGGCCCCAACGACTCGGCCCGGCGTCCGGCTCGCGACACCAGCGCGTCGAGCTCGCGCCAGCGGTCCCGGCGTGTCGCCACGAAGACGTCGAGGTTCAGAGCGGACCCCCCATTTCTGTCCCCACTGTTACCTTCGCCCGGTGGCGACGCTCGACGACCGGGTCACCATCGCGACCCCGGAGGGAATCGAGCTCGAGCTGGTGCTGGCCGGGGTCGGGTCACGATTCGCGGCGTCGCTTCTCGACGTCGCCGTCCAGCTCGGCGCGATCTTCGCGCTCGCGGTCGTCCTCGGGCCGCTCGGCAGCAACGGGTTCGTGGTCGCGGTATTCCTGGTCGCCATCTTCCTGATCCTGTTCGGGTACGACATCGCGCTCGAGACCTGGAACCGCGGCCGGAGCATCGGGAAGCTCGCCGCCGGCTTGCGTGTCGTCCGTGTCGGCGGCGAGCCGGAGGGGTTCCTCACCGCCGCGGTGCGCAACTTCCTGCGCATCGTCGATTTCCTGCCCGTCTTCTACGTCGTCGGCGTGATCGCCATCCTGGTCACGGGCAGGAACCAACGCCTCGGGGATCTCGCCGCCGGCACGCTCGTCGTGCGCGAGCGGCGACCGGCCGTGACGCCGGCGGCGACGTACCTCGCGCCCCCGACTGTCGGTGCGCCGTTCCTCGAGTGGGACGTGAGCGGCGTCAGCCTCGAGGACGTCGCGACCCTTCGGCAGTTCCTCGAGCGACGCGTCTCGCTGAGCCCGGGCGCTCGGGCGTACCTCGCGACCGATCTCGCGGCACGCGTCCGGCCGAAGGTGGTCGGCGCTCCCGAAGGATGGCATCCAGAGAGCTTTCTCGAGGCTGTCGTCGCGGCCAAGGCGGCCCGGGGATAGGCAGCCGCCCCTGGCTACTACGCTCGCCGGTCGTGAGCACGGCGACGGTTCCAACGCCTGCGACCCCTGTGATCGCCGACGCATCAGCCCCTCCCGAGAAGACGAGCTCGCTCGGGATCGACCTCAAGCCGCTCCGCGTCGGCGGGGCGGGGATGCTCGCCGTCGCCGCCGTCCGGCCCTGGCTGCCGTCCACGCTCGGGCCTCCGTGCCCGCTCCGCACGGTGACCGGCGTGCCGTGCCCGTTCTGTGGCATGACGCGCGGTGTCACCGCGCTCGTCCACGGTCAGTTGAGCGCCGCGTTCTCGTACAACCCGGGCGCGTTCCTCGTCGTGGCGATGGCGATCGTCCTGCTCGTCGCGTGGCGCTGGCAACGGGTGCGGATCCCGGTGTGGGCGGTGTTCGTGTTCTTCGCGGCCTTGTGGGCGTTCCAGCTCTTCAAGTACTCCACCGGGAGACCGCTGTAGTGACACAACCCGTTCCGCCTCCCGGCGGCGCCCCGGCGGGACCGTCCGGGCCGCGCGCCGATTTCTGGTACCGCCTCGGCGGCTTCCTGATCGACGGCGTGATCTTGTACGTCGTCGGCGTGGTCGTGGGGCTCGTCTTCAGCCGCAGCCTCGTCTCCCAGATCCTCATCGGGCTCGCAGCCGGCATCGCGTACACCGTGTACTTCATCGGCAGCGGGAGCGGCCAGACACCTGGCATGCGACTGCTCGGCATTCGCGCCATCGACGCCCGCACGCAGGGCCGGGTCGAGTACGGGACCGCGTTCCTTCGCTACATCGTCGCGATCGGGTCCAGCCTCGTCTGCTACCTCGGATACCTCTGGATGCTCTGGGATCCCGAGAAGCAGACGTGGCAGGACAAGGCCGCCGGCACGTACGTGGTCCCGACGTCGGAGTACCCGGTGGAGCGCTGGCCGGGCTGACGAGCTCGGGCCGGCATGGCCGGTTGCCGTAGACCGCTCGGACACCCGTCGATACGCTACGCCCCGCTTGCAGCATGTTCTGGCGAGGGAGGCACGACGATGACCGCGACACCACCGCAGGAGCCGGACCGCGGACCGGCTCCGCCGCCCCCGCCGGCCGGGCCGCCGCCCGCATCGTCACCCCCGCCGCCGGCACCGACGCCACCGCCCGCGCCTCCCGCGTACGGGCAGCAACCGGGCGGCTACGGCTCTCAGTCCACGCCGAGGACGAACGGACTCGCGATCGCCTCGTTGGTGCTCGGGATCGCCCAGATCTTCCTGTGCATCATCGGCGGGATCCTCGCCTTGGTGTTCGGCTAGATCTCCCGGCGGCAGATCGACGAGTCGGGCGGGACGCAAGGCGGGCGCGGCATGGCGATCGCCGGCATCATCCTCGGCTGGATCGGAATCGGCCTCGGCATCGCGTACATCGTCGTCATCGTCATCGCGGCGATCGTGTCGAGCTAGCGCGAGCGTTCACAAGCCATGAGCGACCCTCCGAAGGATCCGGGGCAACAGCCGGCGCCTCCGCCGGAGGTTTCACCTCCC
>DASZGY010000070.1:0-40916 GCA_035938395.1 Acidimicrobiia bacterium
CGTCCGGATGTTCGAAGTCACGGACCCGGACGGCTACGAATGGGGATTCATGCAGCCGACCGGCAAGGGCTACGAGCAGAGCGAAGGTGGCCTCACCGAGGTCAGGGCCTAGCGTCACCGGGTGCTCTTCAAGCGCCACGCGCTGGACGGTCTTGCCGACGGCACGATCACCGTCGCCTTCCGGCGCTGGGCGCGGCCGCGGGTTCGCGCCGGGGGTCAGCTCCGGACGGGAGTCGGGGTTGTCTCGGTCGACGCCGTGGACGAGGTGCGCGTCGCCGACATCACGGAGGAGGATGCGCGCCGCGCCGGGTTCTCGTCGCGAAGGGCCTTGCTCGACGACCTCGCCACGCAGCGCGACGGACGCGTGTACCGGGTCGCGCTGCACGTCGCCGGACCGGACCCGCGCGTGGAGCTGCGTGGTCGCGACGCGCTGACCGACGACGAGCTGGCCGAGGTGGAGCGGAGGCTGGCCCGACTCGACGCCGCCAGCCGGCACGGGGCCTGGACGGCGGCGGTGTTGCGCCTGATCCGCGATCGCCCGGAGGTGCGAGCCGGCGACCTCGCGCCGACGCGGGGTCAAGAGAAGCTGGCGTTCAAGCGCGACGTCCGCAAGTTGAAGGAGCTCGGGCTCACCGAGAGCCTCGAGATCGGGTACCGGCTTTCCGCGCGCGGCCGCGCCGTCCTCGAACGTCTCGGGAAGCGCCCGCCGCGGGCTGGCTAGATTCCCGGCCGTGGTGTTCCGGGGGTGGCCCGCGGAGGCGATCGAGTTCTACGAGGGCCTCGAGGCGGACAACTCCAAGACGTACTGGCAGGAGAACAAGGCCGTCTACGAGGAGCTGGTGCGCGGGCCGATGGACGCGCTGCTCGCGGAGCTCGCGCCCCAGTACGGGGAGGGCCGGATCTTCCGCCCGTATCGCGACGTGCGCTTCAGCAAGGACAAGTCGCCGTACAAGACCGCCATCGCGGCGACGCTCGCGAACGGCGGGTACATCAGCTTCTCGGCCGAGGGCCTGGGCGCCGGTCGCGGCTTGTACATGCCGGCGCCCGACCAGCTCGACCGGTACCGGCGGGCCGTGGCCGACAACCGCTCGGGTCGCCAGCTGGAGCAGATCGTGTCCAAGCTCCGCAGGAGCGGCATCACGGTCGACGCGCACGACGTGCTGAAGACTGCGCCGAAGGGCTACCCGAAGGACCACCCTCGCATCGAGCTGCTCCGGTACAAGGGCCTCATCAGCTGGAAGCAGTGGCCGGTCGGCGCGTGGCTGGGGACGCGCAAGGCCAAGGACCGTCTCGTGGGCTTCCTGCGAGCATCGAAGCCGCTGCACGACTGGCTCGAGAAGCGCGTGGGCCCTTCCGAATTCGCCGAGGAGCGCTAGCGGCGATGGCCCACGAGGCCGGCGAGACGGCGACGACGAAGCCGGTCAGCCGGGCGAGACGAATGCTCGAGGGGCTCGCGTTCGTCGCCGGATGGATCGCGATCGGATACGTCTTCGATCTCGGCAAGACGCTGAATCGCCAGTGTGTCTACCTGCTCATCGGTATCCCCATCACGATCGTGTTCCAGCTCGTCATTCGCAAGCGGCCACTCCGAGAGCTCTGGGTTCGGAACGGCCCGCGGTTGAGCCTCCGGAGCGTTCTCGCGCCGGTCACGGTCGTGCTGATGATCGTGCCCGTCTACCTCCTGGTGCGCGACGTCGCTGACACCAACGGCGCCGGATTCGTCGGCTACGACCTCGTGTTGTTCGTCGGCGCGATCGGGGCCGGGTATGCGGCGCGGCAGTTCACCGACGCGACCTGGGCCGACCTCGCGAAGTGCTTCCTGACCGCAGGTCTCATCGGCGTCCTCTCGGCGATCGACGTCTACGGGAACACGACGACCGCCCACCCGTTCGGATCGCCGTTCGACGCACCGGCGACGCGGGATTTCTTCGTCTCGCTCGGGACCTACGTGGTGGCCGTATTCGTCGTGGAAGAGGTGTGGTTCCGCGGCGCGCTCGATTCGCACGTGCACCACCGGGGTGAGCGGCACGGCATCCTCTCGGCGATCTTCGTGTCGCTGCTCTGGAGCTGGTGGCACCTGCCGTTGACGGTCGGCACGCCCGTCATCGAGGCGATCTTCCAGCTGCCGATCGTCATGGTCCCGATGGGGATCTTCCTGTCCATCTTCTGGCGCCGATCCGGGAACCTGGCCGTCCCCGGCTTCAGCCACGCCTTCAGCGACTCGGTTCGCAACATCCTCATCGGCGTCCCGTAGCGCTCAGGCGCGTTCCGTCTCGGCCAGCCGGCGCTCGAGGTACCGGCGCTCGGCGTCCGCACCGGCGAGCTCGAGCGCCTGGCGATAGGCGGCAGCTGCCTCGGTCCGGCGCCCGAGCCGCCGGAGCAGGTCGGCGCGGGTGGCGGGCAGCAGGTGGTAGTCGCGTAGCGCGCCGGACGCTTCCAGCTCGTCGACGAGCGCCAGGCCCGCTTCGGGCCCCTCGGCCATCGCCACCGCCACCGCCCGGTTCAACGCCACGACCGGCGTGGGCGCCATGCGCCCGAGCTCGCCGTACAGCGCGGCGATCTGGGGCCAGTCGGTCGACGCCGCGTCGGGGGCGGTCGCGTGGCACGCGGCGATCGCCGCCTGCACCTGGTACGGACCCGGCTGCCCGCGTCGCAGCGCGGCGTCGAGCAGCTCGACTCCCTCGTCGATCGCGTTCCGGTCCCAGCGCGTCCGGTCCTGCTCCTCGAGCGGCACGAGGTCGCCGTCGTCGTCGACACGACCCGAGCGGCGCGCGTCGTGGAGGAGCATGAGCGCGAGCAGCGCCAGCGCCTCGGGCTCGTCTGGCATGAGCTCCGTGAGCGTGCGAGTAAGGCGAACGGCTTCGTCCGTGAGGCTCTGACGCACGAGGTCGGCGCCCCCGCTCGCGGCGTAGCCCTCGTTGAAGAGGAGGTACAGGACCGCCAACACCGCACCCGTCCGCTCCGGGAGCAAGTGCGCGGGTGGGACGCGATAGGGGATGCCGGCGTTGCGGATCTTGCGCTTTGCCCGCACGAGCCGCTGCGCCATCGTTGGCTCGGGCACGAGGAACGCCCGCGCGATCTCGGGCGTCGTCAGGCCCACGAGCGTGCGCAGCGTGAGCGCGACCTGCGCCTCGAGCGCGAGCGCCGGGTGGCAGCAGGTGAAGATGAGGCGCAGCCGGTCGTCGCCGACGCCGCTCTCGTCGCTCTCGCTCGGGGAATCGGCGGACAACACCGCGACCTCCTGGAGCTTGTTGGCTCCCGTTGCCGCCCGGCGCATCCGGTCGATGGCGCGGTTGCGCGCCGTGGTCGTGAGCCACGCACCGGGATTGCGCGGGACGCCGTCGCGCTGCCACCGTTCGAGCGCCAGCGCGAAGGCGTCCTGCGCGCACTCCTCGGCGACGTCCCAGTCGCCGGTCATCCGGATGAGGGTGGCGACGACCCGTCCCCACTCGTCGCGAAATGCGCTCGCGACGGCGGCCTGCACGTCGGGGACTACAGCTCCCAGATCGGCCTCACCTCGATGCTTCCGTTCCGGGCGCCGGGGATCTTCGACGCAACGCCGATGGCCTCGTCGAGGTCCTTGCAGTCGACGAGATAGAAGCCGCCGATCTGCTCCTTGGTCTCCGCGAACGGCCCGTCCGACGTCAGGACCTCGCCGTCGCGCACGCGGACAGTGGTGGCGTCGGTGGTGGGCCGGAGGCGCTCGCCTCCCTGGAGCACGCCGCGCTTGCCCATCTCCTCACCGAACGCCATGTACTCGTTGAGGCCCGCGGATGCTTCCTCGGGGCTCCTCGCCTCCATGCCCTTCTCGTCGCCGCAGATCAACAGTGCGTATCGCATGATTCCTCCTTGTCGGGTCAGTTCACCACGACGACGAACGGGAGTCGGTCAGATCGACAGCGCCCCGGTCTTTTCACGCCGCTGCGCACATTCCGGGATTCGCGCTGAACTGAGCCCGTGGCGGCATCTGGTGTGGCGCACGACCTGTCCGGCCTGACGCTCTTCAACGGATCCGACGAGCGCCAGCTTTCGACGCTGGCGTCGATGCTGTCGCCCGTCGACGAGCCTTCCGGTGCCGTCCTCGCCCGGCAAGGCGAGGTGGCGCACTCGTTCCTGGTCGTGACCACCGGCGAAGCCTCCGTGCTCCGGGACGACGGTGACGGCGACGACGAGGTGGCCACGGTCGGGCCGGGCGCCATCGTCGGCGAGCTCAGCGTCCTCCGGGCTGCGCCCCGGTCGGCCACGGTCATCGCGACGCGTCCCCTCACGGGCTACGCCGGCGACGCCCGCGCCTTCGAGGCGTTGCTCGACGTGCCCGGCGTCGCGGAGCGGGTTGCGCGCACGGCGCGGCAACGACTGGCTGCGAACGCCCGCCCCGTGGACGTCAACCTTCGAGACGGCGCCCGGCTCCGGATCCGACCGATCCTCCCGACCGATCGCGGCAAGCTCGCCGACACCCAGCCGGGGTTCTCACGCGAGTCGCACTACAGGCGCTTCTTCAGCGCACCGCCCCTGAGCGACAAGGTCGTCCAATACCTGGTCGACGTCGACTACTTCGACCACTTCGCATGGGTGGCGCTCGCGGCCGACGACCCTGATGAGCAGGGTGTGGCCTCGGCGCGGTACATCCGCGAGCGTGCCGCTCCCGACACCGCCGAAGTGGCGTTCTCGATCGTCGACGACTACCAGGGCCGGGGTCTCGGCACGCTCCTGGTGGGCGCGCTGGCGGTGGCGGCGGCTCAGAACGGCATTCGCCGGTTTCGGGCACGCGTCCTCGCCGAGAACGAGCCCATGCGCGCCATCCTCCGACGCGCCGGCGCGCAACTCGACTTCGCCGAGCCCGGCGTGCTCGAGACCGTGGTCGACGTCCCTGCCTTCGGCGACGGCCTGCCGGATCTCGCGACCGCGAACGCGCTGAGGACGACCGCCCGCGACATCGTGGTCGCCGCCGATCTCGCGCTCGGGAGCGCCACCTGACGACGCGGCAGCGCAGGTGGGTGACCCGGGACCGGGGCCAGCGCCGCCCGGCAGCAGCTGCGGGCCGGGAAACCTCATCGGTGCGCGAGAACGCCGGGCGCTTCTCGCCCGGCGTTCCGTGGCGAGGGAACGCGCCACAAAAGGGATGGTGGAGGTGGCGGGATTCGAACCCGCGTCTTCCGAGTCCTCGGCGGGGCTTCTCCGAGCGCAGCCGGTGAGAAAGTTCTCGGGTCGCCACCGCTCACCGGCGGCCTGCGGCGACCCCAGCCTCGCTGTGATTTCCCGCCGGGCCGCGAGGCCCGTCCCGGCGGTGAGCCGCTCTCAATGACGCCCGCAATCCGGCCGAGCGGCTGGGCCGGAACGGACGCACTACCTAGTTCCTAGGCAGCGAGTGCGAGGTTTGAATCCTCGGCATTTGTTGGTTTTCCCGGCTCTTTTACGACGCTCCGGGGACGTCGGCTCGCTTCACCCGCATTGGTCCTCAGAATCGAAGCCAGTCACCCCCTTGCTATGACCGCCCAGTGTACCGGCGGGTCTCCGAAACCCTTGCCGGAACAAGGCGGCACCCGGCATCGTTCTTGTCGGAGATGGGACGCAGCAGCATTCGCCTGGGCCGGATCTTCGGGATCCCCGTGGGGCTGGACTTCAGCCTGTTGTTGATCGCGGGGCTGCTCACCCTGAGCCTCGCCGTCGACCGCTTCCCGACCGAGTTCCCCGGCCAGCCCACGGCCGCGTACTGGATCGTGGGGCTCGTCGCCGCCGGACTGTTCTTCGCCTCGGTGCTCGCGCACGAGATCGCGCACTCGCTGGTCGCGCGCCGGCACGGCGTCCAGGTGGAAGGCATCACTCTCTGGATGCTGGGCGGGGTCGCCAAGCTCGGAGGCGAGTCGCCCACGGCGGGCGCCGAGCTACGTATCGCCGCTGCCGGGCCTGCGACGAGTGTGGGCCTCGCGGCTGCGTTCGGCGTCGCCGCGCTCGCGCTGTCCGTGCTCGGGGCGCCCGGTCTGCTCGGGTCGGCGCTGGCGTGGCTCGCGCTGATCAACGGGATCCTGGCCCTGTTCAACCTGATCCCCGCCGCCCCGCTCGACGGCGGCCGCATCCTCTCGGCGCTGCTCTGGTTCCGCCACGGCAATCGCTACCGCGCCGCCGCGACCGCGGCCCGGGTCGGTGTCGTGTTCGGTTGGCTGCTGGTAGGTGTCGGCGGCGTCACCTGGCTCGCCGGTCTCGGCTTCGGCGGGTTGTGGACGGCCCTGATCGGTTGGTTCCTGATCAGCGCCGCACGTGCCGAAGGGGAGATGGCGCGCTCGCGTCTCGCGTTCGGCGACCTGCGGGTGCGCGACGTGATGATCACTGATCCGCCCCACGTGCGCGGCTGGATATCGGTCGGCGACTTCCTCGCGGAGGATGCTCCCCACGTGCACGACCCCGTCGCCGTGGTCGAGAGCTTCGACGGCACGATCGCCGGGCTGGTCAGCATCGACCGGCTGCGGTCGGCGGCGCCGGCCACCGAAGGGGTCATGCGCCGCGTGCAGGACTACATGGTGCCCGTCGCGACGATCCGCGCCGCACGCCCCGACGACCGACTCGCAGATGTCGCCGCGCGCCCCACGAGGGGTCGCGCCGGTCACACGCTGGTCTTCGACGGCGATCGGCTCGTCGGCCTCGTCTCCCCGGAGGCGGTCGCGCCGGGCCAGGCGGTCAGTCGCGCAACCCCTTGAGGGCGCGCTCGGCCTCGCGTTTGGCGTCGCGCTCCGCGATGGTTCGACGCTTGTCGTAGGCCCGCTTGCCCTTGGCCACGGCCAACTCGACCTTGGCGCGGCCGTCCTTGAAGTACACGCGCAGCGGCACGAGGGTCACGCCCTTCTCGCCCGTGGCGCGGGCCAGCGTGTCGATCTCCTTGCGGTGCAGGAGCAGCTTGCGGCGACGGGTCGGGTCGAGCTCGGCGCGTGAGAACTCGTACGGCGCGATGTGCATGCCGTGGAGCCACAGCTCGCCGTCCTCGACTCGTGCGTATGCGTCCTGGAGGTTGGCGCGACCGGCGCGGATCGACTTGACCTCGGAACCCGCGAGCACGATGCCGCACTCGAACGAGTCCAGCACGAGGTAGTCGTACCGGGCGCGCCGGTTCCGGATGACGACCGTGTCGGCGGGGCGCCCCATGAGTCGACTGTATAGATTTCCGGCCGTGGCAACTTCTGGATCGATCCTGGGCAACCCGGTGCGACGCGCCGAGGACCCGCGCATCCTGCGCGGCGACGCCGAGTACTTCGACGACCTCGAGGTCGAAGGTCTGCTCCATGTGGCGTTCGTCCGGTCGACGGTGGCTCATGCCCGCATCGAGTCGGTCGACACGAGCGAAGCCGTGACGATGCCGGGCGTCCTTGCCGTGTACACGGCCGACGACCTCGGCCTGGAGCCCGGGCAAGGGTTTGCAATGGTCCCGGCGGCGCTGTCGCGTCCGCCGCTGGCCCGCGATGTCGTCCGCTTCGTCGGCGACATCGTGGCGGTCATCGTCGCCGAGACGCGCGCGCAGGCCGTCGACGCAGCCGAGATGGTGATCGTCGACTACGACCCGCTGCCCACCGTGATCGATCCCGAGGCGGCGCTCGCCGACGACGCACCCATCGTGTTCCCGGAGCACGGGTCGAACCTGGCCATCGAGTTCAACTTCGGAGACGACCCGTCGATCCTCGACGACGCCGACGTCGTCGTGGAGGGCCGGTTCCTCAACCAGCGCCTCGCGCCGGTGCCGATGGAGCCCAACGGGATCCTCGTCGAGCCCGACGGCGACGACGGGCTCACCGCGCACGTCCCCACGCAGAACCCGCACGGCGTGCGCGACCCGCTCGCGGGCGTCGTGGGGCTGGACGAGGAGCGGGTCCGGGTGGTGGCGACGACGGTCGGCGGAGGCTTCGGCGCCAAGGCCGGCATGTACCCGGAGTTCGCGATCGCCGCCACCGCCGCCCGCAAGCTCGGACGACCGGTGAAATGGTCGGAGACCCGCTCCGAGAACATGACGGCGATGACGCACGGCCGCGGGCAGATCCAGTACATCGAGCTCGGCCTGAAGCGCGACGGCACTTTCACGGGCCTGCGGGGACGCATCGTGTGCGACGGCGGCGCCTATCCCGGAATCGGCGCGTTCCTCCCGTACCTCACCCGGACGATGAGTCAGGGGGTGTACCGCATCCCGAGCATCCAGATGAACTCGAAGAGCGCGATCACGAATACGACTCCGACCGCCGCGTACCGCGGCGCCGGCCGTCCCGAGGCCGCCGCGTTGCTCGAGCGCATCGTCGACATGGCGGCCGTGGAGCTGGCAAGGGATCCGGTCGATCTTCGGAAGCAGAACTTCCTGCGTCCCGAGGAGTTCCCGCTCACCACCGTCACCGGCGCCAACTACGACTCGGCGGATTACGTCAAAGCCCTCGACGAGGCGTGTCGCGTCGCGGGGTACGAGGAGCTGCGGAGCGAGCAGGCTGAGCGGCGTGAGCGCGGCGACGTGAAGCAGCTCGGCATCGGAGTCTCGGTGTACACAGAGGTGACGGCGGGCGGACTGTTCCAGGAGTTCGGTGCGGTCGAGGTGCACACCGACGGCACCGTCACCGCGACCGTGGGTACTTCACCGCACGGTCAGGGTCTCGAGACGGCGTTCAAGATGATCGTGGCCGAGTTGCTCGGCGTGCCGATGGACGCAGTGACCGTCGTGCAGTCCGACACCGCGCTGGTCCCACGCGGGATGGGCACGATGGGATCGCGCTCGCTGCAGATCGGGGGCAGCGCAGTCCACAAGACGAGCGAGCTCGTCGTCGACAAGGCCAAGCGGCTGGCGGCGCACCTGCTCGAAGCGGACGTCGCCGACATGGCCGTGCACGAGGGGGAGGGCGTCGGCGTGGCGGGAGCCCCCGCCACCGCGCTGTCGTGGGCGGAGCTGGCCCTGGCAGCCGGCGACCCGGCTCGACGCCCGGCCGACTTCGAGGAGGGCCTGCGCGCCGAGCTCGACTTCAACCAGGGCGAGGCGACGTATCCGTTCGGCGCCCATATCGCGGTCGTGGAGGTCGACACCGAGACGGGGCGCGTCGAGCTCGTTCGCCACGTGGCGGTCGACGACTGCGGCCGGATCATCAACCCGCTCCTCGTCGCCGGGCAGCAGCACGGTGGCATCGCCCAGGGCGTCGCTCAGGCGCTCTACGAGAGCGTCGAGTACGACGACGACGGGAACCCGCAGACCGCCAACCTCATGGATTACGCGATGCCGAGCGCGGCGGAGCTTCCGAGCTTCGAAGCTTCGAACACCGAGACACCGACCCCGCTGAACCCGCTCGGCGCGAAGGGCATCGGCGAGGCGGGGACGATCGGCTCGACGCCGGCGGCACAGAACGCGGTCGTCGACGCCCTGTCGATCTTCGGGATCCGCCACCTCGACATGCCGCTCACGTCCGAGCGCGTGTGGCGGGCGATCCGCGACGCCACGGCCGCCAGCGGCTGAGCTGCATGGGCTTCGCGTCCCCGACGCTCCGGCTCGCGGAGGACCAGTACCGCACGATCGTCGGCCACTGCTACGACGGCCTCCCCGACGAAGCGTGCGGGCTGCTCATCGGGCCCGTGTCCGACGGTGAGCCGTTGGGCGTCGTCAGCGAAGTTCGGCCGTGCCGGAACGAGAACGCGTCCGCGATCACGTATCGAATCGACGGCCGGGACCAAGGCGCGGCGATGCGGGCGGCTCGCGAGCGCGGTCACGAGATCGTCGGCTGCTGGCACAGCCACACGCACACCGACGCCTACCCGTCGCCGACCGACGTCGAGCAGGCCAAGTACTACCCGGAATGGATCTACGTGCTCGTGAGCTTGCGGGACGGTGGCCCGGTGCTGCGCGCGTACCGCATCCGCGACGGCGCGATCGCCGAGTGCCAGGTGGTCCTGGACCGCTGACGACAATCCCGACCCATCAGGTCGGACTTGTACACTCGTGCCGTGCCCGTCGAGGTTCGCCTGCCCACACTCCTGCGCCCGCTCGCCGACGGGGCGGCGTCGGTGTCCGCCGCCGGCGCCACCGTGGGCGACGTGTTCGCCGATCTGACTGCCCGCTATCCGGGTCTCGCCGACCAGCTCGTCGACGAGTCGGGCAGCATCCACAAGTTCGTCAACGTGTACCGCAACGACGACGACGTCCGGTACCTCGACCAGCTCGATACCAAGGTGGCCGACGGCGATGTCGTCTCCATCCTCCCCGCGGTCGCGGGCGGATAGGGCCGAGGCCGATGGCCGCGACGATCGCGGCTTCGCCGACCGTCGTCGCAGGAGCCGGAACCTGCGACGACGACCAGACATGAGGTACGAGTCGATCCTCGATCTCATCGGGAACACGCCGCTCGTCGGCGTGCACGCGCTGTCGCCGAACCCGGCGGTGCGGATCTACGCCAAGCTCGAGGGTCAGAACCCCGGTGGCTCGATGAAGGACAGGATCGCGCTGCGGATGGTCGAGGCGGCCGAGCGCGACGGCGTGCTGCAGCCGGGCGACACGATCCTCGAGCCGTCGTCCGGCAACACCGGCATCGGGCTCGCCCTCGTCGCCCGGATGAAGGGGTACCGGCTGCGCGTCGTGCTGCCCGAGAACGTGTCCGAGGAGCGCCGGCAGATGCTCGAGATCTTCGGCGCCGAGGTGATCCCGTCGCCGGGAGAGGAAGGCAGCAACGGCGCCATCCGCCAAGCGGAGAAGCTCGCGGCGGAGGACCCGTCGCTCGTGATGCTGTTCCAGTACGGGAACCCGGCCAACCCCGACGCCCACTACGCGACCACCGGTCCGGAGATCCTGCGCGACTGCCCCGAGGTCGACGTGTTCGTCGCCGGTCTCGGAACGAGCGGCACGCTGATGGGCGTGGGTCGATACCTCAAGGAGCAGAAGCCCGACGTGCGCGTCGTCGCCGTCGAGCCTCCGGCGGGCGAGCTGGTGCAGGGGCTGCGCTCGCTCGAAGACGGGTTCGTTCCGCCGATCTTCGACCCGGCCGTCCTCGACCGGAAGTTCATCGTGCGGCCACGCGAGTCGATCGAATGGACGCGCCGCCTGCTCGAAGAGTGCGGGATCTTCGCCGGGATCTCGTCGGGTGCGGTCATGGCCGGCGTCGCCAAGATGGCGGCGACGATGGACGCGGGGACGATCGTCGCCCTCGTCCCCGACGCGGGATGGAAGTACCTCTCGTCGGGGGCGTGGACCGACGACCTCGACGTCGTCACCGAGCGGGCGCAACGCATCAACTACTGGTAGCGAAGCCTGCGTTCCCGTTCCATGACCGTGCCTGATGTCACGCCTCGCCCCGACCCCGACGCGGGTGAGGAAAGATGGTGGCGACATGGCGACTGACGCCGACATCTCCCGCGCCGCCGAGACGCTCCGGCGCGGAGGCCTGGTGGCCTTCCCGACCGAGACCGTGTACGGGCTGGGCGCCGACGCCGACCACGGCGGCGCGCTCGCGCGGCTCTACGCGGTCAAGGGCCGCCCCGGCGAGCACCCGGTGATCGTCCACGTCGGCGCGCCCGGACAGCTCGGCGACTGGGCGGCCGACGTCCCTGTCGCTGCCCGCCGCCTCGGCGACGCGCTCTGGCCCGGACCGCTCACGATCGTCGTCCGGCGCTCGGCACGCGTCCTCGACACCGTCACCGGCGGCGGCGACACCGTCGGTGTGCGCGTGCCCGACCAACCGGTCGCGCTCGCGCTGCTCCGCGCGTTCGGCGGCGGCATCGCGGCACCCTCGGCGAACCGCTTCGGACACGTGAGCCCCACGACCGCCGGCGACGTGCGCGCCGACCTCGGTGACGACGTCGATGTCCTCCTCGACGACGGGCCATGCGCTGTCGGCGTGGAGTCCACGATCGTCGACTGCACCGGCGACGAGCTCGTGATCCTCCGCCCCGGCGGCGTCACCCGCGAGCGCGTCGAGGAGGTGTCCGGGCAGGCGGTCGGGTTCCGGAGCGACGGGCTCGTCCGAGCCCCCGGCACGCTCAAGTCGCACTACGCGCCCGAGGCGACCGTGCTCGTCGTCGACCGTCAGGATCTCAGCGAGCGCACGACCGCTCTGCTCGCCGCCGGCGAGCGCGTGGCGGTGCTCGCGCCGGACCCCATCCCGGCTCTCTCCGCCGACGTCGTCGTGCTCGACGCGCCCGCGAACACCGACGAGTACGCGCGCGTCCTGTACGCGCGCTTACGTGAGGCCGACCGGCGCAGTGTCGACGTCCTGCTCGCGGTGCCACCGCCCGACATCGGTGTCGGCGTGGCGGTGGGGGACCGGCTGCGACGCGCCGCCGGCCGGGGGCATTCGTGAGCGATCGACCGATCGGCGTGATCGACTCCGGACTCGGCGGCCTCACGGTGCTGCGGGCGCTCATCGACCTGCTTCCCGACGAGCCGGTCGTGTACTTCGGCGACACGGGGCGCTTCCCGTACGGTCCGAAGCCCGACCGCGATGTCATCAAGTACGCGTTCGAAATGGCCGACCTGCTGGCCGATCACGACGCCAAGTTGCTCGTCGTCGCCTGCAACCGCGTGTCGTCGGTCGCGTTGGACACGTTGCGTCGCAACTGCGATATGCCCGTCATCGGCGTCATCGAGCCGGCCCTGCGCGCCGCGATCCACACGACCCAGACCCGGCGCGTCGGTGTGATCGGCACCGTCGGGACCATCGCCTCCGGCGCATACCAGCGCGCCGCCGACGCGAGCGGCGCCGCCGTCGAGCTCACGTGCGCGGCGTGCCCCGGCTTCGCCGAGTTCGTCGAGGCCGGGGACGTCGACTCCCAGGAGGTGCACGTGCTGGCCGAGCGCCTGCTCGCGCCGGTGCGCGACGCCGGCGTCGACACGCTCGTCCTCGGCTGCACGCACTACCCGCTGCTCGCCCGCACGATCGGCGACGTGATGGGCCGTGACGTCGTGCTCGTTTCGAGCGGCGACGAAACCGCGTTCGAGACGCGCACGCTGCTCGGCGGGGCGGGCCACGCCCGCAGGCCCGGAAGCGAGCCGCCCCGCCGCGTGTTCGTCACCAGCGGGGACCTCGCGACGTTCCGCACACTCGGAGCGCGGTTCCTGGGCCCGGAGGTCGGGACCGTGGAGGGGTGGGAGTGGAGCTGACGGTCCTCGGCTGCTCGGGCTCGTACGGCGCCCAGCCCTTCGGCGCTTGCAGCGGCTATCTCGTCCGTGGCGGCGGCGCGGCGGTCTGGGTCGACTGCGGCAACGGAACGCTCCCGCACCTGCAGCAACACGCCAGAATCGAGGACCTCAGCGCAGTCGTCCTCACGCACCAGCACCCCGACCACTGCGCCGACATCTACGGTCTCCACGTGCTGATGCGGTACGGGCTCGAGCGTGGGGGTCTCCCGGTCTTCGCACCAGAAGGCCTCGAGGAGCGGCTCGGCGCACTCGTCGACGACTGGGGTGACACCTTCGACTGGAAGGTCGTCGGCGACGGCGACGGCGTGGAGCTCGCCGATCTCACACTGCGCTTCTCCCGCACCGACCATCCACCACCGACGTACGCGGTCGAGGTGAGCGCGGACGAGAAGCGACTCGTCTACACGGCCGACACCGGGCCGGACTGGACGGTCGGTGCCTTCGGTGCCGGTGCCGACCTCGTCCTTTCGGAGGCCACATACCAGGAGGGCCACAAAGGCGTGCGGTGGCATTTGAGCGCGCACGAGGCCGGTCGCGACGCGCGCCAAGCCGAGGCGTCACGCCTGATCCTCACGCACCTCTGGCCCGAGCTCGACGCGGTCGTGTCGGTCAAGGAAGGCTCGGAGTCGTTCGGCGAGCCGGTCACGCTGGCGACACCGCATCTCGTCACGCCCGTGTAGCGAGGGAGCATCGGCAATGGGGATCCGGAAGGACGGGCGAGAGCCCGACGAGCTGCGGCCGGTGTTGTTCGTCCGCGACTTCACCGAGTCGGCGATGGGCTCGGTGCTGGTCGACTTCGGCCGGACCCGCGTCCTGTGTACGGCGTCGCTCGAAGATCGCGTCCCGCCGTGGCTGCGCGGCACGGGACGCGGCTGGGTGACGGCCGAGTACTCGATGCTCCCGGGTTCGACCGTCGAGCGATCTGACCGGGAGGCGGCGCGCGGCCGTCAGTCCGGTCGCACCCAGTAGATCCAGCGGCTCATCGGGCGGTCGCTGCGCGCCGTCACGGATCTCGAGATGATCGCCGAGCTGCAGATCACGGTGGATTGCGACGTGCTCCAAGCCGACGGCGGCACGCGCACGGCTGCGATCTGCGGCGGGTATCTCGCCTTGCACGACGCGTTCTCGCGGATGGTGGTGGGAGGCAAGATCCCGGCGCACCCCATGACCGACGCGTGCGCAGCGATCTCGGTGGGCGTCGTGGACGCGCTGGCGCACCTCGACCTCGACTACTCCGAGGATGCGCGCGCCGAGGTCGACATGAACGTGGTCATGACGGGCGCGGGCCGCTTCGTCGAGGTGCAGGGAACCGCCGAAGGCAACCCGTTCTCGCGGTCGGAGCTCGACGAGCTGCTCGCCCTGGCGGAGAAGGGGATCACGGAGATCTTCGAGATCCAGCGGGCCACCCTGGCCGACCCGCCGCCGCCGCGGCCGTCGTGACGACGTTCGTCCTCGCGACGGCCAATCCCGACAAGGCCCGCGAGATCGTCGCGCTGCTCGGCGACGAGGCACCGTCGCTCGAGCTCGTCGCGCGTCCGCCCGAAGTCCCGGACGTCGACGAGGTCGGCGAGACGCTGGAGGACAACGCCCGCATCAAGGCGGTCGCGCTCTGCGACGCCACGGCGCTGGCCGCCGTCGCCGATGACACCGGCCTGCACGTCGATGCCCTCGGCGGCGCGCCCGGCGTCCACACCGCCCGCTACGCCGGCGAGGACGCGACCTACTCCGACAACGTGGAGAAGCTGCTCGGCGAGCTCGACGGACTGCCCCTCGAGCAACGCGCGGCACGGTTCGCCACGGTGGCAGTGGCTCGCTGGCCGGACGGCCTCGAGGTCGCCGCGCTGGGCGAGGTCGAGGGAGTGATCACGACCGCGGCGCGCGGCGAGGGCGGATTCGGGTACGACCCGGTGTTCGTGCCGCTCGAGGGGGACGGCCGTACGTTCGCGGAGATGACCGACCGGGAGAAGCAGGCGATCTCACACCGTGCCCGGGCGTTCCGCACGCTCGCCCAGGGGGTACGCGTCGTCCAGGAAACCGAAGGGCGGTAGCGATGGCCGTCATCGACATCGCCGGGTTCGTCGCCGATCTCAAGGACCATGCCGTCGAGCACGGCTTTCACGTCCACGACGAGCGGCACTTCGTCGAGAGCTACTCGCTGCGCCAGACGTGGGAGGTCGACCTGCACCCCGAAGAGGGTTGCGAGGGGCCGGTCGATCTGTACCTCTCGCTGGAAGTCGATCCGCGTGTGCTCCTCGGCTTCGAGGACGCGGTGATGGGCCGTCCCGAAAGCGACGATCCACCCGACGACTTCCACTTCCCGGTGAATTTCACGTGGGCGCTCCCGCCGCTGCCGCACGGTCCCGACCTGCTCCTGCTGGCGACGGAGCTCGCGGGGCTGGGCGGCCCCGACCTGCCGCTGGAGGTGTCCGCGATCGACTCGATCCCGGCTGCCACTGACGCGCCCGAGCGGTCGTTGCGCATCGTCGCCCATCAGCGCGTCTCGCTGTTGCACATCCGTGACGGCGACGCCGTTTCGTGCGACGTGCTCGAGCGTTGCCTCGCGGTGAGCCGCTACCTGCTCGAGGGCGCGCCCGACTGGCTGTCCTGAGAGCGCGCTTGGAGTCGCGCCGGACGGCGTCGAATCCGGGGGACGCTCCGGTAGATTGAGGTCATGCCGATGCGGACCGACTGCCGCCACTACGAGAGTCGGACCTACCCGAGTGGGGAGACGGTCCGGAAGTGCCGCCTCGACCTGGCGCCGGACGCGCCCTGGCGTTGCCCGGACGACTGCCCGAAGTTCGAGAAGCGACGCTGGGATGCCGGCTGGCAGTACGGCAGCTTCGGCGCCTCGGCCAAGCCGCCCGAGGCGGAGCCCCAGGGCAAAGAAGTTGACGCGCTGCTCGACGAGGCCGAGGACATCGTCAACCTGGCGGCACCGGACATCCTGTCCGAGTTCGAGAAGAAGAGCCGCAAGCGGAAGATCTTCGGCCGCAACAAGAAGAAGAGGAAGAAGTAGCAACGCGCCGCCGCACTGACACCCGGTGCGAGCGGAGGGACTCGAACCCCCAAGCCCCGAAGGGCACCGGCTCCTAAGGCCGGCGCGTCTGCCAGTTCCGCCACGCTCGCTCGTCCCGAGTCTTTCACTCCGGCAGCTGCGGTAGCGTTCGGAAAGAGAAGGAGGGGGAATGGGCAAGCAGGTTCCGATCGTCGATTACCTCGTGCTCGACGACGGCGCGCCGCACCTCGTCGCCAACCGGTGCGACACGTGCGGGGCGCTGTACTTCGATCGCCGCAATGCGTGCGCCAAGTGCAGCGGCCGATCGTTCTCGAAGGAACGACTCGCCGACGACGGCAAGGTGCGCAGCTACACGATCGTGCACCGCGCCGCGCCGGGCGTCCCGACGCCGTACGTGTCGGCGATCGTCGACCTGTCCGGTGGCGGCGTGGTCAAGGCGAACCTGCTGAACGTCGAGCCCAGCCCCGACACCGTGCGCTTCGGTATGGACGTCCGCCTGACGACCGCGGTCGCCGGCGTCGACGACGAGGGGACCGAGGCGGTCCAGTTCGGCTACGAGCCGGCCTGAGGGAGAGAAGGAGCACGCAATGGCTGAGCGCGACGTCTGGATCCTGGGCGCGTCGATGACGAAGTTCGGTCGCTATCCCGACAAGGACCTCATCGACCTCGGCGCCGAGGCGGCGCTCGCCGCCCTCGACGACGCCGGCGTCACGATGGCCGATATGGATGTCATGGGCGCGGGCAACCTCATGGAGGCGGCGAGCGGCGTCGGGCAGCGCATCCAGAAGCAGGTGGGCCAGAACGGCGTCCCCGTCTACAACGTCGCCAACGCGTGCGCCACGGGCGCGACCGCCATCCGCTGCGTGTACATGGCGATCAAGTCGGGTGAGGCCGAGACCGGCATCGCCGTCGGCTTGGAGAAGATGGGCAAGGCCGGCCTCCTCGGCAGCGCGCCCCGCTCCGACAAGAACGTGTACGAGCCCTCGGGCCGGTACGGCTCGGTGATGAGCGTCGAGGGGCGCGTCGGCACCACGCTCATGCCCGGCGTGTTCGCGCAGGCGGGCATGGAGTACGCCAGCGAGCACGACGGCGTCGCCTTCGAGCAGTTCGCCAAGGTGGCAGAGAAGAACCACGCCCACTCCACGCTCAACCCGCTCGCGCAGTACCAGAAGCAGTTCTCGCTCGACGAGGTCATGGACGCCGAGATGATGGCGTACCCGAACACGCTGCTGATGTGCTGCCCGACGGGCGACGGGAGCGCAGCTCTCGTGCTCGTCTCGGAGGAGAAGCTCGCGACCCTCTCCGACGAGCAGCGCAAGAGGGCGGTGAAGATCTCCGCGTCGGTGATGACGTCCGACCCGTGGACCGAGACCGACCAGGTGCAGCCGGACGTGAACACGCTGACGCGCGACGCCGCCAACCAGGCGTACGAGACGGCCGGCGTCGACCCGTCCGACCTCGACCTCGTCGAGCTCCACGATTGCTTCGCCACTGCCGAGCTCATCCACTACGACAACCTCGGGCTGTGCAAGCCGGGCGAGGCGGGCAAGTTCATCGACGAGCGCGGCCCGTGGCGCGACGGCGAGACGCCCGTCAACGCGTCGGGCGGGCTCATCTCGAAGGGCCATCCGCTCGGCGCCACTGGCGTCGCCAACCTGTACGAGGTCGCGACGCACCTGCGGGGCGAAGCCGGCGACCGCCAGATCGAGGACGCCAAGGTCGGCCTGACGCACGTGATCGGGCTCGGCTCGGCGTGCGCCGTGCACGTCCTCGAGAAGGCGACGATCTAGAGTCAGGCCATGCTGCAGCCCGGTACCGAAGCTCCGGATTTCACGCTTCCCGACCAGGACGGCAACCCGGTGAGGCTGTCGGATCTGCGCGGCCGTTGGGTGCTCCTGTGGTGGTACCCGATGGCCGACACCCCCGGTTGAACGATCGAGGGGAAGGGCCTGCGTGACCAGGCCGCCGACTACGAGAACATGAACTGCGAGATCCTCGGGATCAGCTTCGACGCGCCCGACGCGAACAAGGCGTTCCGGGAGAAGTACGACTTCACGTTCCGGTTGCTGTCGGACTACGACGAACAGGTCGGCGTGAAGTACGAGACGCGTGACCCGGGCACCGACAAGGTCAGCTTCGCCAAGCGGTACAGCTATCTCATCGATCCCGACGGGATCATCCGCAAGTCGTACGAGGTCGCCGACATCCCCGCGCACCCCGCAGAGGTCCTCGCCGACCTGCACGAGCTGCAGAACGCCTGAACCTTCAAATCGCCGTCCATCCTCCGTCGACGCACACCACCTGGCCCGTCACGAAGCTGCTGGCATCGCCGGCGAGGAACAACAGCGCCCCGTCGAGCTCGTGCTCGTGGCCGCCGCGCCCCATCGGGGTCCGGTTGCGGATCCAGCGCTCGGCGCGTTCGTCGCCGAACATCCGGCCTTCGGTCATCTCGGTGCGGAACCAGCCCGGCGCCAGCGTGTTCACGCGCACGCCCCGGCGGGCCCACTGCGCCGCCAGCTCCCGCGTGAGGTTGACGAGCCCGCCCTTCGACGCCGCGTAGCTCGCCATCGGGATCTGGCCCACTCCGACCAGGCCCCACAGCGATGCGACGTTGACGATCGTGCCTCCCGTGCCCGACTCGACCATCGAGCGCGCCGAGAGCTGCGCCAAGGCGAACGGCGCCACGAGGTTCACCTCGACCACCTCACGGAACGAGTCGACCGGCTCTTCCATCGCCGGGAAGAAGGCGTCCGTCCCGGCGTTGTTGACGAGCACGTCGACCCGGCCGAAGCGACCGAGCGCGGCGTCGACGAGCGCGCCCGGTGCGTCCGGCTGCGCGAGATCGCACGCGACCGGCTCGGCGTCGGTGAGCTCGCTCGCCAGCTTTTCGAGGCGGTCGAGTCGGCGGGCGGCGAGCACGACGCGGGCGCCGGCGGCGTCGAGCACGCGGGCGAATCGGGCGCCGAGTCCCGAGCTCGCTCCGGTGACGATGGCGACGCGCCCGTCGAGACGGAACGCGCCCAGAGGATCGAGTTGCGGCACGGCCGGGAGTGTAGAAGGCCGCTATCACGGGAGAATTGACGCTGCCGACTCGCCGACGTTTGACTCCCGGACGCAATGAAGCACGCACTCCTGCCTTCCCGCCTCGACGAGACGGACGACGCGGCGATCGCCGAGTTCCGTGCCCGGTACGGGCAGCTCGAGCTCACGCCGGTTGTGGTCGTCATCGCGGCGTACGAGGAGGAAGCGGCGATCGGAGCCGTGCTCGACGAGCTGCCGGCGGAGGCCTGTGGCCTCTCTCTGAGCTGCATCGTCGTGGTCGACGGCGTCACCGACCGCACCGCGCCCGTGGCTCGGGACCATGGCGCCTACGTGTGCACGTTCCCGACGAATCGGGGCCAGGGCGCGGCGTTCCGCGTCGGCTACGCCCTCGCCAGAGGCGCGGGCGCGCGCTTCATCGTCACCACTGACGCCGACGGACAGTACGTCGGGAGCGAGATCGATCAGCTCGTGCAACCGCTGGTGACCGGCGAAGCCGACTTCGTTGTCGGGTCCCGTTGGCTGGGCCGCCAGGAGACGACCGACCGGATCCGGCGATCCGGCTCGCGTTTCTTCGGGCGTCTCGCCACCATCCTCACGGGCCGGCGCATCACCGACACGTCGTCCGGCTTCCGCGCCATGACCGTCGAGGTGACCGAGGCCGTCACATTGCGACAGCCGCAGTACCAGGCATCGGAGTTGCTCATGGAAGCGCTCGCGAAGGGGTTTCGGTTCGTCGAGGTTCCGATGACGATGCGGAAACGCTCGCACGGGCAGACGAAGAAGGGGTGGTGGCCCCTGTACGGCTTTCGCTACGCGCGCGTGCTGACGACGACGTGGCTCCGCGAACGACATCGAACGAGACGAGCGACCCGGCATTCTTGACAAGCCTGGTCAAGAATGAGCGACGAGGATGCAATGTTCTCATGAACAGGAAACATTGCTCTCAAGATCGCATGCTAAGAAAGATGCGGCCCAGCCGGCGGACCGTCCTACCGCAAGACACACCGCAACGGCCGAGAGGTGGAGGAACCGGAGTGCGGATCTTGATTCTGGGCGGCGACGGGTACCTCGGGTGGCCGACGGCGCTGCATTTGTCCGATCAGGGCCACGATGTCGCGATCGGTGACAACTTCGTGCGGCGGCAGTACGACCACGAGATGGGTGTCGAGAGCCTTGTCCCCATCGCGCCGCTGCACACGCGCATCAAGGCCTGGCACGAGCACACGGGCCAACTGATCGACACGTTCGTCGCAGATCTGACGGACGCGCAGGCGACCTTCGACATGATCGACGGGTTCCGCCCCGACACCATCATCCACTTCGCCGAACAGCGCGCCGCGCCCTATTCGATGATCGACCGCGCGCACGCCGTGTACACCCAGTACAACAACGTGATCGGCACATTGAACGTTCTGTACGCCATCAAGGAAACCGATCCCGACATCCACCTCGTCAAGCTCGGAACCATGGGCGAGTACGGCACGCCGAACATTGACATCGAGGAGGGCTGGCTGGAGCTGTCGCACAAGGGCCGGACCGACCGCGTCCTGTACCCGAAGCGACCGGGATCCTTCTACCACCTGAGCAAGGTCCACGACAGCCACAACATCGAATTCGCGTGCCGCGTGTGGGGGCTACGCGCGACCGATCTGAACCAGGGGGTCGTGTACGGGCAGCAGACCCCGCAGACCGCGGTCGACGATCGCCTCGCCACCCGTTTCGACTACGACGCGATCTTCGGGACGGTTCTGAACCGCTTCGTCGTGCAGTCGGTGCTCGGTGAGCCGCTGACGATCTACGGCGAGGGCGGCCAGACCCGAGGCGTCATCGACATCCGCGACACCGTCGAATGCGTACGCCTCACCTCCGAGCAGCCGGCCGAGCGGGGCGAGTTCCGCGTGTTCAACCAGATGACCGAGAGCTTCACCGTGACCGAGATCGCGAAGGTCGTCGCGACCTCGTATCCGGGCGAGGCGAGCATCGAGAACATCGAAAACCCGCGCGTCGAGGCCGAGACGCACTACTACAACGTCGTGCACAGCGGTCTCGTGGAGCTCGGGCTGACGCCGCACCAACTGTCGGAGACCCTCATCACATCGATGTTCGACGTCGCCGATCGCTACAAGCATCGGGTCGACCGCGAAGCGCTGCTGCCGCTCGTCAACTGGCGACGGACGGCGAACAAGGTGCGTCCCGCGGAGCCACAGCCGGACTGGGACTCGGATTGGTTGGTGTCACCCGACCGGTGAGAGCGGCGAGGCCGAGCGCTCCCGCCAGGGGCGCCAACGTGAGCGCGGGGAGCTGGTAACGCCAGGAGAAGAGGAACAGGTCGGCCGCCAGCAGGACGCCGAGCCCGCAGAGGGTCGGCAGCAAGCATGCGGTGCGCAGCCCTGACCGGCGGGCCCGCCCGACGCCCGCCGCGGCCAGGAGCCCGGCGATGAACGCGATTGCGTACACCGGCCCGGGCACGTAGCCGACGCTGAGCTGGTAGTCGCGGAGAAAGACGGCGAGAGGCTCGACGGCGCGCGGCTTGCCGCCGCCGTACGTTCGTGTCGCCGACGCCGCGTCGAGGCCGAGAGTCGGGTAGGAACGCTGGAACTGCCATCGCTCGAGGGGGACGTCGCGCGCAAACGTCGTGCGGCGAAACGCGAAGAGCTTCACGAAGTCGGTGGCCACCGCCTTCGCGTAGTCGAGGGGTTGATGGAGGATCACGCGGCGCCCGAAATCACGCAGCACCTCGTCTCGTGACTTGCCCGGCGGCAGGACGACTTGCATGGGATACGGGCTGTGGTGTGCATATGCGTCCGAGCCCAAGCGGTGAGCGAGAGGTTCCGGGGGACACAACACCCGCTCGTAGTTCGGGAGGTCGAGGCCCCGGCAGTCGACGAACGTCGCGGCGCGACCGTAGATGAGAAACGCATCGCCGCGGCTCAGCCGCGCATCCCCGTCCTTGATCCAGTAGTACCCGGCGTACGTCGCAATGACCAGCATGAAAGCCAGCCCGATGGTCGCGGCGCGGACGAGTCGCTGCCACCCGCCCGTGCCGGCGACGAGCGCGAACACAACCGCAGGAACGACCAGGACCGCGCCGACCGACCGGACAGTCGTGGCCAGGCCGAACAACACTCCTCCTGTCGCGAAGGCGGCGAGGCGAGGAGGACGAGTCCAGAGCAACAGAACGACCGCGGCGAGGATGAGTGCCTCGAACAGCGTCTCAGACATGATGTTCTGCTCGATCTGGAGCTGGTACGCGTCGAACAGCACCGGTACCGCGGCGAGGACGGCGATCCATCGCCGGACGCCGAGCCGGACCAGCAGGGCGTAGATCGCGACGCCCATGCCCAACCCGAGGATGTGCTGAACCCCGGCGACGACCGCGAGGCTGCCCACCGACAGGACCGGGCGGAGCAGGAGAGCGATGTACCCGATGGGTTGCGAGTTCTGTGCCGGGTCGAGGTCGTGCAGATTGCCGAGGTACCGGTACGAGTCGATGTACAGCAAGGCGGGCCGGTAGGCGATCTGAGTCACGACCCGCAGCGCGAAGCCGGCGCCGAGAACGACGAGAAAAAGCCAGTGTCGGCGCGCGCCGGTGCGGAGACGCAGCCGCCGCTCCGAACCGAACCAACGCTCGCGCCACTCGAGTCGTCGGCTGGCGGGCTCCGGCACGGCGGCAGTGTACGAGCGCCGCGCACCTCCGCAGCTTCGATCCTGGCGCTCGTCGCTTCGTACGCCCCCAGGGACTCGAACCCTGAACCGGCGGATTAAGAGTCCGCTGCTCTATCCAGTTGAGCTAGGGGCGCTCGAAACGTCCATGCTATCGGCGTGGATGTTGCGGTCACCGGGTCGCGCGGTTTCATCGGGTCGGCACTCCTGCCCGCGCTCACCCGCGAGGGTCATCGGCCGGTTCGTATCGTCCGGGGCCGGGCTGCCCAGGAGGACGAGCTCAGCTGGGACCCCGAAGCCGGCACGATCGACGTCGGCGGCCTCGAGGGCATCGGCGGCGTCGTCCACCTTGCGGGCGCCGGCATCGGCGACAAACGGTGGACCGATGCGCGCAAGCGCCTGATCCTCGAGTCGCGTACGAAGGGCACCCGTCTCCTCGCGCGCACGCTCTCGGGCCTGACCCGTCCACCGTCGGCCCTCGTCTCGGCGTCGGCGATCGGGTACTACGGCAACCGAGGCGACGAGCCGCTCGACGAACAGAGCGCGCCGGGCGACGACTTCGTCGCCCGTGTGTGCGTGCAATGGGAAGCGGCGACGGCCCCGGCGGCCGACGCCGGGGTTCGGGTGGCGAGAGTCCGCAGCGGCATCGTCCTCGGCCGCGAGGGTGGCGTGCTGCCCCGCTTGCTGCTCCCGTTCCGTCTCGGACTCGGGGGTCGCATCGGTTCGGGCCGCCAGTACATGAGCTGGATCTCGATCGACGACGAGGTCGGCGCCATCGTGCATGCCCTCGCTCACGAGGACGTCGCCGGGCCGGTGAACCTGACCGGACCCGAGCCGGTCAGGAACGCAGACTTCACGAAGACCCTCGGCCGTGTGCTTGCCCGACCGACCGTGATCCCGACGCCGCTGTTGCCGCTGCGCGCGCGATACGGCAGCGAGCTCGTCCAGCACCTCCTCGTGGAAGGCCAGTGCGTGCTGCCGAAGCGGCTCGAGGCAACGGGCTACCGCTACGAGCACCAGACGCTCGAGGATGCGCTGCGTGCGGCTGTGGATCGACACTGACGTCGGAACAAACCCCGACGACGCCGTCGCGCTGCTCTGCGCGGCGGGGCACCGTGACGTCGATCTCGTGGGTGTGAGCACAGTCGACGGCGACACCGAATGGAGGGCGGAGATCGCGCGCACGCTCGTCGACGCCCCCGTCGTGCCCGGCGCGCGACTGGCCGTCCGCGACGTTGCCGCGTCGGGCGCTGAGGCGCTGCTCGGCATCGGGCCGCTCGAGAACGTCGCCCGTCTGCTGGCCGCCGGCGGCCTTCCGCAACGCATCGGCGTCATGGGCGGCGTGCTGAGACCGGTTCGCCATCGAGGCGCCGTGCGGGACGTCGAGCACAACTTCGGGACAGAACCCGCCGCCGCCCGCGCGGTGATCGGTCACGCGCCGGGCCTCCTCCTGTGCCCGCTCGACGTGACGGTGCGCATGCGGCCCTCCGCCGCCGATCTCGAGGCCATCGTCGATTCGGCGCCGGTGCTCGGCCCGATGCTCGACGATTGGCGCGCGCGGCAGCGCGCCGCGGGCGTCGCCGACGACGAAGTCGCAGTCCGGCTCCATGACCCGCTCGCACTCCTCGCGCTCGCCGGCGAGCCCGTGGTGACGAGCGAGCCTCGACCCCTCGTCGTGGACGACGACGGGCGCGTGCACGAGGACTCCGGGCGCGGTCGTGCCGTCGACGTCGTCAGCGATGTGGACGCGCTGCGAGCGATGGAGCGGATCGTCGAGCTCGTCGCGCAATCGAACCGGCGCGGTCAGTAGCATTCCGTCTCGGCCCCCGTAGCTCAGCCGGACAGAGCGAGTCACTTCTAATGACGAGGTCGCAGGTTCGAGTCCTGCCGGGGGCGCCCGAGGGGTATTGCCCAGGGCGGGTTGAAGCGTCCTGAGACCGGCGGGCGATCTCGCTGATCAACGCGTCGGCGCCGCTATCCGGTGAACCGCGGTGTCACGGCAACGGGCACGGCCGGGGTGGGCGCCGGAGGCGCCGGAGGTACGGGAGGCACGGGAGGCACGGGGACCTCGACCTCGACGGCGCCGATGTCGCAACCCGGGCCCTGCGGTCGTGTCACGCCGCGCTGATCATTCGTGATCCCGGCGGCTCCATCGGCCTGACACGAACCGATGGGGATCGCGTCGATCAGCGGGCTCCCGGGCTCGGGGAGGAGCGTTGGCGTCGGCCCGCCGTTGGCGGCGAGCGGACCGAGCTGCGGGTCGGCGGCGTTCTCGTGGTCGGTCGGTTCCTTGAACCCGCACAGGTCGTCGTCGCTGTAGTTGTAGCCGTGGGACGTCGTCGTGGCGAGACAGTTGCCGGTGCCGTTGCTCTCCGCGACGACCGATCCGAAGGCCTCCAGGGTGGCGGTGTCGATGTTTCCGAAGTTCCCTGCGACGTTGCGCACGACCGTCGTGTACACGAGCGTCGTCGATCCTCCGCTGAAGATCCCGCTGCCCAGGCTCGATCCACCGTTGGTGTTCCCGACGATGGTCGAGTTCACGGCCGACACCGAAGCCTGCGGGGCATTCGGCACGGTCGCGATCCCGCCGCCCACGTTGTTGCTGACCGTCGAGTTGGTCATGGTGAGACCGGGACTGGCTGGGCCGATGGAGATGCCGCCGCCGACCCCGCTACTGACGTTCGAATCGACGGTGGAGCTCGTCATCGTGATCAAGCCTTGCGATGCGATACCCCCGCCGGCGGCATTGGCGCGGTTGCCCGAGATCGTCGTCCGCTGCACCGTGAGCGGGCCCGCGGCGAAGATCCCCCCGCCGTTCCCCGACGCGTGGCCCCCGGTGATGGTGAGGTTCTTCACGGTGAACAGGCCGGAGCCGTCCTGGAGGAACACGTTGTCCGCGCAGGTCTGCAGGACCGTGTGCCCGTGTCCGTCGACGGTCACGGGATCCGTCACCGCCGTCGTCCGCTCGATGGCGCCACCGCCCGTGCAGTCGGTCAGAACGATGTCGGCCTGCACGTCGATCTGCGTGTCGGTGGCGAACGCGGCCCGGAGCTCTGCCTCGTTCGAGACCGTCACCGCCGCGGCCGGGCTCGTGAGCCCGACGAGCATGCCCCCAGTGACGATTCCGGCGACCAGGAGCGAGATTCCCGCGCGGTGCAGCATCCGAGGACGCTAACAAGCAAGTCCCCGCGATGGACGGACCGGTAGCATCGGTCGGCGCGCACACGGGACCACCCGTTCCGTGCGCACATGGTGGCCGTAGCTCAGTTGGTGAGAGCGCCGGGTTGTGGTCCCGGAGGTCGGGGGTTCGAATCCCCTCGGTCACCCCAAACTCTCGGACACAAGCGCCGTTGAGTCGAGGCGACTCCGGTGGGAGGCTGACGGGGACGTCAGGGAGGCGCGATGCCCGACGAGGCCGTGGTCGTCGACGCCGACGGCCACACGATGGAGCCCGACGACCTCTGGTCCACGCGCATGGACCAGAAGCGGTGGGGCGACTGGGTTCCGCGCAAGGTCGTCGAAGACGACGTGTACGAGACGTACTACGCGGGCGGTGCGGTGCGCGGAGGAGGTCGCGACCTGCAGGATGCCATGGCAGCCGCGGTCGGCATGACCCCGAAACAGTTCCACGACATGCTCCAGAGCCTGCGCGTCCCGGGCGGCCACGATCCCGGCGCCCGCGTCGCCGACATGGACCGCGACGGCATCGACGTCGCCGTGCTCTACCCGTCGACGGCGCTGTTCTTCGGGCCGGACGACCCGATCGACGCGTTCCACGATGTCGAGTTCGTGCTCGACTGCCAGCGCGCGTACAACGACTGGGTCGCCGACTATTGCGCCGCGCATCCGCGCCGGCTGTTCGCGATGGCGGGCGTGCCGCTCCAGGCGCCCGAGCTCGCGGTGATGGAAGCCGAGCGCGCGGTGCGGGAGCGGGGGCTGCAAGGCGTGTTCGTCCGCCCGTCGGCGTACGTTGACGAACTGCCGCTCAATCACTCCGCGTACGACCCGTTCTGGGCCGCTTGCCAGGACCTCGACGTCCCGGTGGCGTTCCACCCGGGCGTGCACGTCGACACGCCAGGGGCATGCCGCAAGTTCCGCCTCGTCGCCGAGAGCGAGAACATGATGGTCACCAACATGGCGATGGACGAGCTGCACGGCGGATCCGGTCTGGGCCAAGCTGTCGGCAACACCGTCGACATGATCGTGACGCTCGGGCGGCTCCTGATGGGCGGCGTGTGCGAGCGGTTCCCGCGCCTGCGGTTCTTGTTCCTCGAGTCCGGCGGCGGGTGGATCCCCACGCAGCTCGAGCGCATGGACGAGCAGGTGAAGGCGTTCCCGCTCGAGAAGCGATGGCTCAGCCTCCTGCCGAGCGAGTACTTCCGGCGCCAGTGCTGGGCCGGCTTCGAGCCCGAGGAATGGAACCTCGCGGCGTGCGCCGAGTGGCTCGGCCCCGATCGCGTGCTGTGGGCGTCGGACTACCCACACCCCGAGTTCCACCCCGAGGTCGTGAAGGAGCTGCGCGAGGCGATCGCGCCGCTCCCGGACGACGCGCAGCGCAAGATTCTGGGCGAGAACGCGATCTCGGCGTACAAGCTCCCACTGTGACGGGCGACCTCGACCTCGCCCGCATGCGGCGCGATCGGCACCGCAAGGTCGTCGACGTGCTGGACGCGCAGGGGCTCGCCGCTGCCGTGCTGCTCGGCCAGCCCGCCGTCGCCTACGCGGTCGGTGCGCGGGCGCCGGCTGCCGACGCCGCCCGCGCCGCCCAACAACGGATGGTCGCGATCGTCACCGCCGACGGCGATGCTCCGCACCTCTACACGGCGTTCCCCGAGGGGGTGCCGCCGGAGCTCCCGGCCGATCACGTGCACGATGCGCTGCCCGTGGAATGGGCCGAGGGCGCGACCGCGCTCCTCGAAGCACTGCCCGACGGACCGATCGCGCTCGACGAGTACACGATGCCACTGCACGCCGCGCTGCACGGGCGCGCGATCACCGACGCGACGGCGATCCTCGGCCCCTGCAAGGTCGTCAAGACCGCCGACGAGCTCGAGTGCATCCGCCGCGCCCAGGCGATCAACGAGCAGGCGATGCTCACGGTCGACCCGTTCGTCGCACCCGGGGTCCGCGGCACCGAACTTTCGGGAGTGTTCCTGCGCCGCATCTTCGAGCTGGGCGCGAGCGCGAACACGGTCGACCCCATCTGGCAGGTGATGCCGCCTCGCATCTCCGACGGCCCGTACTCCGCCACCGGCGACGTCGTGTTCCCGACCCCGACCACCGACCGGCAGTTCGCTGCGGGCGACGTGATCTGGGTCGACACCGGCATCGACTACGGCGGCTACGCGTCTGATTTCGGCTGCACGTTCGTCGTCGGCGGTCCCGAGAGCCGCCATCGCGACCAGGCAGCGCGCTGGCGTGAGATCGTCGACCGCTGCCTCGACGTGCTCAAGCCGGGCGCGACCGCCGGCGATCTCGTGCGAACCGCGAGCGCACACGAGGTCCGCCGCCCGTGGCTGCAGCACCTGTACCTCGCCCACGGGATCGGCACGAACAGCGCCGAGATGCCTCTGGTCGGCACCGACCTCGGCGAAGAGTTCGACGACGCGCTCGTGCTCGCGCCGGGCATGGTGCTCGTGTTCGAGCCCGTCGCATGGGACGACGGGAACGCCGGCTTCCGGGCCGAGGAGATCCTCGCCGTCACCGACGACGGCTACGAGCGCCTGAGCGCGCGCGACGGGGGGCCGCGTGGCTGAGGGACTCACTCGCGCGCTCGACGAGATGGCGCGCCAGGACGTCGACGTGCTCGTGCTCGGGCGCGAAGGCAACGCCCGGTTCGTGTCCGGGGCGACGCGCCTCTGGCTGGCCGGGACCCGCCCGTTCGCGCCGGGCTGTGTCGTCGTGCGCGAGACCGGAGCGGTCCACCTGATGAGCACCACCGACTCCGGCGTACCTGCCGAGATCCCGCCCGCGCGCCTGTACCCGATGAGCTGGAACCCGGTGAACATCATGGGCGCAGTTGCCGCCATCCCCGGTGTCTCGGACGCCCGGCGTATAGGCGTCGACGGGCTCACGCCGCTGTTCGAGCAGCTCTTCACGGCTACGTTCCCTGGCGCGCACCTCGCCGACGGCGAGGCGGTGATGCGCGCGGCGCGCCGGGTCAAGAGCGGGAGTGAGGTCGAACGCATCCGCAAGGCGATCACCGCCGCCGAGGATGCGCTCGGAGCCGCCATCGACGCACTCCAACCCGGCGTGCGCGAGGTGGAGCTCAAGGGCGCGTTCGAAGAGCGAATGTGCGTACGGGGGACGACCACGCCCGCCTACGAAGGCGCGTTCTGCGTCGTCGACGACGGCGGGCCTGTCCGCCGCCTCGCCTCCGACAGAGTCATCGCCGACGGCGACCTCGTGGCGATGAGCGCGGGTGTGCTCCTCGAGGGGTGGGAAGGATCGCTGGCGCGCACTCGGCCGTGCGGGGCACAGACCGCGGAACATCGCGATCGGCTGGCGCGCTGGGGCGCTCGATGGGCGCCTCTCGTCGACCGGTGTCAGGCCGGCACCTCCGTCCGCGACCTCCGAGCGACAGCGGGCGTGTCTGTCCACGGCGTCGGGCTCGGGTTCGAGGCGCTGGAAGACGGCTCCGCGCTCGAGCCGGGGATGGTCATTCACCTCGAGCTCGAGTCCAACGACGTCCTCGGCGCCGACACGTTGCTCGTCGGCGATGGCGTGGCCGAGGTGCTGACGGCCTTCCCGTACTCCGCAGAGGGCGAGTAGCTTCCGCAGGCGCGTGCTCTCGAAGGCTCGGGAGCGGCGGGGACCTGAGGAGGCTCGATGGCCGACGTCGAAGCGGGGCAAGGAGCGGGTGCCGGAGTCGTAGCGACCTGGCGGACGCCGTTGGAGACGACCGCGCTGATCCTGCTGGGCGCGCTCGGGTTCAGCATCGTCGGCGGGATCGTGAGCGCGGTGTTCACTCCCGGCGCCAGCGCCTGGCGGAAGCTGACCTTCCTCGGGTTCAACGTGGTCAGCATCTGGCACGTGGCGGTGCTTGCGATTGCGGTCGGGCTCGTTCTCGCGCTGCGCATCCCGTTCGCGCCTGATGCCCGCGGTGCCTCGATGGTCCGGGTTGCGCTCCTGGGCGCGGCGGTCCTCGGCGCGGTGATCGCGTTGAGCGCGTTGATCGCCTGCATCGGTGCAATCGGGGACAACGAGGCGTTCGTCGGCCTGGCGTGGCCGGAGAAGATCGGCAACATCATGCAGTGGCTCGGTGGCGCCGCGGTCGCGGGTGCGGTCGCGCTGCTCGCCGTGCGGAGTCAAGGCGTGGTGCCTGCCCCGGCGCGTCCCGCTCCCGCTCCCGCTCCGCCTCCGCCGGTTGCCGCGCCCACGGCGGCGCCGGGAGCGCCGGGCTGGGCCGCCGATCCGTACGGGCGTCACCAGTGGCGCTACTGGGACGGCAGTCGTTGGACCGACCAGGTCGCCGACGGGTCGACGCAGAGCACCGACCCGGCCCGGTAGGCGCGCTGGGCCCGATCACGCGGGATCCCGCGCGATCAGGCGCGATCTGGAGCGGGTGACGAGAATCGAACTCGCGTCATCAGATTGGAAGTCTGAGGCTCTGCCATTGAGCTACACCCGCGCGGTCCCGGGACCGTAGTCACCGGGATCGGTCGGGGAGGGCGGATTCGAACCGCCGACCGCCTGCCCCCAAAGCAGGTGCGCTACCAGCTGCGCCACTCCCCGGCGCGCCCAAGCGTAGGCGCAACGGAAATTCTCACCGGGCTCACAGGTTGGCCTCAGGAGCGCTTCAACGGTGACCCGCATGATGCGACCGTGGACGATCTCGCCGGCCCGTGGGGTGGCACGGCAACAGCCGAGCTCGAACCGCGCACCAGCGGCGTCGCCCATGCAACACCCCCAACCCCCCAAGCACCGGTCAGCCCGACCAGTCGCGATCGTGAGCAAGTGGGACCCGTCCGCCGCATGCTGCTCGCGTCGACGGCTGGGGGGTTGGCCGGTGCCGTCATCGCGCCGGGGGCCTCGGTCCTCACGGACCGCTCGAGCGGCTCGTCGATCGACGCCGTCGGCTTCGTCATCCCGATCTCGCTGCCGAAGCCGATCATCGACAGGCTGCGCGGCGGCCAGTAGCCGACACGCCGCGTCGTCTCGTACGCCGTGCATTACCGTCGTCAGCGAACCCAGGTGGCTCTTCGATGGCTTCAGACGTAAACGGTCGGGCACGGATCGTCGTGGTCGACGACGAGCCGTCGATCACCGACGCGGTCTCGACCGCGCTCGGGTACGAGGGCTTCGACGTCGAGCAGGTGCACGGCGGACGCGACGCGCTCGAGATCGTCAGCGACCTGCGGCCAGATCTCGTCGTCCTCGACATCATGCTCCCGGACATCGACGGGGTGACGCTCCTCAAGCGGCTGCGCCAGGACGGGGTGAACGTCCCGGTGCTCTTCCTCACCGCCCGGGACGAGCCGTCCAATCGGGTCGAGGGCCTGGTCGCAGGCGGCGACGACTACGTCACCAAGCCGTTCACGCTCGCGGAGGTCGTCGCGCGCGTGCATGCCATTTTGCGCCGTACCCGCGGCGAAACCGCGAGTGACAGCACGTTGCGTTTCTCGGACCTCGTGATGGACGAGGACACGCGCGAGGTCTGGCGCGGGAACGACGTGCTCCAGCTGACCGCGACCGAGTTCAACTTGCTGCGCTTCTTCATGCGCAACCCCAAACGCGTGCTCTCCAAGGCGCAGATCCTGGACGCGGTGTGGCACTACGACTTCGGCGGCAACCCCAACGTCGTCGAGACGTACGTCAGCTATCTGCGCAAGAAGCTCGACCGTCTCGGTCCTCCGCTCATCCAGACGATCCGGCTCGTCGGGTACGCGTTGCGAGAACCGGAGTCTTGAGGCGGGCGCGGCCGTGAGGCTGTCGTTACGGGCCCGTCTCCTGATCGCTGTCGCCGCCGTTGCGCTCGTCGGCCTCGTCCTCGCCGACATCGCCACATACACGGCGTTGCGTTCGTTTCTCGTCGACCGCGTCGACGAGAGCCTCACCGCCGCGCACCGTCCGCTCATCCGCTCGCTCTTCGGGCCGCTGGATCGCAGTCCCGGCAGTGACGCGGGTGCGCTGGCGTCAGCCGCGCCCGGCGCCTACATCGAGCTGCGCGCCCCGGACGGCTCGGCCCTCGTGAGCCAGTCGACACGGGGCGAGTTCGCGACGTCGCGGCCTCGCCTCCCGGACCAGGTATCGGGGCTCGGCTCGAGCAGCGACGCAAGCGCGACCTTCTTCACGGTCGACTCCCGCGGCGGGAACGACGAGTTCCGCGTGCGAGCCGAGCGGCTTCCCGACGATTCGGTGCTCATGGTCGCGCTGCCGTTGAGCGACGTGAACTCGACGCTGCACCGGTTGATCTGGACCGAGATCCTCGTGACCGCGGCGGTGCTCCTCGGGGCGGTCGGGCTCGGCCTGTGGCTGGTACGGGTGGGCCTGCGGCCGCTGCGCAATATCGAGAGCACGGCAGCGAACATCGCGGGCGGCGAGCTGAGCCTGCGCGTCCCCCAAGCCGACGAACGCACCGAGGTCGGCCGGCTCGGCATGGCGCTGAACACGATGCTGGAACGCATCGAGGACGCATTCGGCAAGCAGCGGGCGTCGGAAGAGCGTCTCCGGCGCTTCGTCGCCGACGCGTCCCACGAGTTGCGCACGCCGGTCAGCGCCGTGGGCGCCTACGCCGAGCTGTTCGAACGCGGCGCGCAGCAGCGGCCCGCCGACCTGGCGCGGGTGCTGCGAGGCATCCGCGTCGAGACGGCGCGGATGCAGGCTCTCATCGAGGACCTACTCCTCCTCACGCGACTCGACGAGGGACGGCCGCTGGAACGGCAGCCGGTGGAGCTGGTCGGCCTGGCCGGGGAGGCCGTCGAGGCGGCGCAGACGATCGGCGGCGACTGGCCAGTCTCGATCGAGGCGGACGAGCCGGTCGAGGTGACCGGCGACCGGATGCGACTGCGCGAGATTCTCGACAACCTGCTCGCCAACGTGCGGACCCACACTCCGCCGGGTACGCAGACCACGGTCCGGGTGCGCAGGGATGGCGACGAGGCGGTCCTCGAGGTGGCCGACCAGGGGCCGGGGTTGGCCGCGGAGGACGCCGCCCGCGTGTTCGAGCGCTTCTACCGCGCCGACCCGTCCCGCGCCCGGGACCGCGGCGGGACGGGGCTCGGCCTGGCGGTGGTCGCGGCCCTCATCGAGGCGCACGGCGGGCGGGTCGAGCTCGACACGACTCCGGGGTCGGGCGCCACGTTCCGGCTTCGCTTGCCGGTGGAGCCGGAGCCGGTCACGGCGGCGGAGCCTGCTCGACCGTGAGGCCGACCTCCTGGCCGTGGGACAGCTCCAGGTTGTTGCCGTCCGGATCGGTGATGAACGCCCAGTAGCCGACCGGGGGACCGGAGTCGTGGGGGCCGAGCACGGTGCGGCCTTCGTCCCGGGCGAGCCCGCAGCGCCGGTCCACCTCCGCCCGGGTCTCGCAACCGACCCCGAGGTGCGAGAAACCCGTCAGGCCGCCACCGGCGCCGTGCTCGATCAGCACGACGACGAACGGCCGCGTGCGATCGCTCACCCATACGACCTCGTCGCCGGTCTGCTCGTCGCGGCGGCGGTGCACCGCGTCCATGTCGGCGAAACGCCGGTAGAACTCGAGGCTCGCTGCGATGTCGGCGACGGGGAGCGCCACGTGCGTGAGCCCGCGGTCGATGCCCATCCGTTCGCAGCGTAGGGGAGCGCGGGCCCTCCACCGGAAGTCAACGGAGCCCGCGAAGGGCCGCTGTACACTCGCACTCCCCATGTCCCCCGTGACAACTTCGGTCGAGGAGCTTCCCGAGAACAAGGTGAAGCTCCATGTGTCGATCCCCGCCTCGGAGTTCGAGCGGGCGATCGACGCCGCGTTTCGCAAGCTGGCCGGCGAGGTCAAGATCCCGGGTTTCCGGCCCGGCAAGGCACCCCGCCAGCTCCTCGAAGCCCGCCTCGGCTCCGACGTCGCCCGCGACCAGGCGCTTCGGGACTCCCTCCCCGGGTACTACGCCGACGCCATCCAGTCGGAGGACATCGACACGATCGCCCCGCCCGACATCGACATCACCGCGGGAGAGGAGAGCGGCGACGTCGAGTTCGACGCTGTCGTCGAGGTGCGTCCCGTGGTCGAGCTGCAGGACTACCTGGGCCTGCGGGTGGAGGTGCCCACCCCGGCCGTCACCGACGAGATCGTCGACAAGCAGCTCGACGCCCTGCGCGACCGGTTCGCCGACCTCGAGGACTCTTCCCGTCCGCTCGCCGAAGGCGAGTTCGCCGAGATCGACATCAAGGGCTACGTCCACGACGAGGCCATCGACGCCCTCACCGCCACCGACTATCTGTACGAGGTCGGCTCGGGCATGCTCGTCCCGAAGCTCGACGAGGAGCTGACCGGGAAGCGCCCGGGCGACATCCTGAAGTTCAACGACAAGCTGCCCGAGCGCTTCGCGGAACGCGCCGGGGAAGACGTCTCGTTCCAGGTGCTGGTCAAGGAGACCAAGCGCAAGGTCCTGCCCGAGGTCACCGACGAGTGGGCGTCGGAGGTGAGCGAGTTCGACACGGTCGACGAATTGCGCGCCGACATCGGCAAGCGACTCGAGCTCGTGAACAAGGTGCAGGCGCAGGTGGCGGCGCGCGACAAGGTGCTCGACGCCGCCGCCGATCTCGTCACGATCGACCTGTCTGACGCGTTGGTGCAGAGGGAGATGGAGCAGCGCCTCCACGACATCGCGCATCGCCTCGAGGCGCAGGGCGTGACGATCGAGCAGTACCTGCAGGCGACCGGCACGGAGGAGCAGGCGTTCGTCCAGCAGGTGCGCGAAGCGGCGGAGCGGGGAGTGCGCGCCGACCTCGCGTTGCGCGCGGTCGGGGCGCAGGAAGGCATCGTCGCGAGCGACGAGGAGCTCGACGAAGAGGTCGAACGATTGGCCGAGCGCCTGGAGGAGAAACCCAAGAAGGTCCGGCGCGATCTTGAACGCAGGGGCATTCTGGAGGCGGTACGCTCGGACATCGCCAGAGGGAAGACGCTCCGGTACCTCGTCGACCACGCCGAAGTCGTCGACGAATCCGGGAACGCGCTGGACCTGAAGGTTCCGGAGGGCGAGCCGGCAGCCTCCGACCAGCAATCATCCGAGGACGAAGCACCCGAGGACCAGTCATCCAAGGTGCAGACAGAGGAGCCCCAGGCGTGAGCGAGATCGAGCCCATCCGCAACTACCTCGTCCCCACGGTCATCGAGCAGACCAACCGCGGCGAGCGTGCTTTCGACATTTACTCGCGGCTGCTGAAGGAACGCATCATCTTCCTCGGCACGCCGATCGACGACACGATCTCGAACCTGATGATCGCCCAGTTGCTTCACCTCGAGAGCGAGGATCCCGACAAGGACATCTCGGTGTACGTCAACTCGCCGGGCGGTGAGATCACTGCGCTGTTCGCGATCTACGACACGATGCAGTACATCAAGCCCGACGTGCAGACCATCTGTGTCGGGCAGGCCGCTTCGGCGGCGGCCGTGCTGCTCACCGCGGGAGCGAAGGGCAAGCGCTACTGCCTCCCGCACGCGCGGATCCTGATCCACCAGCCGCACGGTGGCGCGTCCGGCCAGGCCGTCGACATCGAGATCCAGGCCAAGGAGATCATCCGGATGCGTGAGCTCCTCGACGAGATCATGGCGCACCACACCGGCCAGCCCGTCGACAAGGTCGCACACGACACCGACCGTGACTTCATCATGAGCGCGGTGGAGGCGAAGGAATACGGGATCGTCGACGAAGTGATCAGCAACCGGGAGCTCGCGTCGGTGGCGACCGCCGCCGGGGTGAGCTAGGGCGTCGCCGGACCGGCGGGGGAGCGAGGAGACGTCGTGGCGAAGTTCGGTGACGGTGGCGACCTGCTGAAGTGCTCGTTCTGCGGGAAGAGCCAGAAGCAGGTCAAGAAGCTCATCGCCGGCCCCGGTGTGTACATCTGCGACGAGTGCATCGACCTCTGCAACGAGATCATCGAGGAGGAGCTCTCGCAGAGCACCGAGGTCAAGTTCGACGACCTCCCCAAGCCCCGTGAGATCTACGAGTACCTGAACGACTACGTCATCGGCCAGGAGCAGGCGAAGAAGATCCTGTCGGTCGCGGTCTACAACCACTACAAGCGCGTCCAGGCCGGCGCGTACGGCGATCCCGACGTCGAGCTGCAGAAGAGCAACATCATGCTCATCGGCCCCACCGGGTGCGGCAAGACCTTGCTCGCGCAGACGCTCGCCCGCCTGCTCAAGGTGCCGTTCGCGATCGCGGACGCGACCGCGTTGACCGAAGCCGGCTACGTCGGCGAGGACGTCGAGAACATCCTGCTGAAGCTCATCCAGGCCGCCGACTACGACGTCAAGAAGGCCGAGACGGGGATCATCTACATCGACGAGATCGACAAGATCGCGCGCAAGGCCGAGAACCCGTCGATCACGCGTGACGTCTCGGGCGAGGGCGTGCAGCAGGCGCTGCTGAAGATCCTCGAGGGCACGACCGCGTCGGTGCCGCCGCAAGGCGGGCGCAAGCATCCGCACCAGGAGTTCATCCAGATCGACACGACGAACATCCTGTTCATCTGCGGCGGCGCGTTCGCGGGCATCGACAAGATCATCGAGAGCCGGGTCGGCAACCACGGCGTCGGCTTCGGCGCCGACATCCGCAAGGCGGACGAGAAGGACCTCGGCATGATCCTCGCCGGCATCCTCCCCGAGGACCTCCTGAAGTTCGGGTTGATCCCGGAGTTCGTCGGCCGACTCCCCGTCGTCGGCGCCGTGCACAGCCTCGACCAGGAAGCACTCATCCGCATCCTCGTCGAGCCGAAGAACGCGCTGCTGAAGCAGTACCAGAAGTTCTTCCAGTTCGACGACGTCGACCTCGTCTTCGCCGACGACGCCCTCGAAGCCGTCGGCGAGGAGGCGCTCAAACGCGGGACGGGCGCCCGCGGCCTGAGAGCGATCCTCGAAGAGGTGCTCCTCGAGGTGATGTACGACCTCCCGAGCCGCTCCGACATCGCCCAGTGCGTGATCGACCGCAGCGTCGTCCTCGAGCGCGTCACGCCGACGCTCGTGACCACCGAGACCGGGACCCGCCGCACCGCGTAGCCGCCGCCTCCTGTCCGTCTCCCGGGCAGGATCGCGTGCTTCCGTAGACTGCGGGGATGAGTCGCGTTCCGGAGAAGCCGAGTCTCGACGGGCTCGAGGCGCGCTGGAGCGAGCGGTGGGACGCGGACGGGACGTACCGGTTCGACCGGACGAAGACCCGGGAAGAGATCTACTCGATCGACACGCCGCCGCCGACCGTCAGCGGGTCGCTGCACATGGGGTCGGTATTCGGGTATGCGCAGACCGATTCGATCGCCCGGTACCGGCGCATGCGCGGCGCCGAGGTCTTCTACCCGATGGGGTGGGACGACAACGGGCTCGCCACCGAGCGGCGGGTGCAGAACTACTTCGGGGTGCGGTGCGACCCGTCGCTGGCGTACGACCCGGATTTCGTGCCGCCGGAGAAGCCGGGCAAGGACGCGGTGCCGGTGTCGAGGCCGAACTTCGTGGAGCTGTGCGAGCGGCTGACGGACATCGACGAGCAGGCGTTCGAGGAGCTGTGGCGGCGGCTCGGGCTGTCGGTCGACTGGACGCTGATCTACACGACGATCGGTGAGGGCGCCCAGCGTGTCTCGCAGCGCGCGTTCCTCCGGAACCTGGCCCGAGGCGAGGCGTACCAGGCGGAGGCGCCCACGTTGTGGGACGTCGACGACCGCACTGCCGTCGCGCAGGCGGAGCTCGAAGACCGCGAGCAGCCGGGGGCCACGCACCGGTTGCGTTTCGGCGGGGTCGACGGCGAGCCCGACATCGTCATCGAGACGACCCGGCCGGAGCTGATCCCGGCGTGCGTGGCGCTGGTCGCGCATCCCGACGACGCCCGGTTCCGCGACCGCTTCGGCGACGATGTGACCACACCGCTGTTCGGTGTGCGGGTGCCGGTGGTCGCCCATCATCTGGCGGACCCCGAGAAGGGGACCGGCATCGCGATGATCTGCACGTTCGGCGACGTCACCGACGTCGTCTGGTGGCGTGAGCTGCGCCTGCCGACCCGGAGCGTGATGGGTCGCGACGGACGGCTGGTGCGCGACCCGCCGGACTGGGAGGCGACCGACCCCGACGCCGACGCGCGCTACCGCGAGCTGGGCGGGAAGACCGTCAAGCAGGCGCGGGCGCGGGTGGTCGACCTCCTGCGCGACGCGGGGCGCCTCGAAGGCGAGCCGGCGCCGATCACGCACCCGGTGAAGTTCTACGAGCGAGGCTCGCGCCCGCTCGAGATCGTCACGACCCGCCAGTGGTACATCCGCAACGGCGCCGACGACCCGGAGCTGCGCGCCGTGCTGCTCGAGCGCGGCCGGGAGCTGCACTGGCACCCGCCGCACATGCGGGCGCGCTATGAGAGCTGGGTCGAGGGGCTCAACACCGACTGGCTCATCAGCCGCCAGCGGTTCTTCGGCGTGCCGTTCCCGGTCTGGTACCCGATCGGCGACGACGGCGAGGTCGACCATGCCCGGCCGCTTCTCGCGCGCGAGGACCAGTTGCCCGTCGACCCGTCGAACGACGTGCCGGACGGCTACGACGACGACCAGCGCGGGAAGCCCGGAGGGTTCGTCGGTGACACCGACGTGATGGACACGTGGGCGACATCTTCGCTCACACCGCAGATCGGGACGCGATGGGAAGATGATCGTGACCTCTTCACGCGCACGTTCCCGATGGACCTTCGGCCCCAGGGTGGCGACATCATCCGCACGTGGCTTTTCGCCACGCTGCTGCGCTCGCACTACGAGCACGGCACGCTGCCGTGGAGCGATACGACGATCAACGGCTGGATTCTCGATCCCGACCGCAAGAAGATGTCGAAGTCGAAGGGCAACGTCGTCACGCCGGTCGAGTATTTCGACCGGTTCGGCTCCGACGCCGTGCGTTACTGGGCGCAGAGCGGCCGGCCGGGCGTCGATACCGCCATCGACGAGGGCCAGATCAAGGTCGGCCGCCGGCTTGCGATCAAAGTCCTGAACGCGTCGAAGTTCGCGCTCGGGGTGATCGGCGACGGCGCGGCGGGCGAGGTGACCGAGCCGCTCGACCGGTCGATGCTCCGATCGCTCGCGGATCTCGTCGAGGAAGCCACCGGCGCGTTCGAGGGTTACGACTATTCGCGCGCACTGGAGCGGACGGAGCGCTTCTTCTGGGGATTTTGCGACGACTACCTCGAGCTCGTGAAGCAGCGCGCCTACGGCGCGGGCGACGAGGGCGGTGCCCGTTCGGCCCGCCGCGCGCTGGAGTTGGCGCTCGCCACGCTGTTGCGGCTGTTCGCGCCGCACCTGCCGTTCGTCACCGAAGAGGTGTGGTCATGGTGGCAGGACGGCTCGATCCATCGATCTGCATGGCCTGACCCGGCCCCCCTGCTCGCGGAGATCGGCGATGCGGATCGACTCACCTACCGCGTTGCCGCCGACGTGCTCGGGGAGATCCGCAAGGCCAAGACGTCACGGCGGAAGTCGCTACGCGCCGAGGTCGATCGGGCCCTCGTGCGCGACACGGCCGAACGACTCGGCGCGCTCCGTACTGCGCTCACCGACGTGCACAAGGCAGGCTGCGTGCGGGACATGGACCTCGTCCAAGGCGACGAGTTCGCGGTCGAGGTCGACCTCACCGAAGACGCGGCCTGAACTTGGACATCGGGGCCGCCTGGGCCTGGCTCGACGCCCACGTCAACCTCGAGTCGACGGGGCTCCCGCCCGGCGCGGACCGGCGCGCCACCGCGCCGACGCTCGACCGCATCCGGGCGCTCGTCGAGCTGCTCGGGTCTCCTCAGGAGTCGTACCCGGAGATCCACCTGACCGGCACGAACGGCAAGACGTCGGCTGCGCGCATGACGTCGGCGCTTCTCGAGGCGTCGGGCCTCTCGGTCGGCACGTACACGAGCCCGCACCTCGAGAAGGTCAACGAGCGCCTGGTATGGAACGGGCAACCGGTTGACGACGCGACGCTCGCTCAGCTGCTGTCCGGCATCGCCGACATCGAGGCGCACCTGCCCGACCGGCCCAGCTACTTCGAGATCCTCACCGCCGCCGCGCTCTCGTGGTTCTCCGACGTCGCAGTGGACGTCGCGGTGATCGAGGTGGGCGTGGGCGGAACGTGGGACGCGACCAACGTCGTCGACGGGCGCATCGCTGTGGTCACGAACGTAAGCGTCGACCACGTCGAGTACCTCGGCCCGACGCGCGAGCAGATCGCCACCGACAAGGCGGGCATCGTGAAGCCCGGTTCGACGCTCGTTCTAGGCGAGACCGACCCCGCCCTGGCCCCGCGGTTCCTCGATCGGGGCGCGGCGGAGGTCATCGAGCGCGACGTGAACTTCGGTGTGACGGCGAACCGTCCCGCCCACGGTGGGCGCGTCGCCGACCTGTTCACGCCGAACGGGCGGTACGACGGCGTGTACCTGTCGCTCCACGGCGCGTACCAGGCCGACAACGCCGCCGCGGCCCTAACCGCGGCGGAAAGCTTCCTCGGCCGTCCGCTGTCGGAGGATGTCGTGTCGGATGCGTTCGGGGTCGTTCGCTCACCGGGCCGACTCGAGGTCGTCGGGCACTCGCCGTTGGTCCTCCTGGACGGCGCGCACAACGTCGCCGGCGCGCACGCCCTTCAGTCGGCGCTGGCGGAGGAGTTCCCCGAGTCGCCGCGGACGCTGGTGATCGGCCTGCTTCGCGAGAAGGAGCCCCACGAGATGCTGGACGCGCTGGGCGCGAAGCACGCGGCGCGGCTCCTGTGCTGCCGTCCGCCCAGCCCGCGTGCGCTCGACCCTGCGTCGGTCGCGGCCGCCGGCGCCGACGTCGGAGTCGATCCCGCCCGGATCGAGACGTTCGACACGGTCGACGACGCCGTGGCCCGAGCTCGCGCCGTCACCGGCGAGGACGCGCAGATCGTCG
>DASZGY010000071.1:0-91309 GCA_035938395.1 Acidimicrobiia bacterium
GAAGCTCACTCCCGTGGGCCGGATCTCGGGCCAGCGCGTGCTCCGGTGGTTGGAGGACCACTTCGCGTGATCCCTCCCGACTTCACACTCTCCTGATCCCGCGCGCCGTCCCGCCGCACACTCGGTGGGGCACACTTCCCCCGTGACTTCACGGAGGTTCGCCTTCGTCGCGACCGCGGTCGGCGCGGTCGTGCTCACGGGCGCGGCGGTCTTCGCCGCCTGCGGGTCGGGGTCGTCCAACCGGTCGGACCAGCGCGTCCCGGCATCGCCGACCTTCCTCCCCGCCACCACCGTGACGACCGTCGCGCCGCAGACGATTCCCGTGCCGCCGCTCCCGCCCGCGGGACCCACGACTGCACCACCGCCCGCGATCACGGTCCCGCGCGGGACCGTGGGTACGGCGCCGCCGGCCGGCACCACCCCGTCGACGGTCACCGCCGCGCCTGCGAGCTCGACGCCGCCGACGGTCACGGCCGCGCCCGTCACGACCGGGACGAGCCCGAGCACGACCAAGCCGAGCCCGAGCACGACCAAGCCCGGAAAGGTCACCCGCAAGACCGTCGTGTACTCGCCGCCGGCGGCGCCGAAGCGCCAGGGCGACCTGGTGCTCCCGGCCAACCACGCCGCCACGATCGTCGTGCTCGTGCACGGCGAGGGCAGCCGGAAGCAGATGCGCGGCTGGGCCGACTTCTATGCCGAGCACGGCTACCCGACTTTCTCGATCGAATACCTGCTCGCGAAGCCGGGCACGCCTTCGCCGGTGTACCCGAAGCCCGAGACGGACGTGAAGGCCGCCGTCCAGTACCTGCGAGGGCGGGCCGGCGCGCTCGCCCTCGATCCCGACAAGATCGTCGTTCAGGGCTTCGCGACCGGGGCGGCGTTGGGTTCGCAGACGGAAGTCACGCCGAACGACCCGTTCTTCGACGGGCCCGCTCACTACCCGAGCGTCAGCGATGCGCCCGCCGCGTACATCGGGTTCTCCGGTCGCTACGACGGCCACCGGCCCGACCAGACGAAGTATTACGGCGGTCCTCCGAACAGCCCCGACCCGAAGGTGCAGGACCGCTACGCGAAGGCCGACTCGATCTCGCAAGCGGCCGGCGGCGCCGGTCCCGCGCTGTTGTTCCAGGGCGACGCCGACAATCCCGAGCTGGTCGCGTCCGCCACCGCGTTCCGCGACGCGCTACAGAACGCCGGCAAGGACGTCACGTTGACGCTCGTCCCCGGCGCGCGGTCGGGCTTCGACCAGGATGCGTCGGGCGCGCTCACCCCCGCCGGCCAGCAGGCCGCGCAGCAGGTCCTCGAGTGGTTGCAGGCGCGCTTCCCGCCGGCGTAGCGCCGGCCGCGAGCTACTCGAAGCGGGGGCGGAGCGGGAGACCGCTGCGGCCGTCGTCCGTCTTCGTCGCCAGCACCTGGTGCACCTGGGTGCGGTTGGCCTCGAACTGGAGCGCCGACGCGGCCATGTAGAGGCGCCAGATGCGCGCCCGGGCGCGGCCGGCGTCGGCCACGCACGCGTCCCAGTTCGCCTCGAGGTTCGCGACCCATGCCCGCAGCGTGAGCGCGTAGTGCTCGCGCAGCGTCTCCATGTGCCGGGCCTCGAACCCGGCGCGCTGGATGGCTGAGATCACGCTGCCGATCTCGTGCAGCTCACCGTCGGGGAACACGTATCGGTCGATGAAGCTGCGCCGCGCGAACCGGGCGCGTCCGTCGGCGGTCGAGCCGCCCACGCCGGGCGGGCGGCTGATGGCGTGGTTCAGGAGCCGGCCGCCGGCGGGCAGGAGCTCGAAGCACCGCTCGAAGTACACCGCCAGCTGCCGCAACCCGACGTGCTCGAACATGCCGATCGAGCTGATGGCGTCGTACGGGCCGTCGTCGACGTCGCGGTAGTCCTGATAGCGAACCTCCACCTTGCCCGCGAGCCCGGCCTCGGCGGCGCGCTTCTCGGCCAGCTCCGCCTGCCGCTTCGACAAGGTCACGCCGACCGCCTGCACGCCGTGATGCTCGGCGGCGTGGAGGAGCATGCCGCCCCAGCCGCAGCCGATGTCGAGCAGGCGCATCCCCGGCTCGAGGCCGAGCTTCCGGCAGATCAGCTCGTGCTTGTTGGCTTGCGCCTCTTCGAGCGTGCTCGCGGGGTCGGTCCACACCGCGCACGAGTACGTCATCGAGGGGCCGAGCACCCGGCGATAGAAGTCGTTCGAGACGTCGTAGTGGTGCGAGATGGCGGCGGCGTCGCGTCGCTTCGAATGTCGGCGGCCGTGGAGGCGCGCCTCTTCGGGCGGCTTCGGCACCGGCTTGAGTGCGCCCGGTCCGACGAGCCGGATGGCTGCCATCCACTGCGCGGGTCGGAGCTTCACGTCCGGCAGGTGGTCGCGGAGCGCGAGCGCGGCGAAGATGTCGCCCTCGAGGTCGAGGTCGCCGGCGACGTAGGCCCGCCCGAAGCCGAGCTCGCCCGGCGCCTGCACGATTCGGCGCAGCGCAGCGGGGGAGCGGATCTGCAGCGTGGCCGGCGCGTCCGCCGGCCCCAGCCGGCTGCCGTCGTAGGCCTCGATCGCGATCGGCAGGTCGCGTCCGAGGAGCTGTTCGAGGAGCGTTGCGAGTTGCGGTGTCATGCGCGCCAGTGTTGCCCGGGCCGCGTCAAAAGTCGACCGCGCTGAGGTCGGGGATCCAGCGGGCGGCGCGGCGGCACGCCTCGCGCCAGCGGTCGCGGTCGAGCTTGCGCTGCGGCTCGACGCGCTGGCGCGGCGACCAGGTCGCGGCCACCTCGCCCTCGTCGCGCCAAGTGCCCACGGCGAGCCCGGCGAGGAACGCGGCGCCGAGTGTCGTCGCCTCGATCACGGGCGAGACCTCGACGATCCGCTGCGCGGCGTCGGCGAGCGCCTGCACGAACGTCGGGTTCGCGCTCATGCCCCCGTCGATGCGCAGGCGCGGGACGGCGATGCCCGAGTCGCCCTCGGCTGCCTCGACCAGGTCGACGCCGCGGTGCGCGATGCCTTCGAGGACCGCCCGCACGACCTGCGGACGGCCGGTGCCGCGCGTGAGCCCGAGCAGGGTGCCGCGGGCGCCGTAGTCCCACGCCGGAGTGCCGAGGCCGAGCAGGGCGGGCACGTACCAGACGTCGTCGGTGTCCTCGCATTGCGACGCGACGTCGTGGCTCTCGGCCGCGCTCGCGATCACGCCGAGGTCGTCGCGGAGCCATTCGATGTTCGTGCCCGCCGCCAGCATGATCGCCTCGACGCCCCACGTGTCGGTGCCGCCGACGCGCCGGCAGACGATCGGGAACGTGCCGCCCGGCCCGCGCGCCTCGAACGGCGGCCGCGTCCCGCCCAGGACCAGGTCGAGCATCCCGCCGGTGCCGAACGTGATCTTGGCGTCGCCGCAGTGCACACAGCCTTGCCCGAGGAGCGACGCCTGCTGGTCACCGGCGATCCCGGCGATCGGCGGCGCGCCCGGCAGTGCCGTCGCCTCGCCCACGATCCCCGACGAGCTCACGATGGTCGGAAGCATCGACGCCGGGATGCGCAGCGGATCGCGCGCCTCTTCCGCCCATCCGGACGCGTCGGCGGCGAGGAGCCCGGTGACGGCGGCGTTGGTCGCGTCGGTCACGTGCAGCGCGCCCTCGGACAACGTCCACGCCATCCAGGTGTCGACGGTGCCGAAGCACAGGTCGCGACCTCGCTCCGGATCGACCTGCTCCAGCAGCCATTCGAGCTTGGTCGCCGACGCGTTGGGCGCCAGCCGAAGGTCCTGGCTGCGCAGCTCGAGGCAGCGCCCGACCGTGCGCAGGTCCTGCCAGCCGAGCGCGGGGCCGACCGGTTCACCCGTGGCGCGGTCCCACACGACGGTCGAGCAGCGCTGGTTGGCGATGCCGACGGCGTCGACGGGGCCGGCGGCCTCGAGCGCGGCGCGGGCGGCTTCGAGCGCGGTCGCCGCCAGCCGGGCCGCGTCGAACTCGACGAGGCCGGGCGCGGGCGACGACGGGAGCAGCGGCCGCGTCTCCTCGTGCACGACCCGGGCGTCACCGTCGACGACGGCCGTCCGCACCGACGACGTCCCCACGTCGACGACGAGGATGCTCACGGCCACCCCACCTCGCCGAAGGGGTCGGGCAGCGCGAGCTTGCCCGGGTTCAGGATCCCGTGCGGGTCGAGGGCCGTCTTCACCGCCGCCAGCACGTCGAACGCCTCGCCGAGGGCCTCCCGGACGAAGCGGGCGCGGTTCAGCCCCACGCCGTGGTGGTGGCTGAGGGCGCCGCCCGCGGCCAGCACGGCCCGGGTCCCGGCGTCCCAGGCCGCCCGGTAGTAGGCCTCGCGGCCATCGGGCTCGATTTGTCCGGCAAAGGTGAAATAGAGACAGGCGCCGTCCGGGTAGGAGTGGGACAGGTGCGCCGATGCCGCCATCGTTCCGCTCACCGCCTGGATCGCCTGTCCGGCCGCCGCGTACATCCCCGGGAGGTCGCGCCACCGGGCGGCGACCTCCATGGTGTCCACGACGTAGCCACGGGAGATCAGCGCCTCGAGGGCGGCGACGTCGTTGCGGTGGTCGAGCCACCGGCCGACGAGCCCGTCGTCGAGTCTCTCGGCCCCGGCGTCGACACACTCCTCGAGCACGACGTTCATCACGCCCTCGACGAGCTCGCCGTCGCCTTCGTCCAGGACGAGCAGCACGTGGCGGTCACCGGTCTGATAGGTCCGATCCGCCTCGGTCGCGTCGTAGAGGCGCAGCACGGCCGGCGTGGCGCCACGATGCAGCACCTTCCGGCAGGCCTCGATGCCGTCGCCGAACGACGCGAACCCGAACGCGGCGCGCTGTTCGACCGGCGGCGCCGGATGCAGCCGCAGCCGCGCGCCCGTGATCACGCCGAGTGTCCCCTCGCTGCCGACGAACAGCTGCGTGAGATCGGGACCGACGGCGGCGCGCGGCGCGCCGCCGGTGTGGACGATGCGCCCGTCGACGAGCGCGACGTCGAGGCCGACGACCATGTCCTCGATCTTGCCGTAGCGCGTCGAGTACTGGCCCGCGCTCCGACACGCGAGCCACCCGCCGACCGTCGACAGGTCGATCGACTGCGGCCAGTGCCCGAGCGTCGCGCCGTGCTCCGCCCGTAGCGTGTCCTCGAGCCACGTGCCGAACGTGCCCGGGAGGACGTCCAGCACGAGCGATCGGCTGTCGACGTCGACGATGCCGGAGAGTGCGCAGAGGTCGAGCACGACGCCGCCGTGCACCGGGACGCTCGCGCCGCAGACGCCGCTGCGCCCCGCCGCCGCCGTCACCGGAACACGCGCGTCGTTGCACACGCGCAGTACCGCCGCCACCTCGCCGGCCGTTCCCGGCCGCGCCACCGCGCCGGCACGCGCCGCGACCTGCCCGTCGAGCGCCCAGATCATCGCCAGTGGCCACCAGTCGCGGCTCGCTTCAGTGACCGTGGCGGCGTCGACGGTCACGTCGGCGCACGCCGAGCGCAGCCGCCGGAGCACCTCGCCGTCGACCGTGACCGCCGGTGTCGAGAGGTGCGCGCGTACGTCGGTCGCGGGAGCACCGAACGCGATCGGTGGCGTCGGCCGCCCGGTCGTACCCATCGCGCCGGCTAGGTCCCCAGCGCGGTCTCGGGCAGGTCGGCGGCGTCGCGCTCGGCCGCCACCGCCGCCCGGTACTCCTTGACCTGCCGGGCGCGCTCGGCGTCGTCCCAGCCCAGCTCGCGTCCGACGAGCGCGGCGGCGTCGTCGGCCGCCGCGGCGGAGTCGTCGCGCGCCAGCAGTCGCGCCCGGGTCCGCCGCGTGAGCACGTCGTCGAGCGTGCGGGCCATCTCGCGGCGTACTGCGTGCACTGCCTCGGCCTTGAGGTACGGCAGGCCGGGGACGAGCGGCTCACCCAGCGCGGGGTCGTCGTCGACGAGCGCCTCGACCAGCGCCGCTTCGGTGCCGTAGCGGTGGGCGAGGTGCACGTGACGGCTCGGCTCGTTGGTGTCGGGCGGCGCCTCGTACCCATCCGCCCCGAGCAGCCGCAACCGCTTGGTGCGACAGCGGCGCCGCTTCCCGAGCATCGCGTCGACCTCGTCGACCGTGTCGGCGGCCATCCGCCGGTACGTGGTCAGCTTGCCGCCCGTGACCGTCACCAGACCGCCCTCGGAACGCCGCACGGCGTGCCGGCGGGAGAGGTCGGCGGTGCGGTCGTTGGCGGCGGTGCGCAACAGCGGGCGGAGCCCCGCCCACGTGCCGAGCACGTCGTCCTGACCGACCGGCTCGATGATCACGGCGTTCAGCGCCCGGAGCAGGTAGGCGACGTCGTCGGGCGTGCACTCGGGATCGTCGAGTGGACCGTCGTAGTCGGTGTCGGTGGTGCCGACGTACGTGAGGTCGCCCCACGGCACGACGAAGACCGAACGCCGGTCCTTGGCCACGGGCACGACGACGGCGATGTCGTTGCGCACCTTGCTCCACGGCACGGTGATGTGGATGCCCTTTGCCGGCCGGATCGAGTGCGGATGACTCGGTTCGTCGAGCGCGCGCACCTCGTCGGTCCAGACGCCGGCCGCGTTGACGACGACGTCCGCCCGGACCTCGACCTCGTCCCCGTCGGCCTGCACGCGCGCCCCGCGTACCCGTCCCGCGTCGTCCTTCCGCAGCGAGCTCACACCGGCGTAGTTGGCGACCACCGCGCCGTACGCGGCTGCCGTTCGGCACAGGGCGAGCGTGAGGCGGGCGTCGTCGGTGTGCGCGTCGTAGTAGAGGTAGCCGCCGGCGACGCGGTCGGCGCGCAGCGTCTGCATATGCGCGACCGCCTGGTCGGACGAGACGCGTTTGTGCCGCTTGCCGATGCGCAACCCACCGGTGAGGTCGTACATCCACAGGGCGCCGCCCAGGGCGCGGGCGAGGCGCCGGCTGATGACGCCGTCCCTCGTGAGCACCGGGATCAGGAAGGGGAGGACCCGCACGAGGTGGGGGGCGTTGCGCAGGGCGATCTGGCGCTCGGCCAGGCCTTCGTAGACCAGGCCGACCTCGCGTTGCTGCAGGTAGCGAAGCCCGCCGTGCACGAGCTTCGAGCTCTTCGAGGACGTTCCCGACGCGAAGTCGCCCCGCTCGACGAGCGCAGTGCGCAATCCCCTGGTCGCGGCGTCGACCGCGACGCCGGCGCCGGTGATCCCGCCACCGACCACGAGCACGTCGAATTGCTCTGCTGCCAGGCGTCCGAGCGCCTCGGCCCGATCGAAGGCCGGCGGTCGGCGCGGCGGGTCCATTTCCCCGAGGCTACCGCCGGGTCGTGCCGGCAGCTCCGCCCCGACCCCCCGGACGCGAGCAACTTGTGGCACTGTGAGTGCATCAACCCGCGAGAGGCTGCCCGGGGCGGAGCTCTGCCGGCACCACTGTTCACCACCACCGACGATGTCGTGCTCACCGGCCGTCACTGGGTGCGCACCGACGCGCCGCGGGCGGCCGTCGTCCTCGTCCACGGATTCACCGCGTCGGCGAACGACCCCGCCGTGAGCGACGTGGCGGAAGCGCTGCACGCCGATGGCGTCGACGTCGTGTGTTACGACGCGCGCGGTCACGGCACGTCCGAAGGCCACTCGACACTCGGAGATCTGGAGCGCCACGACGTCGCCGCGGCGGTCGAGGCCGCGCGCGAGCGCAACGACCGCGTCGTGCTCGTCGGCGCGTCGATGGGCGCGATCGCCGCCTTGCGGTACGCCGCCCACGCCGACGGGCTCGCCGGGGTCGTGTCGGTGAGCTGCCCGGCGCAGTGGCGGCTCCCCCGCAACGTGCAGGGCGTGCTCGCAGCCGGGCTGACCCGCACCCGGGTGGGCCGGGCCGTGGCGTCGCGCTGGATGGGCGTGCAGGTCGCCCCGCGTTGGACGAACCCCGAGCCGCCGATCGACCTCGTCCCGAAGGTGCACGCCCCGGTGGCGTTCCTGCACGGCGCCGCCGACCGGTTCGTGCCCGCCGCAGCCGCCGCCGAGCTCTACGAGGTCGCGGGGGAGCCCCGCCGGCTCCGCATCGTGCCCGACATGGGCCACGCCTTCGCGCCGCAGTCGGTCCCGGCGATCCGCGACGCCGTCGACTGGGCGCTGGACCCCACGATGCGAGCGCTGGGAGCCAAAGACTCCCCCTAGGCAGAGATCTGGGCGTCGTCGCCGTCCGGCTCCCACCACCAGGCGAGGCCGTAGAGGCCGGGCCCGGTGTGCACGACCATCACCGATCCGAACTCGCCGACGAACTTCGTCGCCGGGATGACCTCGGCCTCGACCCGCTCGAGCAGATCTTCGGCCGCGCCGGGTGCCAGCGCGTGCAGCGCGGCCACGTGCAGCCGGGTGTTCGGCTCGCGTGAGCGCAGGAGGCGGCCGACCATGCGGTCGGCGGCGGCATCGGGGCTCAGCGCCGGCCGGAGCCGGTGGACCCGTCCGCCGCGGAACTCGAACAGCGGGTTGATGCGGAGCCGCCGCCCCGCCCAGCCGGCGATGCCCGGGACCCGGCCGCTGCGCACGAGGTGATCGAGGCTCGGGACGGCGGCGACGAGCTGCACGCGTTCGACGACGTCCTTGGCCTCGGCCTGCACCTCATCGAGCGAAGCGCCGCGTTCGGCGGCACCCGCAGCCGCCAGCACGACCAGAGCTTCGGCGCCCGCCGCCGTCGCCGTGTCCACCACCCGCACGCGCTCGCCGAGCCGAGCGGCGGCGATCGCCGCCGCCTCGTGCGTGCCGCTCATGCTGGCGGCGATGGTGAGGACGAGGACGCCGTCGTCGCCGAGGCGCGACTCGACGGACTCTTCGAACTCGCCCGGCGCGGGGCCGGACGTCGAGACGCGCTCGTCACCCAGCAGCTCGCTCAGCGGCCGCTCGCCTTCGCGAACGGATTCGCCGCCGATGGTGAGCCACATCGGCACCACGGTGATCCGATGCTTCGCAACGAGCTCGGCCGGCAGGGCCGCCGCGCTGTCGGTGACGATCGCGACGGTCACAGCGCCCGGCGCCGTTCGCGTACGGCCGCCGCGCTCGCGACGACGAGCAGCCCCGAGCACAGGAGCACGACCCGCGACGGTTCGAGCCGGCCGATCAGCGGCCAGGTCACGGCGCCGAGCAGGGCGGCGGCGAGGCCGGCGCCGACGGCCGCCAGGGCGAGCGCCACCCTGATGACCACGTGGAACGCGGCGAACGCGAGGACGCGCTCCTGCCCGTCGAGCTGGGACTGCAACGCGCCCATCCCGGCCGCGAGCGTGAAGGCGGCGGCCGCGCCGAAGCCGACCGCGCCCAGGTACGCCACCCACAGATCCGGCGACAGGCTGAACACGGCGACGACGACCCCGATCACGAGCGTCCCGAGCGCGGTGCGCTGGATCGCGTCGCCGACCGGCGCGCGTTGCAGCGCGGCGATGCCGAGCACGGCACCGGCGCCGAACAACGCGATGAGCCAGCCGAACTCGGCGTCGCTGGCGTCGAGCACCTCGCGCACGAACACGATGCCGGTCGAGAACAGCGCTCCCAGCCCCAGTGCGACCGCGGCTGCAGCCGGCATCACCGCTCGAACGAGCGGGATCCGGAAGGCACCCCGGAAGCTGACCTTCTCGGTGGGCTGATCGGCGGCCGCCGCACCGGCGAGATCCGTTGCGCGGGCGATGCAGAAGAACGACACGAGGAACGTCAGCGCGTCGATCCAGAACACCAGCGCGTGCGTTCGGCCTCCGATGTCGCTCCCCGGGAGGGCGGCAACCGCGGCGAACGCCGCCGCGCCCAACGGGATGCTCCCGTACGACGAGCCGAGAATCAGTCCGTTGGCGAGCGGGAGCTCGTTGCGATCGACGATGTCGGGGATCGACGCGTCGCGCGCAGGGAGGAACACGATGCTCGCCACCTCGACGAGGAACGCCCACAGGTAGATCCACCACAGGCCGCGCACGAACGGGACCAGCGCGATCATCGCGGCGCGTGCCGCGTCCATCGTGAGCATCGTGCGCCGGCGGTCCCAGCGGCTCGCCGCCCGCGCCGCGAGCGGACCGCCGATCGCGGCGGGGATGAGCCGCAGCGCGAGGATCCCGCCGACGGCGGCGGGCGATCCCGTGATCGCGAGCGTGAGCGCCATGAACGCGATCGTGCCCATCCAGTCGCCGAGCGCGGAGACGGCCTGCCCGACGAGCAGGTCTCTGTAACTCTGGCGGCGGACGAGTGTCCCGACGCTCACGGCGTCTGGGAGGCTACGCGGTCGTCGCGGTCGTACAGGATGCGATTGCGGTACGTCTGGCCGCGCGGGGGCTTCGCCGGCGCGTTGCCGACGACCCGCTTCACCAGCATCGGGATCGCGATGCAGAGGCCGGCGAGCGCGCCGACCGCTCCGTGCGTCACGGCCAGTACCGGCGTCAGTGCTACCTCGGCCACGAGGGCGCCAACCGCAGTCTCGCCGAACACCTTCCCGAAGATCATGCCGGCGAGCAGCATCACGGCGCCCGGCCACGCGACGACGAGCAGCGCGCCGAGCGCGGGGGAGATGCCCCGCCCGCCGGCGCCGCGGAGGAACGGCGACCAGTTGTGGCCGACGACGGCGGCACCGCCGGCCACGGCCGCCAGCGCCGGATGACCCGCCGCCATGGCCAGGCCTGGCCCCGCCGCGCCCTTGGCGACGTCGAGGACGCCCGCCGCCGCCAGCGGCCCGAACCCGGCGACCCGGTACAGCGACGAGCCGGAGACGGTGCCCGTGCCGACCCGGCGGAGGTCGACGCCACGTGCCCGCCGGCCCGCGACGTACGAGAACGGAATGGCCCCGACCGCAAAGGACAGGACGAGGATCGCCGCCGCCTGCATGCCACGAGTCTGGCCCAGCCCCACGCCTTGACGTGCCGAATGTCCGGGCCGCCGCCGGCCGGAGGCCCCGCGCGCCCAATTGCCCAGATGACCAAGACACGGCTATCCCGGACATGTAAGACTTTCCGGCGTCGGGGTCCCAAAGGGGGGAACATGGGTCGTCGTGTGACCGTGGCCGCGCTCGTCGTGGCGGTCGCCGTCCTCGGGGGTTCCTTCTCCCTGACCGGCGCCGGGGCGCAGAGCTCGCCGGACCCGGCCCAGGTCGGCCGGTTCCTCCCGCCGTTCGAGGACATGCGCTCGAGCGAGGGCCAGAACGCGTGCCATACCGACGCCGACGGTCGACAGCTGTGCAAGCCTGCCGGCGCCACCGTCGTCGCGCTCGCCAACGGCAAGATCCTGTACTGGGACGCGCTCGAGGGCACCGAGAACGTGCAGCTGAGCATCGTGCTCGAGTTCGGCAAGCAGGCGCGCAACGACCGCAGCCGGACGATCGACCTGTCCGGGCCGCAACCGGTCTTCGGCACGCCCAACCCGGCCGACGCCGGCGCGAACCCGGGTGGGAACCCCGGGAACCCGCTCCCGATCCCGTCGCTCCCGTTGCCGAGCGGGAACGGCGACACGACCGTGAACGACGGCGACCTGTTCTGCGCCGACCAGGTGCAGCTCGCCGACGGGCGGATCATGGCCGTCGGCGGCACCAACTACTACCGCGACCCCGCGATCCCCGGCACCGACCTCGGCGTCGTCGAGCTCGAGGGGCTGCGCAACTCGCGCATCTACAACCCGACGACCAACCAGTGGACGCAGTCGGGATCGATGAACTACGGGCGGTGGTACCCGTCGCTCGTCACGCTGCCCGACGGCAAGATCCTCGTCGCCAGCGGCGTCAGCAAGCTCCTCAAGCCGGTGTACCCGGACCGGCCGTTCGACTCGGGCACCAACGTGAAGCAACTCGAGATGTACGACCCCGCCACCGGCGAGTGGACCGCGTTGCCGGAGAGCGCCAACCGTTCGCTGCCGCTGTTCCCGCGGTTGCACCTGCTGCCCGACGGGCACATCTTCTATGACGTCGCCGGCCAGTCGTTCAACCCGTTCGGCCAGGCGTACGACGAGGCGTTCTGGAACCTGGGAACCACGTTCGACCCCGCCACGAACCGCTGGACCGACCTGGGGGTCCCCGGCCTCACCACCGGGGCCCCCGACGCGGGCTTCGGATTCCGTGGTTCGACGTTCTCGGTGATGCTGCCGCTCGAGCCGGACGCCGCCGGCAACTACACGAAGGCGCAGTTCCTCACCGCCGGCGGCACCCCCAGCGCGGTGGCGCCCTCGCCGGGAACGCCGCTCGGCACGAATCTCAGCCGCGTCGACACCGTGACGACGGGCGCGAACGGCAGCGAGTCGCTGTCGAGCGAATCGACCGGCCCGCTGCACTCCTCCCGCTGGTACCCGAGCGGCGTGCTCCTTCCCAACGGCCAGGCAATGGCGTTCTCGGGCGCCAACATCGACGAGGTGCAGGCGCCGAGCCTCGGGCAGCCGGTCAAGCAGGCCGAGCTCTACGACCCGGTCAAGAAGACGTGGACGCCGGTCGCCACCGCCACCCGGCCGCGGACGTACCACAACACGGCGATGCTGCTGCCCGACGGCCGGGTGCTTGTCGGCGGGCACGCGCCGATCTCGACCGCGTACCTGTCGAACATCGCGGTACCCGGCGGCGAGCCCAACCCCAATCGTGACCCGTCGTTCGAGATCTACGAGCCCCCGTACCTGTTCGCCGGGCACCGTCCGACGATCGGCGCGGCGCCGGACACCCTCGGGTACGGCTCGACGATCAAGGTCGCGACGCCCGACGCCGCGTCGCTCGACAGCGTCGTGCTCATGCGCAACTCCGCGATCACGCACTTGGTCGACGGCGACCAGCGCGCTGTGAAGCTGCCGGTCGTCCGCCGCGGCAACGGCGCCGTATGGGTCAAGGCGCCGCCGCGGCCCGAGGTCGCGCCGCCCGGGCCCTATCTGTTGTTCCTGAACCAGAAGGTCGGGGACCAGATGGTGCCGTCGGTCGGCCACCAGATGATGCTCGCCGGGTGACCTCCGATCCGGTTCTCGGTGGCTCCGGCGGCCGCTAGCCCTCGCCGGAGGACCCCCCACCGGCCGGCAGCGGCCGCCGGGCCTCTCGCAGCGGCCCTGGCCGTGATCCTGGCTGTCGGCGTCGTCGCGGGCGTGGTCACGGTTCCCGCGACGCCGGCCGCGGCTCACAGCAGCGATCCGTCGATCCGTCCCGTCCTCGATGCCGTCCAGCCGGCGCTCCCGGGCGTGACCGTGCAGATCGCCGCCAGTGTCACCGCGCAGCTCGTCGTGGCGAACCCGACACCGACCACGCTGTCGGTGTTCGACAACGACGGCCAGCCGTTCCTGCGCATCGGGCCCGAGGGCGTGCTCGCCAACAAGTCCTCGCCGTGGTGGTACCTCACCAACAGTCCCAACGGCGACGCGAGCATCCCCGCCGACGCGCGGCCGGGCGCGCCGCCCCGTTGGGAACGCGTCTCGGCCGCACCGACGTGGGGCTGGTTCGAGCACCGCCTGCATCCCGCGCCGCAGGGCGTCCCCCCCGACGTGTCCCGGACCCGCCGTGTGACCACCCTGGCGCGATGGTCCGTCCCGTTCGAATACGGCGGCCAACCCGTCGACGTCAGTGGCCGCATCGTGTACGAGCCGGTGCGCGGAGCGGTGACCACGCGCCTGCGCGGCACCACCCGGCCGTTCCGCCACGTGGAGGTGCAGCTGGCGCCAGGGCGCGTGCCGGCGCTCTTCCTCGCGAACCGGACCGCCACGCCGGTCGTCGTCACGGGCCGAGAGGGCGAGCCGTTCCTGCGCATCGGCCCGAAGGGCGCCGACGTGAACCGGCACAGCCCCACCTGGGCCGACGACGCCCGAGCCCAGGGTCAGGACGTCGCGGTCGCGGCCGCCGTCGTCGACCCGACGGCGCCGCCCGACTGGGCGCCGGTCGCGGGCGCGCCGACCTACTCGTGGCTCGAGTTCCGCGGCCTCTACGAACACGACCTTCCGCCAGGCCGCGTCCTCGCAGCCGGGAAGCCGGCGGTGCTGCGCGCCTGGACCGTGCCGCTCGAGCACGGGGGGCGCCGGGTCGAGCTACACGGCGACACGGTGTGGAAGCCGGTCAGCCGCGCGAAGAGGTGACGCGGCGCGCCGCCCTGTTCGGGTAGCCCTCGGGCAGCACGAACGTGCCCTTGGTCGTCGCGGAATACACCTGCCACTGGTAGTAACCGAGGAACGCGCGCTCGTCCGACAGCATGAGCTGCGCGTACGCCTGCACCGCGTCGACGTACCGCCGGCTGTTGTTGTAGCGGAGCAACGCCTGCCCAATGTCGGCGGGCGCACCGCTCGCCTGCAGCAACCGCCCTGCGGCCAGGATCGCGTCGTGGTTGTCGTTGATGTCGCCCTGCCCGTAGCGCGCCCACGTCTCGGGGATGAACTGCATCGGGCCCTGCGCGCCGGCGGTGCTCGTGCCCCTGATCCGTCCCAGCCTGGTCTCGACGAGATGGATGGACGCGAAGTACGCCCACGGGATGCCGGTCGCCGCTTCGGCTTCGCCGTAGTACGAGCGGAGCACTTCCACCGGCAGCGGCGACACGATGGTCCAGTCGGGGAGCTGTCGCGGTCGCGGTCCTTCTCCTCCGACCGCCGCCAGGTCGCGTCCGGCGCGGTCGTTGTCGGTCACGATCGGCTTCACGTCCGCGGGCAGCTTCGCCAGCACAGTGGGCAACCAGTCGGGGTGGGCGGTCAACGCCCGGTACGCGTTCTGTTGCTCCCAGCCGAGGCGGGGGAGATCGGCGGGCCGCGTGGCCGGCGAGCGCAGCGCCCGCTCGGCCCGTTTCAGTGCCGTAGCCGTCGCGGTCGGGGTTCTCGGAAGCGGGAGGTCGGCAGGGCTCTTCGGGGCCGGCTCACCATGCGCGCTACGCCCGCCGACGCACGCGACCGCGAGCGCGACCACGAGCACGAGCGCCGCGCGCCGCACTGGTCAGGCCAGCCGGCCGGGTCCGCCGTCGTCGGTCACGATCGCCCCGCCCGCCGCCGCCCACGCCTCCAATCCGCCGTCGAAGTTCACCGCCTGGAAGCCCATCTCGCGGAGCTCGACGGTGGCGTCGGCGCTCCGCTCGCCCGTGCGGGACATCGCGACGAGCCTCCGGTTCATGGGCAACGTGAAGCGTCGGGCTTCGAGCTGGTCGAGCGGGATCGACCACGCCTCCGGCGCGTGTCCTGCCCCGAACTCGCCGGGATCGCGGACGTCCACGAGCACGTCGTCGGCGACCTCGCCGCCCATCTGGATCTGCGGGATCCGCTGGCCGACGTAGCGCGGCATCTGCGCCCTCAGCCGACGGTGCCGGGCCGGCCGTCGTCGGTGACGATCGCGAGGCCGGCCGCCTGCCAGGCCTCGCTCCCGCCGGCGACGTTGACGGCCCCGTAGCCGGCGGCGACCAGCGCCTTCGCGACCTGGGCCGACCGAGCGCCCGTCTTGCAGATGACGACGATCTCTCGGTCGGTGGGGAGCTCCTCCTGGCGCTCCGCGAGCTCGCCCATCGGGATCCACGCCGCGCCCTCGGCGTGACCCGCCTGCCACTCGTCCGGGTTGCGCACGTCGAGCAGCAGCGCCCCGGCGTCGACCCGGCGCTTGCCCTCGGTCGGATCGATGTGCTCCACGTCGGGCGGTGTCATGCCTTCGGCTCCTTCTCCTGCCCGGCCTGCTGCAGCTTCCATCCGTCGTACCCGCCGAGCAGGTCGGACACGTCGTCGAAGCCGGCGGCGGCGAGAACGCTGGCGGCGATCGACGAGCGGTAGCCGCTCGCGCAGTACACGACGGTAGGGCGCGTCGGGTCCAGCTCGCTCATCCGCTCCGTGAGCTGCGGGAGCGGCAGGTTGGCGGCGCCGGGGATCGCACCGCCGGCCGTCTCGCCCGGGTTGCGCACGTCGACGACCTGGAGTGCATCCACCTCGCCGTGACGGTTCTCGAGCTCGGCGACGGTGAGCCGCGAGCTCGGCTCGACGACCTCCGGATGCTCGAGGAGCGCGCGCACCGGGTCGGCGAGCGCGCCGTCGATGCGATCGAAGCCGATGCGGCTGAGCCGCACCTTGGCCTCGAGCCCGGTGCCCGGCTCACTCACGAGCACGACGGGCCGGTCGGGCGCGAGCACGTCGCCGCCGAACTCGGCGAAGCGGCCGTGCAGTCCCACGTTGACCGATCCGCGCAGGTGGCCGGCGGCGAAGTCCAGCGGGTCCCGCGTGTCGAGGACGGCCGTGCCGGCGTCACGTCGCGCCACGAGCTCTTCGAGCGTGAGCGGGGGCGGCGACTCCGCCTCGTCGAGCAGCGCATGCGCCTGCCGGTTGCGTTGCGCGTCGAACGAGAAGTACACGGGTTGGAGCGGCTGACCCTCCGTGACGATCCCGACGAACTCGGCCTCGCTCATCGGCTGGAGCGCGTAGTTCGTGCGGCGCTGCTCGCCGATCGTCGACTGCGTCTCGGTCGAGAGGTTCTTGCCGCACGCCGATCCGGCACCATGCGCAGGAAACACGCGGGTTGCGTCCGGCAGTACGAGCAGCTTCTCGTGCAGCGACCGGTACAGATCGCGTGCCAGCGCGTCGGGCGCGACACCCGACGCGCTCAAGAGATCGGGGCGGCCCACGTCGCCGATGAACATGGTGTCGCCCGTGAGCACGCCGTACGGCACGGCGTCGTCCGTTCTCTCGCGCACGATGACGCTGATCGATTCGGGCGTGTGCCCCGGAGTCGCCAGTGCCTGGAGCATGACGTCCCCGAGTCGCAGCTGCTCGCCGTCGCGAAGGGGCTCGATCGGGAAATCGACGTCGGCGCCCTCGCCGTAGGAGATCGCGGCGCCGGTCTTGGCTGCGAGCTCCAGATGCCCGCTCAGGAAGTCGGCGTGGATGTGCGTCTCGATCACGCGCTCGATACGCAGGTCGTGGGCGTCGGCGTCGTCGAGGTAGATCTCGACGTCGCGCCGCGGATCGACGACCACCGCCCGCCCCGTGCCCTCGTCGCCGACGAGGTACGACGCCTGGGACAGGCAGTCCAGGTAGTACTGCACGAAATGCATTCAGTCCTGCTCTTCGTCACCGTCGCGGGCTCCGGGGCGGCCCAACTCCCGCTCGACCGCCACCATCTTGCCGTGCAACGCGTCGGTGAACCCCGGGCGGTGGTCGATCTTGATCACGATGCTCACTCTCGGTGACCGGGCCGCCACCGCTTCCACGCAGCGTTGGATGACGGCCATCACCTCGTCCCACTCACCTTCGATGTTCGTGAACATCGCGTTCGTCTCGTTCGGGAGCCCGCTCTCGCGTACGATCCGTACCGCGTCGGCGACCAACTCGCCGACGGAATCGCCCGCTCCCAGCGGGGTCACGGAGAACGCTGCCAGCACGGCTCACCTCCTCGAAGGGCTCAAGTTTCGCACCCTGGTGAGCCGATAGTCGCGACGAGGGTTTCGTGCATACCGGTCCTAGCGTCTTCGCTCCACGACCCAGCGCTCGCGCGAGAACGGCGTGGGTAGCCGTCTTGCTGAGCGTTGTGGTCGTCTCGCTCATCGGCTCGGCCGCGCCCGGCTTCGCCGACGGACCGACGGGCGGCAGGGCAGACGATCGCGGCGCTGCCGACCGCCGCACCGACCTCGTCGGCGAGGTCCACGAGAAGCTGGACCAGATCCGACGCGGCCGCGACGGCGGCAATGCGCCGGCCGCCACGCCTGCCGGCTCCGAGCGCGCGGCGCTCACCGCCGCGCCGGCCGCGGCTCCGGCCGCGAACGGGCGCACCGAAGCACCGGCGCCGCTCGCCGCGCCGGTCGTCGGGCTGACCGCACCCGTCGTGGGGCTGACTGCGCCCGTCGTCGGGCTGACCGCACCCGTCGTTGCGCCCACCGCGCCCGAATCCGTGCCCGCAACCCCTTCAGCGCCCGAGGCGCCGTCGCCGGCCCCGTTGGCCGACGTGCTGCTGTCGTCGGCGCCCCTGCTGGCGCCGCCCGCGGGTGCGGCGGTGCCCGCCTCGTCGCCGACGGCCGCCCCGGTTGAAGCAGCGTCGCCGGCAGCCGCGCCGGCGCCCGACGCGCCTGCGCCGGCGCAGGTGGACGCCGCGCCACCGCCGACGGGGAAGGACGCGGGTGGCGAACGACGTGCCGAGTCGCCGAGGTCGGTCGCCGAGCGGTCGTTCACGGCGCTGCTCCTGCTTATGGCAGCGGTGCTCGTGTTCCTCGCCGTCCACGGCCGGCTCGACCGGCGCGACCCGAAGCTGGGCGACCGCCCCCGCGACTTCCGCCGCTTCCGGTGAACGTCATCGGAGGCCCCGGCGAACACGTCCAGCTGACGGATCGTCTGGCCGTCGTCCAGTGGCTGCGGGTGTTCCTCGCCATCGCCGTCGCCGCCATCGGGTTTCTCGACGGCGATGCCCGCGAGGTGCTGCCGCTGGTCGCCGCCTACCTGGTGCTTACGGCCGGCGTCGAGATCGTCAGGCGCCGGGCTCCGGGACTCGTCCACCCGACGATGTCGTGGATGCTGCTGCTGGACGGAGTGTTCCTCGCGCTCGCCCTCGTGTTCACCGGCGGCGCCGACAGCTGGGCGCGGCCGCTCGTGTTCTTCGACGTCACCGCGGTGACACTCGTCGTGTCGTACCGCACCGGGCTGAAGCTCGCAGTCTGGTACGCGCTCTTGCTCTTCCTCGGCCACGCCGCGGCCTCGGCCGGTCTGCTCGGCGATCGGACCACCGGCAGCTTCGGCGACGCCGCCATCAACTCCATTGGCCTGCTGCTGTTCGCGATCGGTGCCGCCCTGTTCTCGTCCGTCAACGAACGGGCGTTGCGCCGCAGCCGCGCCGAGTTGCACGCCCTCGTCGAGCTCGGCTTCGAGCTCGAGCACGTGCGCACCGCCGACGATGTCGCGCTGGTGCTCGCCGGGCACACACAAGCCCGCCTCGGATTCCCGCGCGCGCTGGTCCTCGTCCGCGACGGCGACCACTGGCAGGGAGCGACTGCAACGGCGGACGGCGTCTCCCGGCTCACGAGCCCGGCCGGGATCGGCCCCCTGCCCGAGCAGGTCTGGCGGGCGGAAGCGCCCGCCCTCGTACGGTCGCTCGAAGACGACCCGGTGCTCGACCAGCTGCTGCCGTTCGGCTGCAACGTCGCCGTCGTGCCCCTCGTCGCGGACGGCGAGGCACTGGGCGTCGTGCTCGCCGAATGGGGGCGGGGCCCACGGGCGCAGATCCCCGGCGTCACGGTGGAGACGCTGGCCCAGTCGGCGAGCCAGACCGCGGCCGCGCTGCGCAACGCGGCGCTGCTCTCCGAGATCGAGCACCTCGCGACCCGCGACGGCTTGACCGGCCTCGCCAATCGCCGGCTGTTCGAGGAGACGCTCCAGCGCGAGGTCGCCCGCTCGCACCGGCGGAACGCGCCGCTCGCGCTCGTCGTGCTCGACGTCGACCACTTCAAGGACGTGAACGACACCGTCGGCCACCAAGCCGGCGACGCGGTGTTGCGGGAGGTCGCGCGGGCGATGGTCGGCAACACCAAAGCGAGCGACCTTCCCGCCCGCTACGGCGGCGACGAGTTCGTCGTGTTGCTGCCCGACTGCACCGGCGACGACGCCGTCGCCGTGGCCGAGCGGCTGCGGGCTGCCGTCGCCGCCGAGGTCACCGCGGTGCCGGTGACGGTCAGCGCCGGGGTGGGCGCGATGCCCGTGAACGCGGGCGACGGCGAGCGGCTGGTGGCAGCGGCGGACGCCGCCCTCTACTCCGCGAAGCGTGAAGGCCGGGACCGGTCCGTGCGCTCGGCCCGGGTCGCCGAACCGGGCGAGGTGCCCGACCACCCCGCGATGCGGCGGGAAGCGGGCGCGGTCGAACGCTCGAGCCGAAGCTGACCGAGAGGGCGCCGGGGCAGTTGAAGGGTGAGGCGCCGAGGACCGGCGCCGTCACTCCACGGGGATCGCGTTTTCGGGGGAAGGGTTTCCAGCAGGCGGCTGCTAGGCGAAGTCGCCCCGGTCCTGACCCGACGAGTTGAGCGAGTGGGCCACCAGCTCACCGCCAGGAAGCGACTTCATCACTTCACCCATTTGCATATCCCTCTGGAGGAGGCGCCGGTGCCCCGGCTTGCGCCGCGTACCGCCCCGACTCAGGGCGGAGAACATCGAGCGGTTCGGTACGCAGAGCCTCACGGTTGGTGACGATGACACGTCGCCCGGATCGGTGGCAGGGTCGAAAGTCCCGATTACTCGCGAAAATGGCTTCGCCGGGAGGAACCCCCGCAAGGCAGGACGCGGCCTTTCCGACGGTCTATGACCGCATCGGACGATATAAGCATTTGTCTGGGCGATGGACCCGATCGCCGGGATCGCATTGCCGGCGGGCACTCAAGATTGCCGCAGAGTGTGCCGATGAGGGAAGGGAGGCGGGCGGGGGTCTTGCCTCGTCCGATCCCACGACCTCACAGGGGGGACCATGGGCAGGATTTTTCGACACCGCGCCGGGCGACGCATGTTCGTCGGCGTGCTTGCGCTCGCAGGGCTGGCGCTGGTCGCCTGCGAGCCTCTCAAGCAGCCGCCGGCACCGCCGCCGGGCGAGCTGCCGCAGATCTGCATTCCAAACCCGGTCAACCCGGCTGATCCGGCCGCTCAGGCCGCGACTGCACCCACGGATCCGGGATGCACACCGCTCTGCCTGCCCGGCCAGGCGCCGCAGACGGACCCGAGCGCGAAACTGGTCGGCCCCGGGCCCACACCCGCGCCGGCCTGTGTGCCGATCTGCCCGCCCTCGGACCCGGGAGCGATTCAGCCCTTCGCGCAGGCGGCGCAACGGTGCATCCGGATCCCGATTCCGTGCGTTCCAGGCGTCGACATCCCGGGGTGCGTGAACTTCTGCCCGCCGGGGCAGGATCCGCAACCGCCGGCGGCGAATGCCGCGCTGTTCGACCAACGGTGCACGCCCCTGTGCACGCTGATCCCACCGGGATCGCCGGGCGCGTGTGACATCACGCCGCTCCCACGGAGGTAGCTCTCGGACACGGCGCACGGGCGGGGCGAGCCTGCCCGTGCGCGTGTTCGATGATCCGACGGCGATGACAAGGGCCGATGTTCCGGCCGGTACCCTGAACCGTTGTGGTTGCGACGAACGGGACGAACGGGGCGGTCGGGGCGGTCGAGGTCGACGGCCTCGTCAAGCGGTTCGGGGACTTCACGGCCGTCGACGGGATCTCGTTCTCGGTCGAGCCGGGTGAGCTGTTCGGGTTCCTCGGGCCCAACGGCGCCGGCAAGACGACCACGATCTCGGTGCTGTGCACGCTCCTTCACCCCACTGACGGTTTCGCCCGGGTCGCGGGCCACGACGTGGTGCGGGCCCGGAACGAGGTCCGCTCGAGCATCGGACTCGTGTTCCAGGAAGTGACCCTGGACGACTACCTCACCGGTGAGGAGAACCTCCGCTTCCACGCCGTCCTCTATGGCCTCCACGGCTCCGAGATCAAGCGGCGCATGGACCCGCTGCTCGACATGGTCGGGCTCACCGACTGGGCGAGCCAGCAGACCCGCTTCTACTCCGGGGGCATGAAGCGCCGCCTCGAGATCGCGCGCGGTCTGCTGCACACACCGCGGGTCCTGTTCCTCGACGAGCCGACGATCGGGCTCGATCCCCAGACGCGCGTGCACATCTGGGACTACGTCGACGAGCTCCGCGTGCGCGAGAGCACGACGATGTTCCTCACGACCCACTACATGGACGAGGCCGAGCGCTGCGACCGCATCGCGATCATCGACCGCGGCCATATCGTCGCCATCGACTCACCCGGCGCGCTGAAGGCCTCCGTCGGCGTCGACACGGTGACGATCGACACCGCCGACGACGCCGTCGCCCGCGACGAAATCGTGCGCGGGCTCGGCGTGGAGGGAGAGGTGCTCGACAACGGCGAGGGGCTGCGATTGCGCGTGCCCGACGGCGAGTCGTTCGTGCCGCGCATGTTCGAGCACCTGACGGTCGGTGTCCGCAACGTCAATGTGCGGCGTCCCAGCCTCGACGACGTCTTCATCCAGTACACCGGGCGCGACATGCGCGACGCCGAGGCCGGCGGCGTCGATCAGCTCAAGGCGAGCCCGATGGTCCGGGGCTTCCGGCGCGGCTGATGGCGACGACTGCCCAGCCCCTGCCCGGCACCGGCGTCACCGACGTCGGTCAGGTCCAGCCGCCGACGCCCGAGGGCGCGCTCGTCAGGAACCTGCGCACCATCGGCATGGTCTGGAAGCGCGAGATCATCCGCTTCCGCCGCACGCCGGCCCGGATCGTGTCCGGCCTCGCGCAGCCGATCCTGTTCTTGTTCGTCCTGGGCGCCGGGATCAAGCCCTTGGTCGGCCAGAACGCGGCCGGCGGCGTCGACTACCAGCAGTTCATCCTCCCCGGCGTCATGGCGATGTCCGTCTTGTTCAGCAGCCTGTTCTCGGCGATCTCGATCGTGTGGGACCGCGAGTTCGGGTTCCTCCGCGAGATGCTCGTGGCGCCGGTCAGCCGCGCCGGGCTCGTCCTCGGCAAGGCCGCGGGCAGCGGGACCGTCGCGGCCGCTCAGGGCCTGATCCTCCTGATCGCGGCGCCGATCGTCGGCGTCCACCTCAGCGCGCTGCAGATCATCGAGGTGATCCCGCTGCTCATGCTGCTCGCGTTCGCGTTGACGGCGTTCGGCATCGTGATCGCCAGCCGCATGCAGCGCATGGAGAGCTTCCAGATGGTCATGGGTCTCGTCGTGAACCCGATGCTCTTCCTGTCGGGCGCGATCTTCCCGCTGGCGGGGCTGGCGACTTGGCTGGCCGTCGTGACCCGCCTCAATCCCGCGACGTACGGCATCGACCCGATCCGGCGGGTGATGCTGGGCGAGCACGACGCCGCGCCGTTGACGATCAACGGCTGGGTCGTCCCGATCTGGACGGAAGTGCTCATAGTGCTCTCGCTGGGCATCGCGATGCTCGCGCTCGCAGTCCGGAGTTTTCAGAAGACGGAGTAGCCTGAACTTGCCCAACACGGGCACGAACGGGCAGGAAACAATTGGTTTCAAGTCCTCCGCCGCGGCCGGATCGTCATCCGGCGCCGTTAGCGTGTTCTCGATGAAGCGGGGCGTTGTCGTGGTCGCGATCGTCGTCGCGCTGGCCGCGTTCGCGTGGTTCGCGTCGTCGTCGTCGTCCTCGTCGACGGCGCGGTCGACCCCGTCGAAGTCACGCGGCCCGGTGCTCGTGTACGGCGACAGCCTCATCGAGCAGGCGTCGCCCTACCTGCGGAGCACGGACCAGGTCCGCGCGTTCGGCGGCACGGCGCTGTGCGACTGGGTCGACAAGATGGCGCGCGCCGCAACCGTCGAGCAGCCCAGCGTGATGGTGGTCGAGTTCGTCGGCAACGACCTGACGCCGTGCATGCAGGGCTACCAGACTCCAGACCAGGTCCGCGCGAAGTACGAGGCCGACATGGCCCGTCTCAAGCGGCGCGTGGACGCGCCGATCCTGTGGGTCGGCGCGCCGGCGTTCCGCGACCAGGCTCCCGCCACCCTCGGCCTCTACTCGTCGGAGCCGAAGTTCGTCGATGCCGGCGAGGCCGTGCTCGCCGACGGCGCGTACACCGACACGCTGCCGTGCCTCGCCGACGAAGGGTCGATACAAGGCTGCATCAACGGGCGCATCAGAGTGCGCGCGTCCGACGGGAAGCACTTCGCGACATCGGGCTCGGGCTATTCGGCCGGTGGGCGCCGCTTCGCCGACGCCATCGACAACGCGGTCCGCCAGCTCGGTTAGCCGGTGGTCGAGGTCCCGGCCTGGACCTTGACCTCCTGGTACATGCCTTCCTTCCAGTGCGGAGCGCCCTTGGCGCTCTGCAGGGCGGCGAGGCTGGTCGCTCCCACCGGGAAGAAGCACGCGGCGCCGTAGCGGCCGGGCTTGAGGTCGGCGAACACGTACGCCGTGCCGCCCAGCGTCGTCACGTCGGCCGACCCGAGGTCCTGGACCTTCTTCGCCACCTCTTTCTGCGGAAGAGCCAGGAGCTTCTTGAGCGAGTCCTTGGTCTTGATCCGGAACAGATCGAGCATGTGCAACTCGGCGCCGGCGTCGGTGAGCTGGATGGCGGTCTTGCCGGCCGGCAGCGTCTTCGGTAGGCCTTGGAACTCGTACTCGATGCCCGTGACCTGCACCTGGTTGTAGCCGCACGAGTTGTACCGGTACTGGTTGATCGACGACAGGTTCTGCTCGAAGGTCGGGTTCTGCGAGGGATCCTGCTGGCTCTGCAAGGCGGTCTGAATCAGCCCCTGGATCGATTGCACGTCGGCGGCGATCTCCGCCGGCGCGACGTTGGCCGCCTGCGCTAGCGCCTGCTCGATCGCCTGCTGCTGCTTCTTGGTCGGGGCCTTGTTGCTCTGGCCCGCGGCCGCGAAGGCCTGATCGACCTTCAGCCCCGCGTCGCAGAAAGACGTGACGTCGGGCGTGGGCTGCGCCTGAGCCCCTGCCCCGGCGGGAACGACACCGATGAGCGCGCCGACTGCCAACGGCGCAACGAGAAACCCGAGCTTGCGCACTGGAGCTGTCCTTTCTTCCCGGCACTCTTGTGTGCCGGCACCCAAATCGGGCCGGACCCTATTGGCCGAGTCTCGCCGCCGCCAACTTCCGCAACATCTCGTAGTTCGCCTTGCCGGCAGCGTTGCGCTCGAGCGAGTCGACGAACAGGAACCGCCGCGGCTTCTTGAAGCCGGCGAGCTTGTTCCGGCACCACGCGTCGAGCTCGGCCTCGTCGAGGTAATGGCCTTCGGTCACCTGCACGATCGCGACGACGATCTCGCCGAAGCGATCGTCGGGTACACCGACGGCCACGCAGTCGAACACGCTCGGGTGCCTGCGCAGCGCGAGCTCGACTTCCTCCGGGTACACCTTCTCGCCGCCGGTGTTGATGCACGCCGAGCCCCGCCCGAGCAGCCGGATCGTTCCGTCCGCGTCGACCTGGGCGTAGTCGCCGGCGAGGGCGTACCGGCGGCCGTCGATCACCCGGAACGTCTGCGCCGTCTTGTCGGGGTCGCGCCAGTAGCCGACCGGGATGCGCCCGCCCACGGCGAGCAACCCGATCTCGTCGCTCCCCGGTGTGACCTCCTCGCCGGAGCCCTCCCGGAACACCTTGACCCGTTCGTTGACGGCGAACCGGGCCGCCTTGATCTCGGCGTCGTCCGCGGTGGCGGCCTGGCGGCTCGCCATGCCCTCGGACGCGCCGAGCGAGTCCAACAGCGTGACCTGGGGGACGTGGCGGAGGAGCCCGGCCTTGGCCTCCGGGCTCCAAGTGACGCCGGAGCTGGTGATCGCCCGCAGTGACGAGAGGTCCCAGCGGCTCGGTTCGGCGTCCAGGGCGGCGAGGAGCGGGCGGGCGAACACGTCGCCGACGATCGTGAGCACCTCGACCCCGTTGCGCTCGACCTCGGTCCATACGCGGGCCGGGTCGAGCCCGGGCGCGTCGATCACGACCACCGAGCCGCCTCCGCTGAGCGTCGACAGCGCGATGAACAGGCCGGTGCCGTGCATGAGCGGGCATGCCGGCAGGCACGTGCCGGCGCGCTTGCCGTCGCGCACGGCCGCGATCGGGTCGGGCGGATCCGTGCCGGGCCGGCCCATCCGCCAGAGCGAGACGTACAGGTCGTCGTTGCGCCACATGACGCCCTTGGGCATGCCCGTGGTCCCGCCGGTGTAGAGGAAGATCAGGTCGTCACCCGACGGCTGGTGCGCAGGCTCCCATTCGGCGGAGGGCGGCGCGGCCGCGAGGGCCGCCTCGTACTCTTCGCCGATCTCCAACCGGGACGGCCGCCACGGCTTCTGGATCCGCTTCAGCGCCTTCTTGACCGTGGCGGTGAAGTCGGGGCCGTGGACGACGGCCTTGGCGTCGGAGTTGTCGACGACGTAGTGCACCTCGTCGGCGAGGTAGCGGTAGTTGACGTTCACGGGTACGCAGCCGAGCTTCAGCGCGGCGAAGAACGTCTCGAGATACTCGGGGGAGTTGAGCGCGTCGATGGCGACCTTGTCGCCGCGCTCGAGCTCGGCCTCCTGGGCGAGGTGCCAGGCGAGCCGCCGGGCCCGGTCGTCGAACTGGCCGAACGTGACGCGCCGGTGACCGCAGACAATGGCCTCTCGCTCCGGCGTCGCCGCCGCGATGCCGCCCCACACGGCCGCGAAGTTCCAATCCGTCACGCCGGCAGGCTACCGGCGTCGGCGGCCTACAGAATCGGAAGGGTTGCGATCTGCACGACCCCGTAGGCGAGCGTGAGAGTCGCGAGGACGAGCACAGTGATGCGCATCCTCTGCCAGACAAATCTCATCGAGATCCCGGCGAAAAACAGCACCGACGCGAAGAACACCGTCGACAGCACGTACGAGTCCGTGTGCTCCGTTGCCTGCTTCCCGTTCTCGAAGTGTCGGGTGCCCTGGCGCTCCAGTCGGTCTGACCTCTCGAGATCGGCGACGTGGTACTGCGGCACGAGCAACGGGCTCGGCGTCGCCGCCGAGTTGTTGAGCGGGTCCTGCGCAAGCCACGCCTGGAACGCCGGCAAGAACTCGGGCCGGAAGCGGCGTTGATAGAGGTCGGCCAGCGCCGGCTGGTTGCTGGTCGTGACCTCGAGCCAGCGATTGAAGTTCAGGAGGTCCTGGGTTCGTGCCTGGTCGCCCATCGTGGCGGCGCGGTTCGCCATCGAACGGGCCGTGTTCGCCTGGGCATACTCGCGCGCCTGCCGTCCGTTCCAGCGCGCCGCCTGGTACCCACTCCACGCGATGCCCAACGTCGCGAGGGACAGGAGGATCGTCGCGATGAGCTCGAGCACGCGCTCGCTCCTTGTCGTCGACTCCCCCTTCGACTCGCTGAGCTCGTGGGGCGCGTGGACGTGGACGTGCTCGGACATGGCAGTGGAGCCTAGGGCGGCTACCTATCGACACGGCGTGTGCAACCTACGAACCTCTAATGGATTGCCGAAGTCGTGAGCGCGCCGGTCGAGTCGAGCGCGAGCGGCGGAAGCCACATCGCGACCGGCGTCCGCGCCCACCACGCCCTCGTCTCGCGCCGCTCGGCGCGGCTCGTGAACCGGTAGCGGTACAAGCGGGCGCGCACGAGTGCCGGCGGCGCGTCCGGGAACGGATTGTGGCGCAAGAGCTTGAGCGTCGCTTTGTCGCCTTCCAGGAGTCGTCCGACGAGCTGGACGACCCACGGATAGCGGTCGGGAGGGCCCATGGCGGCGAACCACATGAGCCAGTCGAGACGGAGGTGGTACGGCGCGACCTGGGGTGGCAGGCGCTTCGGGTCGCCCGGCTTCCCTTTGAACTCGTACGCCTTCCACGTCTCGGACCGTGCCGTGCCGTCGCTGCCTTCGAGGATGATCTCGTAGCGCTCCTTGGTGATGTGACCGAACGCGCCGTACGCGCCGACGAAATGGAGGCGATTGAAGCTGAAGTTCATGAGCTGGCGGCGCGACAGCATGTTGCGGATCGGCCAGTAGCTCAGGACGGCAACCAGCACCGTGAGCGCGATCACGAGCCCCTCGTACCAGTGCGGCGTCGCGACGAGGTGAGGACGGTCGAACGGCAGCACGTGCCCGAGAGCCGCGTCGCTGAACGCGAAGATCGCCAGCACGATCGTGAGGAAGTTCAGCCACGAGAAGTTGCCCGACAGGATCAGCCACGACTGCGTCAAGACGATGATCCCGCCCGCGACGCCGGCGACCGGCTGCGGCGTGAACAGGAAGAACGGCACGACGAGCTGCGCGAAGTGGTTCGCGAGAACCTCGACCTTGTGCGCGCGCCCGGGGAGGTGGTGGAAGAACCAGCTCAACGGGTTCGGCATGGGTTGGGTCTCGTGGTGGTAGTGGAGGCACGTCAGGTCCCGCCAGCACCGGTCGCCGCGGAGCTTGATCAGCCCGGCGCCGAACTCGAGCCGGAACAGCAGCCATCGCATCAGGAACACGAGCAGGATCGGCGGGGCAGTGCGCGCGTCGCCGAGCAGGATCGCGAGCGCGCCGACCTCGCACAGCAGCGACTCCCAGCCGAACGAATAGAAGGTCTGGCCGACGTTGACGATCGACACGTACAGCGCCCACAGCGCCAGCCACACGAGCATCGACGCCCAGATGGGGCCGGACTGCGGCAGTCCGACGATGACGGAGGCCGCCAGCACGACGCCCGCCCACGCGACGACGGAGAAGAGCCGATCCGAATAGCGGAGCTGGAACAGGCTCGGCGCCTCCCGGAACCGCACCATGCGCACGAAGCGCGGCACCGGGAGGAGGCCGCGCTCGCCCAGCAGCGGGCGGAACTGGTTGACGGCGACGAGGAACGCGACGAGGTAGACGACGCCGAGCGCGCGCTCGAACACGAAGCGGCTCAACCAGTACTCGGGCGCCTCGAACCAGTCCATGCGGGGATCCGGCGTGGTGCTGCCCTCGTGCCCTCCGGGGCGCAGCGTAGGTCTTGGGCGAACTCATAGCTCGCGTTCAGGTGCCGTTCAGGCCCGCCCCCGAGACTGCGCCGACCAACCCCCCGACTGAAGGGATTCTCATGCGCTCCAAGCTCAGGGCCTCTCGAGTGGTTGCCGCCACCGCCGTAGTGGCGGCCCTCGCCGGCGGCGGCGTCGTCGGTCAAAGCATCGCCGTCACCGCTGTGGCGGGCGCCCAGACCGGCAACAACCAGCCTCCCGGTGGGCACGGACCGAAGCTCGATGCCGCCGCCCAGGCGCTGAACCTGAGCGTCGACGACCTGCGATCGAAGCTGGACAACAACACGACCCTCGCCCAGGTCGCCCAGGCCCAGGGTGTCGAGGTGCAGAAGGTGATCGACGCCATGGTCGCCGACGCGACCGCGCACATCGACCAGGCCGTCCAGGACGGCAAGCTCACCGCCGACCAGGCGAACCAGCGCAAGTCGAACCTCCAGGATCACGTCACCAAGCTCGTCAACGAGGGCAAGCCCAAGGGCGAGCACGGTCCGAAGCTCGACGCGGCGGCCAAGGCGCTGAACCTGAGCGCGGACGACCTCCGTTCGAAGCTCAAGGACGGCAAGACTCTCGCCCAGGTCGCCAAGGACCAGGGTGTCGACGTGCAGAAGGTGATCGACGCCATGGTCGCCGACGCGACCGCGCACATCGACCAGCAGGTCAAGGACGGCAAGCTCACCGCCGACCAGGCGACCCAGCGCAAGTCGGGTCTGAAGGACCGCATCACCAAGCTGGTCAACGACGGCCCGCCGAAGGATCGCGGCGCAGGCGCACCGCCGGACGGCGGCGGCCCGGGTGGTCCGCCCGACAGCTCCAGCACGTAAGGACCCATGACCAAGTCGGCCCGGGGCCGAGCGGGGTTTCACAAGCCCTTCAGGTTCCCGGGCCAGACTTGGCCGATGCGCGTGCTCGTCGTCGACGACGACCCGGCGGTGCTCGACTCGCTCGAACGGGCGTTGCGCATCGAGGGATACGTCGTCGACGCCGTCGGGGCCGGGTTCCCGGCGCTCGAGCGGCAACACGACGATCCCGCCGACGCCGTCGTCCTCGACCTCCGGCTGCCCGATCTCGACGGCCTCGAGGTGTGCCGGCGTATGCGCGCCGCCGGTGACGGCACCGCCGTGCTCATGCTGACGGCACGGGACGCCGTCGGCGAGCGCGTCGCCGGGCTCGACGCCGGCGCCGACGACTACCTGGTCAAGCCGTTCGCGCTCGACGAACTGCTGGCGCGACTGCGGGCGTTGCTGCGACGGACCGAGGCCGACGCCAGCGGCGTCCTCGAGTACGCGCACCTTCGCCTCGACCCGAGCACGCGCGAGGTCACGTCCGGCGGGCGCGCGCTCGAGCTCACGCGCACCGAGTTCGCGCTGCTGGAGCTCCTCGCCCGCAATCCACGCGTCGTCCTGCCTCGGAGGGTGATCTTCGAGCGGGTCTGGGGTTACGACTTCGGGCCCGACTCGAACTCCCTCGAAGTCTTCGTCGGGTATCTCCGTCGCAAGACCGAGGCGGGCGGCGAGCCGAGGCTCATCCAGACCGTGCGCGGCGTCGGGTACGTCCTGCGCGAGCAATGAGCCTGCGCACCCGGCTGGTCCTGGCGGCGGCGCTGGCGGTCGCGGTCGCGGTGACCGCCGCCGCGTTCTTCGTGTATGCCCGGACGCGGGGAGAGCTGCACAGCGAAGTCGACGGAACACTGCGCGACCGGGCCAACGCTCTCGTGCGCGAGCGGAACCGCCCCGGCGCCGCCGCGCCGAACCAGGTCGGGCCGAACGGCAACGACCTCGTCGTTCGTCCCCCTCCGCTCGGAGGCGCGGGCGGCCTCGTGCAGGTCGTCGACGGCGGGGGGCAGGTCCGGACCGGTCCGGAGACGACCCCTATTCCGCTGATCGACGGGACAACCGAGGTTGCGACGGGAGCGAGGGACCCGTTCTTCGCCGACGTCGACGTGGACGGGACGCCCCTCCGCGTCTACACGACGCGATTCAGCCGGAACATGGCGCTCCAGGTCGCTCGCCCGCTCACGGAGACCAACGCCGTCGTCAGCGACATGAGATTGGCGCTGCTCGTGACGGCGCTGGTCGGCGTGCTCGTGGCCGCCGTGCTCGGCTTCGTCGTGGCGCGGGCCGCGCTCCGCCCGGTCCGGCGGCTGACCTCGGCGGTGGAGGACGTCGCCGAGACTCGTGACCTGTCACGCCGGATCGAGACGACCGGGAACGACGAGGTCGGCCGGCTGGCGGGGAGCTTCAACGCGATGCTCGAAGCGCTCGACGAGTCGCAGCGGGCGCAACGGCGCCTCGCGGCCGACGCCGGGCACGAGCTGCGTACGCCGCTCACGAGCCTGCGCACGAACATCGAGGTCCTCGTGCGCAACGACAGCCTCGATACCGCCGACCGGGAACGGCTCGTGCGGGACGTCAACGCGCAGATCGTCGAGGTGTCGGCGATGATCGGCGGGATGATGGAGATCGCCCGCGGCGACGAGCCGATCGACGACGAGATCGGTGACGTGCAACTCGACCGCATCGTGGCCGGCGCGGTCGAGGAGGCGTCGTTCCACCAGCCCGACGTGCGCTTCGTCACCGATCTCACGCCGAGCATCGTGCGTGGCGCCGGCAACCGGATCGAGCGCGCCGTCAGCAATCTCCTCGACAACGCCGGCAAGTGGAGCCCGGCCGGCGGTCGGGTCGACGTGGCGGTGCGCGAAGGCGAGATTGTCGTGCGCGACCACGGCCCGGGCATCGCCCCCGAGGACGTCCCGTTGGTGTTCGACCGCTTCTGGCGCGCCGAAAGCGCCCGGGGCACGCCGGGATCCGGCCTCGGGCTCGCGATCGTCCGTCAGGTCGCCGACCAGCACGGCGCCGCCATCGCCGTCGAGACCCCAGCCGACGGCGGCACACGCATCCGGTTGCGCTTCCCCGCCTGACCGTCCCCGTTCTCGGCAGCGAAAGGAACGCTCTGCGACGGTTTTGCTGCCGAGAAGCAGGAGGCACCCGCTACTGCGCGCGCAGGGCCAGGTCGGCTTCGGCTTCGGCGTCGACGAAGGGCTGGCCGTCGACGTCGACGATCACGCGGTGGAGCCGGCCCGTGAAGCGGAACGGGGCGCGGTAGTCGTCGACGACCGGCATGGCCCAGTCGTAGCCGCAGGACAGGCCGGCGTCGGTGATCGAGAAGCGCGCCGGCGTGAACCGCGGGATGTCGCCCGCGCCGACCTCCTCGCCGTCGACCAGCAGGCTGCCGCGACCCTGGTGCTCGCCGGTCTTGTCGAACCGGAACGCCACCGTGTGCGGCCCCGGCGTGAGCTCGGTCGACGACGTGATTCGGTGTTCCTCGAGGCCGACGAAGTTGTGCACGTAGTGCAGCCGGCCGCCCAGCACGAAGAAGACGTACCCGCCGAGCGCCGACCCCTGCGCGAGCAGGATCCCTTCGGAGCCGCCGGCGGGCACCTCGAGCTCGGCCGTGATGCGGTGCGAGCGGTTGCGCACGTTGACGGCCGCCTCCTCGGTGACCGGTCCCGCGAAGGGGTAGTACACGTAGCGGCGGCGCCCGTCGATGCCCGGCCGGTCGTCGCCGAAGATGCGGTCGAACGGCGAGTTGTCGAGCGGCAACACGAGGTTCCTCTCCGCTTCGCTCCACCACCGCGCGACGAGCTCGCGTAGCTTCTCCGGATGCTCGGCGGCGACGTCGTGGCACTCCGACGCGTCCTCGGCGACGTGGTACAGCTCCCACGCGTCGTCGTCGGCGTACGGCACCGACTGGTCGAAGATCGGGTGGTAGACGACTGCCTTCCAGCCGTCGTGATACAGGGCCCGGCAGCCGAACATCTCGTAATACTGCGTGTCCCGCCCGCTCGGCGCACCCGCGTCGTCGAACGTGCGCGTGAACGGCACCCCGTCGATCGGCGTCTGCGCGACACCGTCGATCTCGTCGGGGGCCGGAACGCCGAGCACGTCGAGGACGGTCGGCGCCAGGTCGATGGCGTGCACGTACTGCCGGCGCACTTCGCCCCGCGCCCCGATGCGGGCAGGCCACGACACGATCAGCGGATCGGCGACGCCGCCCTCGTGCACCTCGCGCTTCCAACGCCGGAACGGGGTGTTGCCCGCCACCGTCCAACCCCACGGGTAGTTGTTGTGCACCCGTGGTCCGCCGAGCTCGTCGATGCGGGCGACCGATTCCGCGACCGGGCTGCCGGCCAGGTTCCACGGACGAGCGTCGTTGACGGAGCCGTGCACCCCGCCCTCCGACGACGCGCCGTTGTCCGAGAGCGCGAACACGAGTGTGTCGTCGAGCCGTCCGATCTCGGCGAGAAAGTCGAGCACGCGTCCGACGTGATGGTCGGCGTGGCTCAGGAAGGCGGCGAAGCACTCCATGAAACGCGCCGCCACGCGTTGCTCGTCGGGCGGGAGGGAGTCCCACGCCGGCACCCACTCCGGGCGTGGCGACAGCTCGGTGCCCTCCGGGAGCAGGCCGAGCTCCTGCTGGCGGGCGAAGGTCGCCTCCCTCCACGCGTCCCAGCCGGCGTCGAAGTGGCCCCGATAGCGCTCGATCCACTCCGGCGGCGCGTGATGGGGGGAATGGCACGCGCCCGTGCAGAGATAGAGGAAGAACGGCTTGTCGGGGTCGACGGCGTCGAGATCGGCGACGAACTCCATCGCCCGGTCGGCGATGTCCTCGCTGAGGTGATAGCCGTCCTCCCACGACCGCGGCGGCGCCACCCGGTGGCTGTCGTGCACGAGCGACGGCGCGAATTGATGTGTCTCGCCCCCGAAGAAGCCGTAGAAGCGGTCGAAGCCCCGCTGCAGCGGCCACCGGGCCCGGGAGGCACCGAGATGCCGCTCGTCGTCCGGCGTGAGATGCCATTTCCCGACCGCGTACGCGCCGTACCCGAGCGGTCCGAGCATCTCGGAGAGGAAGCCGTGCTCCTTGCCGATTCGGGCGTGGTAGCCGGGGAAGCCGGTGGCGAGGTCGGTGATCCGTCCCATGCCGACCTTGTGATGGTTGCGCCCGGTGAGGACGCAGGCTCTCGTCGGGGAGCACAGCGCGGTGGTGTGGAAGTTCGTATAGCGCACGCCGTTCGCCGCCAGCCGGTCGAACGTCGGCGTTGCGATGTCGGAGCCGAAGCAGCCGAGCTGCGCGAACCCGACGTCGTCGAGGAGCACCACCAGCACGTTCGGCGCCCCCGCCGGCGCTCGTACCGGGTCCGGCCACCACGGTGTCGACTCGTTGCGATACCTGCCGATGACACCGCCGAACTCCGCCCATTCGCTCATGGCTCACCCCCGTGATCCACGGGCAGGCTAGGCCCGCGGCGACGAGATCGGTCATACGCTGGGGGTGTGGATGACTCTCATCGGGACGACGCTGAAGACGTCGAAGGTGTCGACGACGAAGTCGAAGGCACCGACGCGGACGGCCGACCGGTCGACCGCTTTCGACGTTCGGCCACGGGAGCTGTCGTCGCCGCCGGGCTCCTCGGTCTACGCGACGCGCTCGAGGGTCGCCCCGAGAAAGAAGAAGTCACGATCGTCAACGAGGCGCCGGGCGCGCCGCCCCGCGACCTCGAAGTGGTGATCGACTTCGACCATCCCGAGCGGTCGGTCGCGGTCGTCCGCCATCCGGACGACGAAGAAGGCGAGCCCGAGCGCTAGGCGTCGAGGCGCGCCGTCAGCAGGTCCAGGAAGGCGCGTCGCTCGGCCTTGAACGTGGGGTCGGTCGGGAGCTTGCCCGTGACGAGCCGGGTGATCTGCGGGAACGCGAACGGGAACATCACCAGCGCCAGCTCCGACAGGACGAGTTGCTCGGCGTCGAGGTCGTCGGGAAGGTCGCCGCGGCGCTGCGCCTCGCGCACGTCGTCGCACCATGCCGTGAGCGAGTCCTGACGCAGGAGCTCCTGCTCGACCTGGCGACGGCGACCGCGCTCGAGCCCCTCCCACATCAGGAGCCGCACGTAGTCCATCGAGCCCTCGAGGCGATCCTGGAGATCGACGATCCGCCCGGGCCCGGTGCGGTCCCGCTCACGCGCCGTCGGCGCCCGCTCGGCCAGCCGTTGGGCCAGGACGGCGCGGAAGAGGTCGTCCTTCGACCCGAAGTAGTAATAGAGCATCCGCTTGTTCGTGCCGGCCCGCTCCGCGATGGCGTCGACGCGGGCGCCGTCGATCCCCTTGGCCGAGAACTCCTGGAGCGCGGCGGCCAGGATCCGCTTGCGCGTCCCCTCCGGGTCCCGGAGGCGGGACCGCTCGGGCTCCTCGTCGCCTGCGTCCGGCTTCCTGCGTGCTGCGGTCTCGGGCATGTCCGGCTTTGCCTCGGCTCGGCTGGGCGGGTAAGGTGTACTAACTAGATAGTTAACACTACCACCTCCCTCCCCGGAACGCAGCTGACCACCGTCGCCGAACGGCCTCCTCAGACACCCGAGCCCGGGCGCCCGGACGCGCCCGATGCCGGCCACGACCGCCGGTGGTGGGTCCTCGGCGTGCTCTCGCTCTGCGTCGTCGTGATCGGCGTCGACAACACGATCCTCAACGTCGCGCTCCCGTCGATCGTGCGTGCGCTCGACGCGTCCGGGTCACAGCTGCAGTGGATGGTCGACGCGTACACGATCGTCTTCGCGTGCCTGCTCCTCACGGCGGGCTCGATCGGGGACCGGTACGGACGGCGCCGGACGCTGTTGTTCGGGCTGGCGTGGTTCGGCGTGTTCTCGGCGCTGGCGTCGACGGCGAGCTCACCGGGGATGCTCATCGCCGCCCGCGCCCTCATGGGTGTCGGCGGCGCGTTCATCTTCCCGACGACCTTGTCGATCCTGACGAACACCTTCCGCGACCCCGCCGAGCGCGCCCGCGCTATCGGCGTGTGGGCGGGGGTGGCGGGTATCGGAATCGCCATCGGCCCCGTGGTCGGCGGATTGCTCGTCGAGCGGTTCGGCTGGGGCTCGGTGTTCCTCATCAACGTGCCGGTGTGCGCGACCACCTTCGTCCTGGCGCGGTGGCTGGTCCCCAACACGAGCGCGCGCGAGGAGAGCCCGCTCGATCCGATCGGCGCGGTCCTGTCGATCGCGGGGCTCGTTGCGCTGTTGTTCGCGATCATCGAGGTGCCGAATCACGGCTGGGTCGCACCGGACGTACTCGCAAGCTTCTTGATCGGGCTCGTGTTCATCGGTCTCTTCGCAGCGTGGGAGGCGCACACGCCGCGTCCGATGCTCGACGTGCGCTTCTTCCGCAACCCGCGGTTCTCGGCCGCGTCGGCGACCATCACGCTCGCGTACTTCGCGCTCTTCGCCTCCACGTTCCTGCTCACCCAGTACTTCCAGTTCGTCCTCGGCTACAGCGCGCTGAAGTCGGGACTCATGCTCACGCCGGTCGCGCTCGGGCTCATGGTCGGCTCCCCGGTCGCGCCCCGATTCGTCCACCGCCTGGGGACGAAGCGAGTCGTGGTGTTCGGCCTGCTGGTCGTCGCCGCCGCAATGGCGTGTTACGCCTCCGACACGATCATGTCGTCGTTTGCACTCGGATTCGGAGTGCGGCTCGTGTACGGGATGGGCATGGGCCTGACGGTCGCGCCGGTCACGGAATCGATCATGGGCTCGCTCCCGACCACCCGGGCCGGCGTCGGGTCCGCCGTGAACGACACCACCCGCCAGACTGGCGGCGCGCTCGGGGTGGCCGTTCTCGGCAGCATCTTCGCCTCGCAGTACCACGCCACGTTCGATGCGGCACGGGGCCTGCCCACCGGCGTCGCGCACGCGGCGCGTGACTCGATCGGCACGTCGCTCCAGGTGGCGAAGCACCTCCCTGCGGGCTCCGCGGTGCGGCTCCGGGAGGTAGCCAGCGGAGCGTTCTTGTCGTCGATGCGGATCACGTACCTGTGCGCAGTCGCGGTCGTGCTCGGCGCGGCATTCGTCGCCGCCCGGTTCCTGCCTGCCCGGGCGGCCGAGCCGCCCGAGGAGCACGAGTTCGCCGAGGCGCTCGCTGTCGGTGCCGAGAATGCGGCCAACTGAGGGCGCCCGGGAAATACCTCTGCTACAGAGCTATAGTCGCTTCATGCCCCGGACCGACGCCCCGCCCGCCGAGCCGCCGGCTGCGATCACCGACGAGGCCGACCGCCTCGCCAAGGCCGTCAGCGACCTTCGGCGCGTCACCCGGCGCACGATCCGGAGCGACTGGCCGTACGCCCCGCTGTCGCCGTCGCAGGTCGAGCTGCTCCGAACGGTCGTGGACAACCCCGGCATCGGTGTCCGCGACGCGGCCGAGTACCTCCGCCTCGCGCCCAACACGGTGAGCACGCTCGTCGGCAGCCTCACCGACGCCGGCCTCCTCACCCGGACCCGCGACGAGCGCGACGGGCGCGCCGCCCGTCTCGAAGCGACGCCGGCCGCGTCGCGGCGGCGCGCCGCGTGGCGCGATCGCCGGGCGCACGTGATAGGGACCGCGCTCAACGACCTCGAACCCGTGGACCGCGAGGCGATCGACCGCGCCATCCCGGCGCTCGAGCGGTTGACCTGGCTGCTCGGGCACGAGGAGTGAGCGCGGCCCCCGCATCCGGGCCGGCCATCGCGTGCACGGGCCTGCGCTACCGCTTCGGTGATCACGTGGCGGTCGACGGCGTCGACCTCGATGTCCGGACGGGCGAGATGTTCGGGCTGCTCGGTCCCAACGGTGCGGGCAAGACGACGACCATCCGCATCCTCACCACGCTGCTGCCCGTCGTCGAGGGCGGAGCGCAGATCCTCGGTCTCGACGTGTCGCAGTCACCGATGCAGGCGCGCCGTCTCATCGGCTACGTACCGCAGCAGCTGTCGGCCGACGGCCAGTTGACCGGTCGCGAGAACGTCGCGATGTTCGCCCGGCTCTTCGACGTGCCACGGCGAGAGCGTGCCGACCGTGTCGCCGAGGTGCTCCATGTGATGAACCTCGACGACGCCGTCGACCGCCTCGCGTCGACCTTCTCCGGGGGCATGGTGCGCCGCCTCGAGCTCGCGCAGGCGTTGGTCAACCGGCCCCGGGTGTTGATCCTCGACGAGCCGACGATCGGGCTCGACCCCGTCGGGCGCGACACGGTGTGGGAGCGCCTGCGTTTGCTCCAGGCGGACGGGATCACGGTTCTCCTCACAACGCACTACATGGAAGAAGCCGAAGAGCTCTGCGATCGGGTGGCGCTGATGCACCGCGGCCGCATTCGCGCCGTGGGCACGCCGACCGAGCTCGAAGCGCGCCTCGGGCCCGAGGCGACGCTCGAGGACGTGTTCCGCTTCTACGCCGGCGACTCGCTCGAGGAAGGAGGGGAGCTCCGTGACGTTCGTAGCACGCGGCGCGTCGCACGCCGACTCGGCTGACGCCGCCATCACCCTGCCGCCCAGCCCGCCCGCCTGGAAGTGGCTCGGCAGCCGCATCGCGACGTTCTGCCTCGTCGAGGTCCAGAAGATCCGCCACGACCGCACCGAGCTCCTCACCCGCGCGATCCAGCCCGCGCTGTGGCTGCTGATCTTCGGCGTGACGTTCGACCGCCTCCACGCCATCCCGACCGGGCACATCGACTACCTGGACTTCCTGACGCCCGGCATCCTCGCCCAATCCGGGATGTTCGTGGCCGTGTTCTACGGCATCCAGGTGATCTGGGAGCGCGACGCCGGCGTGCTCGCCAAGCTCCTCGTCACGCCGACGCCGCGAGCCGCGCTCGTGACGGGCAAGGCGTTCGCGGCGTCGATCCGCGCCTTCAGCCAGGTCATCGTGATCCTGGTCCTGGCGAGGATCCTCGGCGTCCACTTCACGGCCAACCCGCTCCTGCTTCTCGCGGCCGCCCTCGCGGTCGTGCTCGGGTCGGCCTTCTTCGCCACCCTGTCGCTGACGATCGCGGGGCTCGCGATGACGCGGGAGCGTCTCATGGGGATCGGGCAGGCGATCACGATGCCGTTGTTCTTCGCGTCCAACGCCCTCTACCCGGTCTCCCTCATGCCACCGTGGATCCGGGCGTTCAGCGTGATCAACCCGCTGAGCTACGAGGTGAACGCCCTGCGGCGCCTGCTGCTCGGCACGCCCGGCAACCTGCTCATCGACTTCGGCGTGCTGGTGTTCGCGCTCGTGCTCGGCGTGACCGTGGCGGCTGCAATCCTGCCCCGCCTCGTGCGCTGACCCCGGCGCTATGTCGCGGACAGTGCCCGCAGGCCGAGCGCGCTCAGATGCTGCGCAAACAGCTCGGGGTCGTCGAACATCCAATCGTGATCGATGGGTCCGTACCCGGGCGGCCGCTTGGCGACGGTGAACGTCGCGTGGAGACGTCGGGCGAACTCCCGCCCGTCCTTGCGGGAGAGGATCGTGTCCCGCTCGGCCCACAGCACGTGGCACGGCAGGCCCAAGGCGGCGCAGATGTCGATCTCGGACAAGCGGTCGCTGCGGAACGCCCAGAGGGCCGCCGCCGCCAGCTGGAGCGGATGGGTCGCCCACGAGCGGGAGAACGACGACACCGCTGGAGCCGTCGCCATGCGAACGATTCCGAACGGGTGCACTGCCTCCCGGGCCAACGAGAGCCCGCGGTGCACGCCGAGCGTGTCGCTGAAGACGCACTCCACGATCCGCGCCGGCGACCGGCACACCAGCCCGAGCTCGAGCCCGCCGCCGAACGAGTGCCCGAGCAGGCTCACCTGCTCGACGCCGATCTCGCCGAGCGTGAGCTCGAGGCAGTCGAGCGCGTGATCGAACGTCCAGCGTTCCGGCAGTGCGAGCAGGTCGGGGATGACGACGCGCGCCCGGTCGGCGAGCAAGCGCGCCATCGGCAGGTACGTCGCCGGTTGCATGCCGTAACCGTGGAGCAGCACGATCGTCGGCCCGGCGCCGACCTCGACATAGTGCAGCGGGCGCGCGCTCCCGTCGGGGGTCACGCCACGCCGGTGTCGACCGGCAGGCTGCGGGGTCCGATCTCGAAGAACGTCGGCACGTTCTCGAACTCGTAACCCTCGGCGAGGCGCACGGAGCCGGGCGGGAACCGCTCGAGGAACGTGGCGATCCCGATGCGGGCGACGATCCGGGCCATTGCCGCGCCGGGGCACACGTGAGGCCCGTAGCCGAACGTGAGGTGTTGGTCGGCGTTGGGGCGGTCGACCCGGAACTCGTCACCGTCCTCGAAGAGGAGCTCGTCGCGGTTGGCGGAACCGGTGCCGACGACAACGCGCTCGCCGGCGGCGATCGGCGAGTCGCCGATCGACGTGTCGTGCACGCATCCGCGGGCGAGGAAGAGCAGCGGCGGTGCGATCCGCAAGCTCTCTTCGACTGCGTTGGCGAGGGAGCCCTCCTCGACGCGGACGGTGTGCTCGAGCTCGGGCGTGACGAGCAGCTGATGGAGCAGGTTGCCGAGCAGCTGGCTCGTCGTCGTAAGCCCGCCGGTGATGAGGTTGCGGGTGAGCGCGCGCAGCTGATTGCGGGTGAGTCGCACGCCGTCGACCTCGAGCTGGACGAGCCGGGTGAGCACGTCGTCCGGAACAGCTTTGCCCCGGTCGACCTCGCGCATCCGGTGGTCGACCTTCTCGTCGATGTATCCCGCGAACTCCGGGAACGCGCCGGCGAACCCTTCGCCGCGCTCGGTCCGGTTGGTTCGGGGGAACTCGCTCACCATGAGCTCGCCCGCCCAGGTCGCGATCGTGTCGGCGTCCTCGGCGGGGAACCCGAGGAGGTGCACGGTGACGCGATTGGGCAGCGGCACCGAGTACGCCGGAACGAGATCGGCCCGGCCCGGCACCGTCACGCCGTCGAGCAATCCCTCGGCGGTGCCGCGAATGAACGGCTCGGCGGCGTGCACGACCTTGGGCGTGAGCGCGGTGACCATCACCCGGCGAACGACGCTGTGCTGCGGGGGATCGAGCTCCCCGAGGATTCGGTCCTCGAGCGGGACTTCGACGCCCGGCGCCTTCATTCCCGACGCGTTCGAGAATGCCTCCGTGTCGCGCAACACCTCGCGGCACTCGGCGTGTCGGGTGACGTAGTGCATCCCGCCCGCGATCGGGGCGACCGGCCCCTCACGGCGCAGCTCCTTCAGGAGCGGCCACGCCCGCTGGGCCTGCCCCGGATCGAACGGATCGAACCCCCCCGGCATCGGTGGGGAGCGTACTGGCGACCCGGTCTAGGCAGGCGGTCCGGAGGCGAGCGTGACCTGGGCCGTGTGGCGGCCGCCGGAGTTGTCGGTCCAACCGACGTCGACCTTGTCGCGCGGGTGGTGCGGCGCGAGCGCCGAGGTGAGGTCCTCGATCGAGCTGACGCTCTTCCCGGCCAGCGAGGTGATGGTGTCGCCCTGCTGGAGGCCGGCGTTGTCCGCCGGTGAGCCGGACTGCACGCCGCCGACCATCGCGCCCGAACGCGTGCTCGAGCCGCCGCTCCGCGGCCCGCTCTGCGAGCCTGCAGTCCTGATCGACACACCGAGGAACGCGCGCGGGCCGACGTGGGTGTCGCCGCTGCCCTGGCCCGACTTGATCTGGTCGGCGACGGACATCGCCGTCTTGATCGGCACCGCGTAGCCCTCACCGGAGCCCGAGCCGGTGCGCAGCCGGAACCCTCCGCCGGTGCTCGCCGCCGTGTTCATGCCGACCACGTTGCCCTGGGCGTCGACGAGCGGGCCGCCGGAATCTCCCGGCTGGAGCGAGGCGTCGACCCGGATGAGGTTGCGCAATGTCTGGGAGCCGGAGCTGTCTGCGACTTGGATCGTCTCGCCGACCCCTCGCACGGCGCCCGTCGACGCGTCGGGCGTTCCGCCGCGGCCGCCCGCGTTGCCGAGCGCGACCACGGGCTCGCCGACGGACACGTTGCTATCGGTGTGCACCGTGTCGAGGCCGGAGACGCCGTCGATCTTGAGAAGGGCCACATCCTCGGCGACGTTGTAGCCGAGCACGTTCGCCTGATAGCTCCGTCCGGCGCCACCGATCTGGACGCGCACGTTGCTCGAGTTCTCGATGACGTGGTTGTTGGTCAGGATCTCACCGGACGACCCGATGACAATGCCGGTACCGGCGGCCTGACCCTGACCGCCGGCCAGCGTCGTGTTGACGATGGCCACCGCCGGGTCGACCGAAGATTGGATGGAGCCGACGTTCACGCCACCACCCGAGCTCTGGGCGCCGGCTCCCGTCGCGGCGAAGCCGACCAGCCCGGCGCCGACGACGAAGGCCGCGAACGCGGCGAGAGGGCGTGACCATCGCGGCGAGCCGCTGTCTGAACGCGGGGACCGGAGACGCGTCATGCCGCCATTGTCGCAAGCGAACCTTTGAACCCGCTGTGGAATCGCTGAGCCGGTGCCGAGACTCGTGATCCGGGATCGCCGCCGGCGTGGAATACTCGAGCGTTCGCTCGATCCAAGGAACGGCAAGAGAGGGCAGGCATGGCAGACGTCCGCACGACGCACTTCGAGCTCCCCGGATTCGGCGGTGAGCTCGTCCATCCCGGCGAGACCGACTACGACGGCCTGCGGGGCGTCTTCAACGGGATGATCGACCGCCATCCCGCGCTGATCGCCCGCTGCACGAGCGCGGACGACGTCGTCGCGGCCGTCGATCTCGCCCGGCGAGACGGCCTGCCGCTCTCCGTGTACGGGGGCGGACATGGCGTGACCGGCGCGGCGGTGGTCGACGACGGCATCTGTGTCGATCTGCGCACGCTCAACCGGATCGACGTCGACCCGCAGCAACGCATCGCTCGCGTCGAGGGCGGGGCGAGGTGGGGCGCGATCGACGCCGCCACCCAGGAGCACGGCTTGGCCGTCACGGGCGGCCGCATGTCGGACACCGGCATCGGAGGCCTGGCCCTGGGCAGCGGCAGCGGTTGGCTCGAGCGCAAGTTCGGCTTCACGTGCGACAACCTCGTCAAGGCCGAGCTCGTGACCGCCGACGGCCGCAAGGTCATCGCGTCGGAGGACGAGAACCCCGACCTGTACTGGGGCCTACGGGGCGGCGGCGGCAACTTCGGCGTGGTCACCGCGTTCCATCTCCGGCTTCACCAGGTCGGTCCGATCGTGCTCGGCGGCCAGCTCATGTACCCGGCGCCGATGGCGGGCGACCTGATGCGCTTCTACCGCGAGTTCATCCTCGCTGCGCCCGACGAGGTCTGTGGCGGAATGGCGTTCATCACCGCACCGCCCGAGGAGTTCGTGCCCGAGCCCGTGCGTGGCCAACCGGTCGTCGGCGTCGTCGTGCTGTACGCGGGTGATCCTGCCGAGGGCGAGGAGGCGTTCCGGCCGCTGCGCGAGTTCGGTCCGCCCGGACTCGACATGGTCCAGCCCATGCCGTACGTCGCCGTGCAGCAGATGATCGACGCCCCCAACCCGAGCGGTCGCCTGAACTACTGGAACGCCGACTTCTATTCGGAGTTGCCGGACGAGGCGATCGACACGTTCGTCGAACGGGCCACCAAGCCGATCTCACCGTTCAGCCAGGTGATCGTCATGCCCGGCGGCGGCGCCGTCTCGCGCGTTCCCGATGACGCCACCGCGTTCGTGGAACGGAACGCGGAGTGGAACCTGCACTACCTGTCGATGTGGGAGGACCCCGCCGAGACCGACCGGAACATCGCCTGGACGCGCGAGTTCTCCGCGGCCATGAAGCCGTGGGCCACCGGGCGCCAGTACCTGAACATGCTCGGCGACGAGGGCGTGGACCGCGTGAAAGCGGCCTACGGCCCCGAGAAGTTCGCCAAGCTGCAGGCCCTCAAAGGCGCGTGGGACCCGGCGAACCTGTTCTCCCACAACCAGAACATCCCGCCGGCGGCGTGACTAGCGAGCCGCGGTGACCCGGACCGTCATGTCGGCGGGCACGGCGGAAGCGAGCCAGCGGCCGGAGGACGCGGTCCAGATCCGGCCCGCGAAGCCCACCTCGCTGACCCCGAACTGGGGCGCGTGGCCGATCAACCATGCCGACACGGTCCAGCCGCGCGCCTCGGGCAAGGGCACGTCGATCGTCTGAGGTCCGAGCTCCTGCGTCAGCGCGTCACGCATCGGCTGGCCCGATGCCGGGGTCGGCCCGACGCTGACGCGACAGCTCAGGCCGGCGGGAATCTCCCCCGTTGTGGCCTGGGCGATGGCGCGTGCTTCTTGCTCCCACCCGGCGTAGGCGGACGGCGCCGCGCTGCGCTGCACGCGTTGCGCGGCCGTCGTGACGGGCAGCGTCTCCCACCCCGGGACCCGCGCCAGGTGACGGTAGAAGGCGCCCGCGGCGTAGGTGGGTGTCAACAGCTGACTCGCTGATCCCCAGCCTTGCGACGGGCGCTGCTGGAAGAGCCCGACCGAGTCCCGGTCGCCGTGGGGGAGGTTCTGCAGCCTCGACTCCTGGAGCGCGGCGGCGAGGGCGACTGATACCGCGTGATCGGGAAGTCCCATACGTTTGCCGACGACGGTGATCGTCGTCGCGTGGGCCGCCTGGTCGGGGCTGAGCGTGTAGGTCTTGTTGTTGAGCGAGACGCGACATCCCGGCGGCACATTGCCGCCGTGGTCTCTCGTCGCCGCGAAGACGGCATAGCCACCGGCCGCCACCACCACGAGGACGGCGATCGTCACGACCCAGCCACGACCCCGGAACATCTTGCTCCGAACGTAACCGCGTCCGGCCCGGGCGCCGGGTCAGCCCGATCGCACGAGCCGAGCTTGCGACGGCGACCAGACCGACGGACTAGAACGGGTTTCCATGTCTTTCGTCGTCATCGAGAAGCCCCGACCTCACGTCGCGCTGGTGACCCTCAACCGGCCCGAGCGCATGAACTCCATGGCCTTCGACGTGATGATCCCGCTGCGGGACGCGCTCGAGGAGGTGAGCCTCGACAACGACACGAGGGTCGTCGTCCTCACCGGGGCGGGACACGGCTTCTGTTCCGGCGCCGACCTCGAGGACGCGGGGACGATCCCGAACATCGCCGGCCTGACGCGCTCGTCCATCGCTCAGCGCTCGATGGAGCTTCTCCACGACGTGATCGTGGCGCTGCGTCGGATGCATCAACCGGTTGTGGCCGCCGTCAACGGCGCCGCCATCGGCGGCGGATTCTGCCTCGCGGTCGCCGCCGACATCCGGCTGGCGGCGGAAGGCGCGTACTTCCGCGCCGCGGGCATCAACAACGGGCTGACGTCGACCGAGCTCGGGATCAGCTACCTGCTCCCGCGCGCCATCGGCTCGTCGCGCGCGTTCGAGATCATGCTGTCCGGACGCGACGTGGACGCCGCCGAGGCCGAGCGCATCGGCCTCGTCTCGCGCGCCGTTCCGGGCGACCAGCTTCTCGAGCGGTGCTACGAGCTGGCCGAGCGCATCATCGGCTTCAGCCGCGTCGGCGTCGAGAGCACGAAGCGCATGCTGTGGTCGAGTCTCGACGCCGGCAGCCTGCACTCCCAGATGGACGCCGAGGCGCACGCACAGCTGTACGTGCGCCTCACGACCGAGAACTTCGAAGAGGCAGTCCGGGCCCGGCGCGAGAAGCGCGCGCCGGTGTTCCGGGACTGACCGCTACTTCTGGGCGGCGGCGACCCGCTGGACGACCGCGTTCACGATGTCGGGACCCTGGGTGATGCGGGAGCCGACGTTCGTGAAGGCGAAGCCCAGGACGGCGCGCCCGACCCGCACGACGATGAAGTCGATGTACAAGGTCGCTTCGCCACCGTTCTGCGTGAAGGTGGCGGCAATCTCGTAGCCGACGGCCTGGTCGCCGACGCCTTGGAGATCCGTGATCGGCGACACCGTGGGTGGTGTGGAGGCGGGCCGATTCCGCTCGACCTCGGTCCCGAGCCGCGTGAAGCACGCCGTCGCCGCCGACCCGTTGTACGCCGACACGAACTTGCCGGCGTCCTTACTGTTCTGGAAGGCGTAGACAGCGTTCTCGGCCGTCGTAGCGTGCTCCGGCACCGGATCGGTGAACTCGCGGGACCGGGCCCGGGGCTCGTCCTTCTTTGCAGCTGCGACGGCGGTGTTGATCTTCTTGCATTCCTTGAGGCCTTTGAGCGCGTCGCTGCTGGCGTTGCTCCGCTTCGACGTCCACTCGGCGGGGACATCCGCCTTCGTGATGACACCCCCCTTGAGGATCGCCTTGTCACTTCCGGCTGCCGACGCCGGCCCGGCGAGCGCCAGGGACGCGGCCACGGGGACGGCGAGGATCAGCAATCGCTTGCGTTGGGAAAGCATCGGGGCACCATACCGTCCGGTCCGGCGCCGAATCGCCCGCGTTCCGAGGGGGCAACTGGCGGGCCGATTCGCGCCTGAACAACCGCCGGAGTGGGGCGGGCGCGCCGCCGTCGTCGCCGCGAACGGCCCCGAGTGGCGTGACTCACGCATTCCACAAGTCGTTGTGGACGGCGTGACCAGCGCAAACGTTCACCATCCATTTACCGTTCGCGCGTTGATCGTCGAGCGACAACACGCTTCGCTACACGCAACCGATTTGGGCCCATCCCAGGAGAGCACTTGGCCGAATCGGACCCCAGGGAGCGGGAGTCGCCCCACACGTCTTCCCCCGGGGCGGCTCCCGCTTCCACTCAGGTTGTCGACGAACAGGCGCGACCGATCAGCAGCCGGCGTTGCGCAGCGTGGGATACGGATCGGTGTGTTGTCCGTTCACGCCGCCGAGGCGGATCTCGAAGTGCAAATGCGGGCCGGTGGCATTGCCGGTCTCGCCGACCCGACCGATCGGCTCGCCTTGCCCGACTCCGCGGTCGCCGCCGCCGAGGATCTCCGACATGTGCGCGTAGTAGTAGACGTTCCCGTCGTCGGCGTAGAGGTACACGACCAGGCCGCCGGCGCTCTCGAGCGTGTAGTGCACGCTCCCGGACTTGACGGCCCAGATCGGAGTTCCCGTGGGCGCGTGCATGTCGATCCCGTAATGGAACCCACTGCCGCGCGGCCCGTAGTCGTCGGTGTAGCTCGAGCCGTCGACCGGGCACCTGAAGTTGGAGATGACGGTGCCGCCGCCGGGCGCGCACGCCGCAGCGATCAACACGACCGCCACCACCGGCAGCAGCCATCGCCACGCGCGAAGAAAGAATCGGGTTCGGGGGATGCAAGGAGGGTAGGCGCCTACGATGCGCGAAATGCGGACCATCGCGCTGGTCGATCACACGCGGAAACACCGGCCGCCCGCCGGTGTGCTGGAGGCCATCGCAGAAGCGTTGACGATCGCACGGGTAACGCGGTGGTGCCGGTGAGCAACTTTGTGCTCCCTGGCTACTTCAATCCCTGGGCGGCCGGTCCCTACGACCACCTGCGGGTGCTCGACGAGGCGTTCTCGATCGACACCGGCGGGTACGCCGTGTTCCAGCGCACCTCCGCCGAGCAGGAGCGCTTCGGGCGGGGCTTCGGCGTCACCTTCGACGACGCGATGCCCGAATGGCAGCGCACCCTGAAGCTGCGGGGCTGGGGCCGCACCTACTGGCGGCTCGCCCTCAACCCGTGAGCGCGACCGGAACCGGTTCCTCGGCTGACTCTCGCTCGACGGAAAGCACGCGGTCGAGCCCGAGACGCTCGATCTCCGACCGGACTCGGCGCGAGGGATGCACGACGCTGAGACGGTGACCGGAGCGCACGAAGGCGCGACGGATCGTCTCGAGCATCCTGATGCCGGTCCCGTCGGCGAACGAGAGACCGCCGAGGTCGAGGACAACGTCGCCGGCGACGTCACGGGCGTGCAGGCACGCGGCGGCGAGCTGCACGGCGCTGATCTCTTCGAGCTCGCCGTCGACGACCACCGCCGTGTCGCCGTGGTCTCGCTGTAGCTCGCATCGGAAGCTGGGAGCGGGAATGGTCATGGGGCGCACCTCACGGTTGCCTCCATCGACAGTAGAACGGCGAGTTGCATCGCGGTCAGCAACGGGGTGAACGAGAGGTGAACGTTTCCCTGCGCCGCGGTGGCGCGCCTCGTTCACCGTTGCGCTACGAGACCTTGACGTCGTGTTCGTCGCCCGGCCAAGACGTTTACTCCTCGAATCGTCATGCTGCGCGTCGTGAAGATCGGAATCGTCACCGAAAGCTTCCTGCCTCAGATCAACGGCGTGACGAACTCGGTGCTTCGCATCCTGGAGCACTTCCGGGATCGCGGTCATGACGCCTTTGTCGTTGCGCCGGGCGACGGGCCCGCCGAGTACGCGGGCGCCACCGTCGTTCGCGTCCCCGCGGTGCCGCTCCCGGTGTACCGCTCGTTCCCGATCGCGTTGCCCACGCGACAGGTCGAGCACGCGCTGCGCGAGTACCGACCGGACATCGTGCACCTCGCATCGCCGACGGTGTTGGGCGGCATGGGCGCCGTCGCCGCCGAGCGTCTCGACGTGCCCGCGGTCGCCGTCTTCCAGAGCGACCTTCCCGCGTTCGTCCGTCGCTACCGCCTCGGCGTCACGGCCCCGGCCGCGTGGGGTTGGCTGCGGTGGATCCACCGCCACGCCGCGCTGACGCTCGCGCCGTCGTCGGTCGTTGCGTGGGAGCTCGAGCAGCGAGGGTTCGCGCCCGTCGCGCGGTGGACGCGCGGCGTCGACCTCGATCGCTTCAATCCCATGCACCGGAGCGAGCTGTTGCGTCGCCACATCGCGCCCCGGGGCGAAGTCGTCGTCGGCTACGTCGGTCGCCTCGCCGCCGAGAAGCAGGTCGACCGCCTCGTGCGTCTGGCCGACCTGCCCGGCACGCGCCTCGTGATCGTGGGCGACGGACCATTGCGCGCACGCCTGGAGCGCCGGCTGACCCGGGCGCGGTTTCTCGGCTTCCGAACCGGCGGCGACCTGTCGGCGACGATCGCGTCGCTCGACGTGTTCGTGCATCCCGGTGAGGCCGAGACGTTCTGCCAGGCGGTGCAAGAGGCGCTCGCGTCGGGCGTTCCGGTCGTCGCCCCCGCCGCCGGCGGACCGATCGACCTCGTGCGCCACGGCGTGAACGGCTGGCTGTTCCCCTCCGGGCGGCCCGACCTGCTGCGGGGCGCGGTGGCGGAGTTGGCCACCGACCCTGCAGCGCGCGAGGCAATGGGTCGCGCCGCCCGGGCAAGTGTCGAAGGACGAACGTGGCCCCAGCTCGGAGACGAGCTCTTGTCGCACTACGAGCGTCTCCTCGGCATCGAGACGCGCCGGGTGCGTGCCGCATGAGGCCGTCGCTGGTCGTCTCGATCCACGACGTCGCTCCGTCGACCGCGTGGGCAGCGCGCGCGTGGGTCGACGAGCTCGAACGTCGCCACGTCCCGGCCACGCTGCTCGTGGTTCCCGGGCCGTGGGAAGGCCCGCCGCTGCGCCTCGACCGCGACCTCGTCGCGTGGCTCCACGAACGCCACGAGCGCGGCGACGAGATCGCGCAGCACGGGTGGACCCACCGAGCGGTGGCCGGGGCGCCGGCGTGGCGGCGCGCGGTCGCGTCGGTAGCGGCTCGGGGGTGCGCCGAGTTCTGGTCGCTCGATACCCGCGAAGCAAAGCGGCGCGTCGAGCTGGGCCGGGACGTCCTCCACCGGGCCGGCTTCGCCCCGATCGGCTTCACGCCGCCGGGCTGGCTCGCCTCCGCTCCCACCCGTGAGGTCCTCGCCGAGCTCGGCTACCGCTACACGACGACCCGCAGCACCGTGCAGGATCTCGCGACCGGCGAGGCCCACCGCGTTCCGGCGCTCTCGCAGCGCCCCGGCGGCGCGGCCGAGGAGCTCGGCCGCCGCGTCGTCGACAGTTGGGCGCGCCGCCGCGCCCAACGTGGCGCTTGCACGCGCGTGGCCTTGCATCCGTTGGACCTCGACAACCCGGCACTCGTGCAGTCGAACCTCGCCGCCGTCGAGCAGCTCCTCGAGTCCGGCGCAAAAGCCCGCACATACGGAGACTTCATCACCGCCCGCCGTCCGGCCGCCGCAAACGGGGCGGCATAGGTCATGGGGACCCGCATCCTGCAGGTCGCCAACTTCTACTCTCGTCATTCGGGCGGGCTCCGGACCACCGTCGACGCCCTCGGCCGCGCCTACGTCGACGCCGGCCTCGAACGCGTCCTCGTCGTCCCCGGCGCCGCGGATGCCGACGAGGACACCCCCGCCGGTCGTCGCATCACGCTGCGGGGGCCGAAGCTCCCGGGGAGCGGGGGTTATCGGGCGCTCGCCGGGACCGGCGCCGTGCGCGCCGTGCTCGCCGAGCTCCCGCCCGACCACCTCGAGGTTTCCGACAAGCTCACGCTCGTAGGCCTCGGACAGTGGGCCGCCCGCAACGGCGTGCGCGCGGTGCTCGTCTCCCACGAGCGGCTCGACGCAATCCTCTCGCCGAGGGTCCCGCCCGGCTTCCCGCTGGGCGTGTGCGCCGACTGGTGGAACCGCCGCATCGCGCGCGGTTTCGACGCGGTCGTGACCCCATCGCGGTTCGCAGCCTCCGAGTTCACACGCATCGGAGCAACCGGCGTCGCCGTAGTTCCCCTCGGCGTCGACCTCGACGTCTTCCATCCCCTCGCTCGCGAGCGTCCGGGCGACGTGGACGGCGACGACAACGGGGCCCGGCTCGTGTGCGTCGGCCGGTTCTCGATGGAGAAGCGGCCCGACGTAGCCGTCGAGACGCTCCGCATCGTGCGGGCGCGCGGCGTGGCCGCACGTCTGTGGATGGTCGGGGACGGGCCTCGCCGGAGCGCGCTCGAAGATCAGGCGCGCGGCGAGCCCGTCGTGTTCACCGGACATCTCCACGACCGCAGCGAGCTTGCCCGGCTCCTCGCCCGCGCCGACGCCGCCCTCGCGCCGTGCCCGTACGAAACGTTCGGGTTGGCCGCGCTGGAGGCGCTCGCGTGCGGCACTCCCGTGGTGGCGGCGGATCGCGGGGCGGTCCCCGAGCTCGTGCAGGCGGGACAGGGCGCGGCCACTGGGAAAGTGGCCGCGCCCGACCCCGTTTCGCTGGCAGCCGCCGTCGCACACGTGGTGCAGCGCCCGCGCGATCAGGCGCGGCGCGCCGCACGCGCACGAGCCGAGCAGTACCCGTGGGCGCGCACCGCACGCGAGATGCTGCGGGTGCACCGAGCGGCATGAGCCTGTACACACGGCCGCTGCGGTCCACGGACGAGCCCGACCTCCGGCGCGTCTTCCGCGCCACCATCGCCCTCGGGCACCCGGTCTCGCGCCGCGCCGACTTCGACGCCGCCCTTCGTCCGTACGAGCGCCTGTGCCTCGAGTGGTACCTGACCGCCGGCCGCGAGCAGGCCTGCGTGCTGCGAGACGGCGACCGCGTCGTCGGATATGCGCTCGTCTGCCTCGACCCCGAGGCCTTTGCCCGCTGGCAGCGGGGTGCGGGAGCCCGCTTTACGGGCCACGTCGTGCCGCGCCTGCTGGCTCGCCGGTACCCGGCCGCGATCCGGCGCTTCTACCGGCTGCGACTCCGGGACGGATGGGATCTCTGGCGCCACTCCGAGGACCGCGTCGCCGGTCTCCCGCACGCCCACATGAACGCCACCACGATGGGCGGTCTCCCCGGCCGGCTGCTCGCCGACCACGTCGACGCCGTGGTGGCGGCGGCGGGGTTCGAGTCGTGGTACGGCGAGATGAACGCCCGGGCGGGGCGGCGGGTCGCCGCGCTCGGCCGCTGGGGCGCCGAGATCGTGTCGCGACGGCCCAACGGCACACTCACCTGGTTGACGGGATCGCCCGTCGAGCGACTGACGGTCCTGCGCCGCGTGTCCGACCGCCGCGTCGCGGCTTGATCAGGGCGTTCCCCACACCCGCCGCGCGGGGTTTTCCACAGGAAACTGTGGAAAGTGAGGATGCCGCCCTTTCGGCTCGATGACCGGCCCGATGGGAGCCCGTCCGCTCCACCGAGCCGTCGTTTTTCAGCTCCCGACCGCCGACCGGCTCGCCTCCGCCTTCGCCTCCTTGGCGTCGGCGCCGAGCAGGAAGCCGTCGCGCTGCATCGTGTCGGTCGCCTTCGAGAAGGCGGCTACGTAGCTCCGGTGGGTGGGGTAGAGCGACGACAGCCGGGCGGCGTCGAAGGCGGTCGTGGTGCCGAACAACGAGCAGAATCCGGGCCCGCCGCCGGGCTCGCCCGACAGCGTCGCGACGGGCGCCTCGAGCTGCGGGAGGCGGATGCCGCCGCGGGCGTTGCCGAGCTCGTCCCGCTCGATCGTCGGCGTGTCCCCTTGCGTGATCGCGACGAGCGGCGCCTTCGGCGGTGCGGGGCCGCCGGCGGCCCAGCGGGCGATGTCATGGATGGCGGTGTCGACGACGTAGCGCTGGGGCGCCGAGTTGATCCGCTGCGCGCATCCGAGCGGCGGGGTCGTCACCATCTCCTCCTTCGGGATGCCCGTCAGCGCGTGCAGGCCGTCCTCGTCGAAGTGCGCGGTGCCCGCCACCTCCCACAGGCGGTAGCGCGCGCTGTCGGGCTGCCGCGCCGCGAGATGGCGCGGGACATCCGTCTCCGACTCGAGCACGAGCACCGGCTTCTTCGTGTCGGTGCGGATCAACGTCGGGTTCGGGATGGCGTTCTGCCCGCCATCCGCGAGTGGCGCTCCCACCGCGAACCGGCTGTGCACGAAGAAGCCGTCGAACAGGCCGGTCTGGGGCTGGATGGCGTCGACGTACGTGACCATGCGGAACGCCGACTGCGATTCGCCGTCGCCGATCATCGTCCGGATCTTGTAGCGACGGTTCCCCAGCAGGTTCGTGCGGGTCGGGCGGCGAAGCGCCTCGGCGACCTGGGAGTAGATGTCGTACGAGTAGGCGTCACCGGGGTGGTCGAGCGTCCCGTACCGTGCCGGATCGTTCTTCAGGCTGTTCACGCCGACGGACTGCGCCGACACACCGACCCACGCCGAGCCGCTGCGGAGAAGCTCGGCGTTCCCGAGACCCCAGTCGGGCGCAGCGTCCAACCCGCCGCTGACGTTGAGCCATTCGACCTCGACGGTGCCGTTGAACTTCGCCGGGTCCTTGGGACGCCGCACGAGGACGCGGGTGCGGTACGGCGCAGTCGCGGTGGTTTGCACGTTCCAGCGGCCGTCCCCGGTGAGCGCGCCGACGGGCTCGTACGCGCGCGCCGTGCCCTCGACGAAGAACTCCTCCTCGACGTAGCCCCGCGGCCCGAGATCCACTGCCGAGAGCGCCGCCGGCTGACCGGCGATCGGACCGGTCACGGTCGGCGCGGGGACGGGCTGTGGCTGGGTGGCCGCCCCGCCCCCCGACGCCGACGCGTCGACGACGCTGCCGGCGCAGATCGCGGCGATGACGGCCACGCCGGCGAAGGCTCGGGGAGGCACGGCGCAATCCTTATCACCGCAGGTGTGTCGGCGTCGGGCGTGGGGCCGACGTATCGCTTGGCGTCGAGCCGGGGTAGGACGTACCGGAACCCGGAGACGCGAGAACAGGAAAGCGGACAAGAGAAAGGTGATTGCCGCGATGGACGATCGAGAGCACACCCGCCCCAGCCCGGAGACGCGGGAGGAGGAACGTCGCGAGGCGAAAGACGCCGCCGACGCCGGGCGCGAGCCGACTCCCGAAGAGGAGGAGGCCGCCGACCGCAACGAGCCCGACGAAGAGGTCGCCGAGCACTACAAGGAGATGACCGAGCGCGGCGCCAAGCAGCGCGGGGAGGGTCGCGTCCCCTGAGAGACGTGTAGGCCGCCGGCGCGCATGTTCACAGCGGGGTCTCAGTCTTTCGAAAGGGCGCTCCCAAGCTGATCCGCGACAATCGCAGCCATGACCAATGGTGCAGAAGAAGAAGCCGCCGAGCCGACACAACCGGCCGAAGCGACAGAACCGCCTCCGCCGCCGCCTGAAGAGGGCACAGCCCCGTCGGGCACGCCGCCGACCCGCGGTGGGTGGTTGGTACCCAAGTGGGTCGTCGCCGCGCTGGTCGCGGTCGTCGCGGTCGGCATCATCTTCGGGAGCGCGTTCGCGATCGGGCGCGCCACGGCCTCGGGTTCTGGTGACGATCACGGGCGCATCGAGCGCGGCTTCGGGGGGAGGCCCGGCGGGGGCAACGGTTCGCAAAACGGGCCGCAACTTCCTCAGCCGACGAGCGGCGTCTTCCTCGGCGTGGCGACGCAGCCGGCGACCGCCGGCCAGCAGGGCGCCCAGGTCGCGAACGTGGCGAGCGGAAGCCCTGCCGCCGGCGCCGGGCTTCAACAGGGTGACGTCATCACCGCCGTCGACGGCACTGCCGTTTCGAGTCCTGCCGACCTGGCGCGGCTGGTGCGCAGCCACCAACCCGGCGACCAGGTGACGATCACCTACAGCCGCGGCGGCAACTCCACGGACGCGCCGGTGCAGCTCGGAGACCGCTCGGCCCAGAACGCGCCCGCGCAGAACGCACCGCCCAGCTGAGCCTCGCGCCCGATCGGCCGCGTACGCTGACGCGCATGCTGCTCGACGGGTTCAACCACGTGGCGATCCTCACCAAGGACACGAAGCGCCTGCACGCGTTCTACGAGGAGGTGTTCGACGCGTCCGTACCCCGCGACGGGCCCGAGACACCCGAGGGCGCCGACGTGCGCCTGTCCGTCGTCCACGTCGGCCCCCACTCGGAGCTCAACGTGTTCGAGATCGACGGGAACAGTGAAGCGGAGCGCCAGACCCCGATGTTCGGGAGGGGCCGCATCGACCACCTGGCGCTCCACGCCGGATCGCTCGAGGCGTTCGAGACGATCCGTGACCGGCTGATGGCCCGCGGCGCGACCGACGGGTTCGTGACCGATTTCGGGCCGATCCTGAGCGTCTTCTTCCGGGATCCGGACGGGCTCGAGTGCGAGGTGTGCGTGCAGAACCCCGACGCGCGGCCGGGCGTCAGCAACCCGCCGGGCACGCCGGCGGCGCGCTACCACGGCTCGTCCTAGGCGTCGCCGAGGCGCGTCGCTTCGAGGCGCACGCGGAAGTCGGGATCCTCGGCGACGCTGGCGATCGCAGCGCGACTGGGCTCGGGGCCGATCGCGCCGATCCCGGACAACGCCTTCCAGCGAATCCAGGCGTCGGTGTCTGCGAGCGCGCGCTCGAGGAGCGGGCGGAGGTCCTCCCGCTCGGCACCGGCGATGGCGTCGACTGCGCTGCGCCGCACGGCGCGGCTCGAGTCGCCCAGCAACTCGGCCCAGGCGCGGGCGGCCGCGTCGGGTGGAGCGTCGGCCAACAGGGCGGCCGCGACCTGACGGCGCGCCGGTTCCGGGTCGTCGCAGGCGGCCAGGATGCGCTCGAGGTCGTCGGGCCGGCCGGCGCGCAGCGCGCCGAGGTCGGCCCACGCCCGGTCGAGCCGGCGCGGCGCGCGCGTCTCGTCCTCGGGTACGGCGACGCGCCCCGGTGCCGGCGTGTCCGGCGTCGACTCGGCCGCAGTGCCTGCAGCGGCGACGAACTCCCGTGTGACGGAGCGCAGGATCGGTTCGAGCAACTCCTCCCAACGATCGGGCCGCGCGATCGTCACGGCTACGAAGTCGGGCCCGACCAGGACGTTCGTCACCGCATCGAATTCGCCGAAGATTCCGGCCGCGTGCGGGTCGGCGGCCGCGGCCTGGGCGGAGTCGTAGTTCCGCGCAACTCCGTCGTGCAGCGGCGGCGTGGCGAAGCGGATGGTGCGGGGGCTCGGAGTCGCCTCCGGCACGACGGCGCCGTCGAACGTCTCGCCCAGGTCCGCCGCGGGGCCTCGGGGCCCGGCGCGTGCGTCCGGCGCGTCACTCTCCACCCGCAGCCGGAACCGGCCTCCCTCCCACGTCCATGCGAGGGTCAGACCGGGCTCGAGCTCGTGCCGTCCGCCACCGCTCCCGGTGCCGACGATCCCGGCGAGGGCGCGGTCGTCGTCGTCCGTCCACGCCGCGTCGGAGAAGAACTGCTTCAGCAACTGCTTCACAGGGCCGAGCGCGTCGAGCGGCAGCGCGCTGACCACCGGCGTCAGCTCGCGGATGGCGTCGGCAGTCAGGCCGCGTTCCACGACCCGTGATCGCGCGGCATCGAGATCCGGACCGATCTCTGTCACACGGACGACGGTAGCGAGCGCCTAGAGCTTGCTCGCCAACTGGAGCGAATAAAACGCCTGCCCGGCGGTCGACAAGTGCACGCCGTCCTCGACGAGGAACTCCGGATGCTCGCTCGCAGCCGTATGCCAGTCGAGCAGCACTGCGTTGGGATAGCGGGGCACGGCGGCGGCGATCGCGTCGTTGTCCGGCTGCTCCCACGGCCGGTCGACCCTCGTGTTCACGAGGACGACGCGCTTCACGCCGCTGAGGAGTCGCATCATCTCGTCGAGCTGGTCCTCGGGGATCGAGCCGTTCGTGCCGAGGTGGACGACGACCTCGTCACCGAGCTGCCCGGCGTCGTGGAGTTGACGGACCACGTCGAGCCCTTCGGAGAAATGACGGCTGACGTTGGCGTCCATCTGGAGCCGGTCGCCGAGGAAACGGTGGAGCGAGCTCTGCGCCCCGAGCATGACGGAGTCCCCGATCGCCGTGACCCGCGCGTCGGGGATGGGGGTGAGCGTCGTGGTCGGAGCCGAGTGCGCGGGAGCCGGAGCGGCCGCCGCGGCCGACGTGGGGGTCGAGGCGCGCCGCCCGCCGGTAGTCGTCGTGATCGCGATGTTCGCGGGCTTCGCAGGGAAACCCGGCGGCCGCGGCGCCGGTTGCGCCACCGCAAGGCCGATGCCGAGCATCACCGTGGTCACGACGACGGCGGCGGCGGCGAAGGCCACGCGGGTGCGGACGCGCCGCCGTTGCAGCATCGAAGACTGCCGCAGCGCGTGCTGGAGCGTGGCGAGGAGCCGGCTGAGCGCGCCGCTGCGGATGGGCACCTCGACGAAGCGGTACGACGCGGCTGCCAGCCCGACGGTGATGCCCACCCGCAACACGAAGAGGGGGATCCCGGTCAGGGGGATGTCGAGCCCGGGGCGCGTGACCAGGAACACGGGCCAGTGCCAAAGGTAGATGCCGTACGAGCGCTTCCCGATCCAGACCATCGGCGACGTGCCGAGGAACCCGCTCGTGATGGTCGTGGCCGGGTGGACGGCGACGAGGACGACCAGCGCCGCGATGCCGGCGAACACGAGATATCCGCCGCGGTAGAGCGACGAGTCGAACTCGCTGACGTTTGCGAAGCACCACAGGAGCACGAGCAACCCCGCGAAGCCGATGGCGTCCAGGGCGATCGGCGCCCATCTTCCGAGCTTCCCTCGGAGTTGCCACGGTGGCAGCAGCACCGCCATGGCGGCGCCGATGAGCAGGCCGCTCGAGTGCGTGTCGGTGCCGTAGTAGACGCGTGACGGGTCGCTCCCGGCGCGGTACAGGAGAGCCATGAGGAGAGCGGACACCCCGGCGGCGGCCAGGATCGTGACCGCCAGCTTGATACGCGACGGACGCCAGAACTTCAGCGCCAGGCCCAGGAGCAACGGCCACAGCAAGTAGAACTGCTCTTCGATCGCCAGTGACCACAGATGCTGGAGCATCGGCGGACGACCGATGGCCGAGAAGTACGACTGCTGGTGGAAGATCAGGTACCAGTTCGTGACGTAGCCGAACGACGCGACCACGCCGCCCCGGAGCTTCGACGCCTCGTCCGGGAGGAACACGACCACGTACGCGCACGTCACGGTGATCATGACGAGCAACGCCGGCAGCAGACGGCGAGCTCGGTGCAGGTAGAACCGCCCGAGGCCGAGGCTGCCGCCGTTCCTCCGCCACGCGTCGAGCAGCACCGACGTGATCAGGTAGCCGCTGAGCACGAAGAACACATCGACGCCGAGGAAGCCGCCGCTGAACCAGCCCAGGTCGCCGTGGTACACGAGCACGGCGGCGACCGCGAGCGCGCGCACGCCGTCCAACGCCGGGATGTAGCCCAGACGCGCGTGCGGCGCGGCGCCGTTCGCCGGCGCGGACTCGGCCGGTGGCGGCTCGGGGACCGGGTGTTCGGACACAGGAGTGGTCCCGGCACCGCCTAGTGGTTTGGGCGCGCGGCAAACCATGCGATGAGCCATGAGACCGAAGTGCCAAACGTTATCCGCGGCGTTCGTCCGGAGCGCGGATCGTTCGGCGGGAAGGGGATCCTGGTCCCGGCCCAGACGCCGATTCGGCGTATCTCGGACATATGGGGCCGGAGTCGACCGGCCCCCGGACAAACGATCCCTGGCCAGGACGCCGAGAGTGGTCTAGGGTTCACACTCTTCACTCTGATCACATCAGCCACATCGGCCTCTCCAGATCGGACCATCCGCGCGCTCGGCGCCCGGCATGCACGGTGGATCGCCGCGCTCGTGCTCGTCGTGGCGCTCTTCCCGCTGCTCTCGGGCGGTCGAGCCCACGCCGACCCCATCGACGACAAGCGGGCGGAGGCGAAGGCGCTCCAGGACGAGATCGACGCCAATGGCGTCAAGCTCGACGCGTTGTCCGAGCAGTACAACGGCGCGCAGTACCGCTTCGAGCAGGCGCAGGCCGCGGCTGCCGATGCTCAGCAGAAGCTGGACGCCACCACGGCTGAGGTCGCGCGTCTCAGGGATCTGGTCAACCAGCGCGGCGCCGCCCTCTACCGCGGCGTCGGCCAGGGCGGGCCCATCCAGCTCGACGTGTCGAGCGCGTCGAAGCTGATCGCCAGCTCGAAGTACTCGAAGGCGGCCGCCCAGCACGACACCGATCTCCTGGCTCAACTGCGCCGCGCCGAGCGCGCTCTGGCTGACCAGAAGGCCGCGGCCGATCAGGCCCAGGCGGCCGCGCAGGCCGACCAGAACGCGATCGCGACGGCGCAGGCGGGCGTGGAGGCGGCGAACGCCAAGCAAGAAGACTTGCTGTCGCAGGTCAACGGCGAGATCGCGCAGCTCGTCGCCGAGGCGGAGGCAGCGAAGGAAGCCGCCGCGCTCGCGGCCGCGCAGCAGCGCTATGTCGACGCCGCGGCCGCCGCGGCCGCCGCCCCGGCTCCCTCCCCGCCAAGCGGAACGGGCACCGGCAGCAGCCGAGGCTCGGGCGGCGGCAGTGGACCCGCCCCGGCCCCCAGCGCCAACGTCCCGGTCAACGGTGGCGGCGCTGCCGCTGCGATCGCCTACGCGCGAGCGCAGCTCGGGAAGCCGTATTGCTACGCCGGCTCCGGACCCGGGTGCTTCGACTGCTCGGGCCTCACCATGCAGGCCTGGGGCGCGGCGGGCGTGAGCATGCCGCACTACTCGGGCGCGCAGTACTCGATGTTCCCGCACGTGCCGCTCAACGCGATGCAGCCCGGCGACCTCGTCTTCTGGGGCCCGGGCGGCAGCGAGCACGTCGGCCTCTACATCGGCGGTGGCCAGATGATCGCCGCTCCGTCCACCGGCGACGTGGTGAAGATCCAGGCGGTGTGGGGCAGCCCCGTCGGAGCCGCACGACCCGGCTGATCGGCTTGCTCAGAGCCCCACGACGACGCTGCGCGCGTCGTCCATGCTCGCGCCGGTCAGCTCCCGGTACCGCTTGATCGCCTCGAGCTGCTTGCCGGCGCGCGCCAGTTCGACCACATCGGGGGGCACCGCCGCGGTCGGGGTGGTGTAGGGCAGTCCCAGCTTCTCCGAGACGAGCGCGAGCTGCTCTTCGATCGCGGCCAGCCGCCGGTTCGTTTCCTCGAAATGCGCTGCGAGCGTGGCTTGGCTGTACTCACCGGGCATGGGTGGGTTTCCTTTCCGGGGATTCCGCGAGGTCGCTCGGAGAGCGAACGGTGGTGGCTACGAGGGCGCGGGCGCCGGTGCCGGCTCGATGCGTTCGCGAGCGGCGGTGCGCTCGAGGATGTCCCCCTTGACCAGGCCGCGCGACACCCAGTTGCGACGGTCGGCCCACACGAGCATCGGCGGCAGCACGACGAGCGCGCTGAGCAGGGCGACGGCCACGTTCATGGCCACGATGATCCCGAAGTCGCGCAGCAGCGGCAGCGACGACGTCGCGATGACCGCGACACCGGCGATCGCCGTGAGCGCCGACACGATGAACGCCCGGCCGGTGCGGGACGCGGCCACCTCGACCGCCTCCTCGGGCGTCAACCCGCGGCGCCTTTCCTCCACGAACCGCAGCAGGATCAGCGACGTGAACTCCGTGCACGCGGCGACCACCAACGGGCCGCCCACCGCGGTGATGGGGCTCAGCTTGAGGCTGAACGCGAAGGCGACGAGCGACGCGGTGCCGACCGCGATCAGCACCGGGACGAGCGAGAGCAGCGACCGGATCACGCTGCGGAGCCGCACGCTCAAGAAGAGGAACACGAACAGGATGGCGAGGTACGTGAGGAGGACGCGGTTCGCCTCGAGGTTGTCGAGCAGCCCGACGCCGACGACGGCGAGGCCGGATGGAGTGGCGCTCACGCCCGCCGGTGGGTGCACGGTGGTGCGGATCTCGCGCACGACCGCGGCCCGCCGCTGCAGCTCACTGGGGCCGGTGCGGAAGATGAGGTTCAACGCGTCCCCGTTGCTGCTGACGGTCGACTTCTTGACACCTGGTGGTGCGATGGCGCTGGCGGCGCGCACCTCCTCTCCCGTCGGCGCGACGTGCGTCGCGCCCGGCACGTCGTTCGTGATGTCGCTGACGGTCGTGACCATGCCGGCCGCCGTCAGGAGCGTGTCGGGATGCTCGGCGAGCTGCTTGGTGGTGAAGCGGTCCATGAAGTCGACGGTCTTGTCGTCGAACACGTTGCGCGACTGCACGAACATCCCGAGCTCGCTCGACGACCCCGTCTCCCGGTCCAGGGTGTGCAGGTCGTGGATCACCTGGGACTTCTGGTTGACCCACTTGATCGGGTCGGTCTGGAGCACCAACTTCCCCTCGACCAGGATGCCGCCGGCGAAGATGATCACGCTGGCAACGATCAGCGGGATGGCGATCCCGCCGGGCAAGCCGCCGAGCCACACGACCAGGCGGCCGAGCGGACCGGTCCGGAAGTCGCGGCCCTTGGTGGGGGACTTGTACTCGCGGATCCCCAGGAAGGCGAGTGGGGCGATGATGCTGCACAGGCAGATCACGGCGATGCCCACCGCCAAGAGGAGCCCGAACTGGCGGAGCATCGGAACCTTGGCGAAGCGCAGGGCGGCGAAGGCGAAGATGGCGTCGAAGGTGACGACGAGCAACGCCGGGCCCAGGTTGCGCGCGGTCTCCTGGATCGGATGTGCCTCGCGGTCGATGACCACCTCCTCCTCGACGCGCGCGTGCATCTGGATCGCGTAGTCGATGCCTATCCCGAGCATCACGGGGAGGCCGGCGATGGTCACGATGGTCAGCGGTATCCCGAGGTAGCCGGCGAGCCCGAACGCCCACACGATGCCGATGAGGATGACGGCCAGGGGGAGCAGTCGCCAGCGCACGTCGAACAGCACGAGCAGGATCACGATCATGATGGCGACCGCGATCGCGCCCAGCGTCAGCATGCCGCCCGTGAGATAGTCGTTGATGTCCTTGAGCAGCACCGGCGCGCCCGTCGTGACCTCGGACGCGTTGGCGAACTTGAGGTGCTGGCCGGCGGCGACGACCTTGTCCGACGCGGCACCTTCGGTCGTGATCGACGCGTTGCCGACGAGGCGCGTCACCATCTGCGCGTGCCGGTCGTCGATGATGAACGTGCCCAGCCCCTTGCGGATCTTTCCCTGGTTGTTGTGCAGGAGGAAGTCGACCCACGCGGGATTGTCGAGCGTTCGGTCGGCCTGGGGGACGGCGTTCAGGCGCTGCAGCGTGGTCGTCGCGTCCGCGTTCCGCGCCGCCTGACCTTCGGGGGACGGGTCCCGAGCCGTTGCGCTGAGGAGCGCCTGGCCCGCGACGCTCTGGGTCGGATCGCCGGACGGGCTCTGCACCAGGCCGTTGCTGAACTCCATGATCGTGCGGGGACTGACGACACCGACGATCCCTTTGCCCTTGCCCAGCTCGTCCTCGACGGCGCGCCACTTGGCCTGGTTCTCGGGCGTGAACAGCTCGTTGACCGTGTGGCCCTTGTCCATGGTGACGAGCGTGAGCATCGCCTGGCCGCCGAAGAGCCGCTGGTAGGCGACGTTGTCCTTGTAGACGGTGTCGCTCTTGTTGAGGTAGCTGTCCTGGCCGGTCGAGAACTGGAGACGCGTGATGCCGAAGCCGAGGATCAGCGTGACGAGCAGCCCGATGACCGACACGAGCCCGGCGTGCTTGCCGAGCTCGACGGCGATGATTCTCCAGAACCGCTCCACGGCGCTCTCTCCCCCCTGCCGGAAGCTCGCGGCTGACAATACTCATATGGGCGCCTGGCGTCGTCGCGAGACTGACGGCCGATGACGTACTCGCTGCGGCGGCAGCCGACGTCGCCGGGCATCACCACAGGGTCGGGAGCAGGATGATCTGCACGACTCCGTAGAGGAGGAATGCGCCTCCCAATGTGAGGATGCCGATCCGCAGTCGCTCCGTCGAGATCCGCAACGAGATCCCGGCGAAGAACAGCACCGATGCGAAGAACACCGTCGTGAGGACGTATTCGTCGGCATGGTCCCGCGCCGTGGAGCCGTCCTCGAGGAGGTGGTCGGCTTCCGACTCGAGGTTGGTGGCACGCTGGGCCTCGGCCTGGTGGTACTGGGGCATCTTCAGCGGCGTGGGGATCGCGTTCGGGTTGTTGAGCGGATCCTGTGTCAGCCACGCGTCGAACGCGGTGCGGAGCGCGCCCCGGAAATGGTCGGCGTGGAGGTTGGCAAGCGTCTGGTCGCCCGTGGTCTCCAGATCGAGCCAGCGTTCGAAGTCGGCGAGGTCCTGGACGCGGTCTTCGCCGGCGCGGGCCACCGCTCGGGTCGACTTCGCGTGCAACGCGGCGGCCAGGGCGAAGTTGTGGGCCTCCCGGCCACTCCAGCGGGCGGCCTGATAGCCGCTCCAGGCCGTGCCGATCACTGCCGCCGACAGCAGGACGATCGCCAGGACCTCGAAGATTCGCTCGCGGCCCGTGCCTGCGTACCCCGGTTCTTGCAGCTCCTCGGGCACGTGTTGGTGGATATGTTCCGACATGCGAGCGCGGAGGCTATTGGAAGATTGCCGCGACGATGTTGATCGTGACCGCCAGGATCACGGCGCCGAACAGATACGCCAGGAGAGAGTGCGCCAGAACCGTGCGTCGGACCATCCGATGGGTGATATCGGTGTCGGAAACCTGGAACGTCATGCCGACGACGAAGGCCACATACGCGAAGTCCCGGTAGTCCGGCCGGTAATCCTGCCCCGACTTGAAGTCGATCCCACCGACCGGCGGGCGTGCGTAGAACTCGTGGGCGTACCGCAACGCATACACGGTGTGCACGCTCGCCCACGACAGGACCACTGTCGCCACCGCCGCCAGGATGAGCGTGAAGTGGCCGCTGGCGGTCCCGGCCTGACTGGCCTTGAGCAGATCGAAGCCGACGCCCACCAGGCTCACGACGGACGCGGACACCAGCAACAGCTGCGCCGACAACCGGCTGTCGTCCTCCCGGGTGGCGAACCTCTGGGTCTCCTCGGGATCGAACCGTCCGGCGCTCGTCCAGACCCAGGCGACGAACAGCGCCGCCGCGACGTCCCACCCGATGAGCGTGGACAGCTGCCACGGCGCGAACCACGCCATCACGAACCCCGCTGCGACGCCCACGGTGGCGACGAGCATCACCCGCGTACGAGATGACACGGCCCACAGCAGCGCAACGTGGCGTTGTTGACGGACCACTCGCGCCGAACGTTAGTGGTGTCCGCGGCGAGGGATCCGGATGGCCGCGAACCGGGGGCCGTACGTGGCGGCGACCGGGTCGACGAGGTGGTCGAGGTCGGCGGCGCGACTGTTGAGGTTCCAGCTCACCAGCAGCCGCTTGCCGGCAAGATCGATCTCGGGGTGGGACGCTGCCAGGTACGTGAACTCGTTCGGCCGGCCCGTCGTGGGTGCGGCGACGAGCGGTCCGGTCGGGCGCCACGGTCCCTGCGGCGCGGCGGCGGACCAACCGATGAGCGCGGTGCCGTCGAACTCGCGGTCCTTGGCGATCGCGAGCCAGCGGCCGTCCTCGAGGCGCGCCACCGACGCGTTGTTGAACGGCGGAGCCGTGATCACAGGTGTGGCCCGACCCTGGTCGCGGGTCCAGCGGCGGCCGCTGCGGAACTGCCACCGCCCGCCGAGGTCGCGGGCGCGGACGCGGGCCAGATACGTCGAGGGGCCGGCGATGTAATCGCGCCCGAAGAGATAGAGCCAGCCGCCGTCGGCGACCACCGACGAACCCCAGAGCCGCTCCTGGTGCGGGAGCGGTCGTACGCCGACGAGTGCGAGGTCGGCGCGTCGGAGTTGCACGACGTCCATGCCGACGGCCCCGAAGTCGAAGACGCCGGGCCCCGTGCGCCGCACGCGGGTGACGAAGACGTCGACGACGCGGCCGTGCGTGCCGCCCGGCACGACGCCGCCCGCCGGCCACCAGAAGTCGTCAGAGCCCGCGATGGTCAGCCATCCGGCGCCGGCCGTCCCGACGAGGTCGACGCAGCCGCCCGTCTGCACGAACGCGCTGTTGTGTTGGAGCCTCGCCCCGGCCGGGATGCCGCCGTCGGGCGGTCGGGCGCCGGTCCAGGTGTCGCCGAACAGCCACAGCACCCTGCCGTCGCGCAGATCGACCGACGCCGGGAGGTCGGCGGTGATCCAGCCGTCGGTGCGGTTGGTCGTCATCGCGCTGAAGAACGCGGGCGCATCGGCGCGCTGACGCGCGCACGGTCGCCGGTCGGCTGCGACCGCCGGCCCGCGCCCGGCGACGACGGGCTTCGCACGCGGACGCGCGGCGCCGCTGTCGCTTCGGCACGCGCCCGCGGTGATCAGCGCCAGCAGAACGGCGCCGAGCGTTCCTTTGCGCAGCGCGATGACAGCCGGGATCGAGCTCTTCGAACGCCGCAACCGGCTGCGGATCGTAGCGCCGGCGGTCGTCGGCGAACTCGCCGGCCGGAAGGCCCGCCGGTGATGCATCAACTCGTGGGTTTCCGGGTATGTCCCAGGGAGTCTCCGTTCGAGAGGAGCTGATCGCCGTGGCGAAGTTGGACGTGAGTCTGGACGTGGGGGACGCGCACGAGCTTGCGGAGCAGGCGGGCCGGAAGCTCGCCGCGACAACCCATGAAGTCGTTGCCGAGGGGCGAAAACGGCTCGGCCGGAGGGCGAAGAAGCGGGCACGGAAGCTGGAGCAGCGGGTCACCGAAGCGGCGAAGCGGCTGCCGGTCGACACGCCCGTGGACCGCAGGCGGCGCCGCCGGACGGCGGGTCGCGCGGCTCTGATCGTGCGAGTGGTCCTCGCAACCGCGGTCCTGGCCGCCGTCTACGCCTCGTGGCGAGCGCGCAACCGGCGCATGGGCACGGCCGAGGACGGGCCGGCACCCGACGCGTTCGGTGCCGCGATGGACGCGTCCGACGACGGCGAGCACGCCTCGGCGACGACCCACTCCGAGGGGTGACCACTCGCACCTCGTTCCAGGCGCGTCCGCGGCCCGGAAGGTAAGAAGCGCGTCGCTCGCGCGCCCCGGCGCGCATCCCCGAAATTCGCATTGCCCACGGTTACGATCGCTCCATGCGCTGTCGAGTCCTCGCGGCGACAGCCGTTGTCTTCGTCTTCGTGCTGGCGAGCGCACATGCAGCCGGCGCCCAGGTCGGCGGCGGGGACCAGGACCCCGGCCGGCGCATCAGCGTCACCGGCGGGCTGGTCGTGGCGGCCGGCGAATCTGTCCGCGGGCCCGCGGTATCCGCCAATGGGCCCGCCCGCATCGACGGCCGCGTGAACGGCGCCGTGTACGTGGGACGAGGCGACCTGATCGTCTCTGGGCGCGTGACCGGCGACGCACTCGTGCTGGACGGCGACGCGTTCATCAGCGGACGCGTCGACGGCAGCGTGACCGTGCTCAACGGGAAGGCGACGGTCCGGCGCGGCGCGGACATCCGAGGCGACGTCGCCTCGCGCACGGCCCCGACCGCGGCGCGCAACACGGTCCGCGGCCACGTGCAGAAGCTTGACGTCAACAGTCTCTTCGCCGGGTTCGTCGTGGTCATCCTGGCGGTGCTGTGGGTGGCGGTCACGCTGTCGACGGCGGTGCTGGGGCTGCTGTTCGTCTGGTTGTTCCCCCGCGCCGCCGACGCCGTCGTCGTCGCCGGAAGACGCATCTGGGCGTCGTTCTTCCTCGGGCTGTTCCTCGGGGTCCTTCTTCCGATCCTCGGCGTGGTCATCATTGCGAGCGTCGTCGGCATTCCCCTCGGCGTGGCGGTCCTCGGGACGCTCGCGGTGCTCATCCCTCTCGGCTACGTCGCCAGCGCGCTGATCTTCGGGCGGCTCATGGTCCACGGGAGCGGCACGAGCGGGCGGATCGGCGCGTTCTTCGCCGGATTCGGGATCCTGCGCTTCGGCGCCCTCGTGCCCGGCCTCGGGTTCGTCATCGGGTTCTTCCTGTCGACCTACGGGTTCGGAGCGGTCATCATCGCCGCCTGGCGCGCCGGCCGGCGCAGCGTCGGCGCCGACGAACTGCAGCCTGAGTACGCGGGGACCCCCCCGCCGGTGTACGAGGAGCTGCTGGCGCCCGCCTCGATGCGGCGGCGGAGGCCACCGGCCCGGAAGAGCAACGCCAGGAAGTCACGCGCCAAGAAAGCACCCGCAAAGAAGCGCGCCACGCGCGCCAAAGCGGGTGGCACGAAGCGATCGACCGGAACGAGGCCGCGGCGGGCAACAGCCAGGAAGACTGGTCCGCGAAAGACCACGGCGAAGAAGCGGACCACACGCGCAAAGGCGGCTCCGCGTAAGAGCACGGCGAAGAAGAAGCGTCGAGCCGGTGCGAACGCAGCGAAGAAGAAGCGTCCGGCGCGCGCGACAAACTCCGCCCGCACGAACGCGGCGAAGAGGACGGCCAAGCGACCGGCGCGCGCGACCGCCGCCAAGAAGCGGCCCACCGCTGCGAAGCAGACGGCGAAGAAGAGGGGCGCGGCGAACAAGTCGCGAGCCCCCAGGAAGCGCGCGTCGAAGAAGGCACCGGCGCGGAAGGCCCGCCCGAGCAAGGCTCGGGCACGCGCCGCTCGCGGCTAATCAATCGAAGCGGTCGCGCACGAGGCGGATACGCTCCGACCGACATGCGCTTCGAGACGTTCGGCATCGTCGGCTACGGCCACTTCGGGCAGTTCCTCGCCGCTTCGCTGGCGCGGTTCGGAAAGGTCCTCGCCTACGACGCCGACGACGCGAAGCTCGAACACACGACGGAAGGCGTGCGATCGGCTCCACCCGAGGAGGTGGCGGCGGCGGACGTCGTCATCCTCGCGGTGCCCTTCGCGGCGCTCGCCGACGTCCTGCGCGAGCTCCGGGATCTGCTCGGCAGCGACACCGTCGTGATGGACGTGGTCTCGACCAAGGAGCGGGCCGGCAAGCTGCTCGAGGAGATCCTCCCGCCCGAGGCCAACCTGCTGGCCACACATCCGCTCTTCGGACCGCCCTCGATGGCGCGGATCGAGCCCGGCCTGCGACTGGTCGTGACGGCCGAGCGAGGTCCGGCGGCGGCCGGCTTCCGGGGGTTCCTCGAAGAGGTGGTCGGGCTGGAAGTGGTGTCGATCCCGCCGGACGAGCACGACCGCGCGATGGCGTACATGCAGTCACTCCCGTTCTTCATCGCACGAGCGCTCGTGTCGATCGACCTGTTGGAGCTGAAGCACCGGGATGTGCTCGCCATCCCGTCGTTCGAGAAGCTGGCCGAGATCGCCTTCATCGAGCAGCAGCACACGGTCGACATGTTCGACACGAGCCAGATCAGCAATCCGTACGCCGACGAAGCCCGCCGCCAGTTCGTGTCGGCACTCCAAGAGCTACAGGCCGAGATCGAAGCCCACCGGGCGGGAGAGTCCGCGCCCGACGGCTCAGGAAGCGCCGCGGGCTAACGAAGGGCCGTCAGGCCGCCGTCGACCACCAGCGTCTGGCCGGTGATGTAGCTCGCCTCGTCCGAGAGCAGGAACACCGTCGCGTAGGCGATCTCCCATGCCGTCCCCTGACGCTGGAGCGGCACGGGCGTTCGATTCCGCGACGGCCGTCCCGCTGACGCAGCTCGGCCGATGGGCGTGTCGATGAGGCCGGGCGCGACGAGGTTGGCCCGGATCCCGCGGCGCGCCCCTTCGTGCGCGACATGCCGGCACAGCCCGCCGAGCGCCGCCTTCGACGTGTCGTATGCGGGCAGGCTGCTCCCCGGCGTGATGCCGGCGATCGAGCTGATGAACACCACCGCGGCGCCCTCGACGAGGTTCGGCAGGGCCGCCTGACACACGAGGAAGTGCGCCCGAACGTTGACGGCGAAGGTCCTGTCCCAATCCTCCACGCTGGTGCCCTCGAGGCGGCGACCCTCGCCGATGCCGACGTTCAGCACCAGCCCGTCGAGCGCGCCCAGGCGGGCCTCGGCGCCGGCGACGACCGCCGCGCAGTCCTCGGGGCGGGTGACGTCGGCCACGAGCACCTCGGCGCTCCCGCCGGCCGCGGTGATGAGCTCCGCCGTCGCGAGCGCGGCGGCCTCGTCGCGATCGGCGCAGGCGACCATGGCCCCTTCGCGCGCTGCGAGCGTGGAGATCGCCCGGCCGTTGCCGATCGGCGCGTCGGGATCGTCGGTGTGTCGTGTGCCGGCGCCGACGACGAGGAGCCGCCGTCCGGCGAGGCGGCCCCGACCCGGCGCGCGTCCGGCGGCTTCGTCGGGCAGCTCGGCGTCCATGGAGACGCGGCCTACGCCGGCCCGTCGGGGAGGCCGGCGACGCCGGGCTCGCGTTGCACGCCCAGCGAGTTCAGCGCGAAGGCGACCATGTGGTACTGGCCTACCAGCATGGGCACCTCGATCAGCTGCCGCTCGTCGTAGCGCGCCGCGAGTGCCGACCACGTGGCATCGGTGATGCACGCGTCGTCGTGCAGCTCGTCGACGGCGTTGAGGAGCGTCCGGTCGAACGGGGCCCAGCCGGGCGCGTCGGGCCCGGCGACGACGCGGTCGATCTCCTCGTCGGAGATCTCCACCGCCTTCGCCAGGCGCACGTGCTGCCCCCACTCGTACGGCGCCCGGCATCGCCACGCGGCGCGCAGGATCAGGAGCTCACGATCGCGGGCGGGCAACTTGCCGGCGAGCAGCTTGCCCGCGAACGGCATCCACCGGCGGAACAGCCCGGGATGGCGCACGAGCGTGGCGAAGATGTTGACGGCCTCGGCGTTCGGCAGCCGAACCTCCTCGAGGAGCGCGCTCGTCTCCTGGTTCATCTCGTCGTCACCGAGGGGCGGGATGCGCGGCGTCTGCGGACGTGCCGGTTCGCTCGTGGTCATCGGCGACACGGTAGATGACGTTTCTTCGCCCCCGCCGTGTCAGCGCGTCGATCGACCGCCGGTGTTGCTCCCTCGACCCGCACGTGGGGCGGCGCGTTCGGAGCGCCGGGCCGGCCGAGGCGTCCGGGAAGACCTGACTTTGATAGGTCGGCGAGCCACCACCGGCGACCCGGATCGCGACGAGCGTGCGGCTGCCGGTGCGCGGCGCCCCAGCGGAGCGGGCTCGGTTTGCGTGCCCGCCGGTTCCGTCGGCGAGGCCGGCGTCTCGTCGGGCGGCGGAGGCGGCCGGCGCTTGGGCCGCGCCAAGCGTCCGGCGCTGCGGGGCGGCGGGACGTCGGCGGGCGGGATGCCGCCCAGGGCAGTTCCCGATGCGCCGACGAATCGCGCCAGGGACTCGCGCGTGAGGTGTTGTGGCAGCGCGGCGACGTTGGCGGGGAGCGACGTGAACCATTGCCGGGCGCTGTGCCGGGCCTCGCGGAAGTACCGCTTGAGGCGGGGCCCGTAGGCGCCGCCGTGGCTCGCACGCATCGGGTCCGACGCGTCCATCGCGTCGACCATCTCCTCACCCATCAGGACGACGACGCCGAGCATGGTGATCGCGCCAAGGCCGAACATCGCCACCGCGAACGCCCGGATCGGCCCGGCCGCCGGCGCGTCCTGCGAGATCTTGGCCAGGACCACGGAACCGCCCACGACGCCGAAGGAGATGACGCCGATGCGGCGGAAGGCGCGCTTCTCCGGGTCGGCGTGGCTGCGCTGCCACCACGCAAGGGCGCGAGCGCGGAGACTTGTGCCTCGTCGCGGCATGTGCGCAAGGTAATGAGCGCGGCGGCGCAATTGGTGGATGGTCGGCATCCAGCCGTCGGCGCGGGGGATTTGCGCGCCTCAGTCGGCGGCGAGCACCTCTGCCGCGGCGCGCTCACCGGATCGGATCGCGCCGTCGATGCTGCCGTGCGACACCGTTGCGGTCTCGCTCCCGGCCCAGTGGATGCGGCCGACGGGCGCGCGCAACGCCCGTCCGAACTGGGTGAGCACCCCGGGAGGCATGTGCGCCATGAAGCACCCGCGCGTCCACCGCTCCTCGGCCCAGTCGATCTCCTCGTAGTGCGCCGCGTGCGCGGCGCGCGCCCCGAAGCGTGTCACGAGCGTGTCGAGCACGAGGCGGCGTCGCTGGTCGGGATCCAGGGCGCCGAGGGTGCGTGCGTACGGGCCGAAGCCGAACGCGGCGAGCACGCCGGGGACGCCCGACCGCGGCGACGCGTCCAGTGTCATCTCGATCTGCGACGACGTCGCGACCGACTGACCGTTGAGGCCATCGGTCCGCCAGAACGGCTCGTCGTACATCACCGAGACCTTGAGAATCGATCCCGCCGGCATGCTCTGCACGAGCAGCGCGCGGTCGACGGGGAGCTGCGGCTCGTAGGTGAGGTGCCCGGAGAGCGTGGGCGGGATGGTGACGATCACCCGGCGGGCCCGTACGTCGGTCCCGTCGCCGCGCACGACCACGCCGCTGCCGTCCTGGGTGATCGCGCGCACCGGCCGTTCGAGGAGCAGCGCGTCGCCGAGCTCGGCGGCGACGCGGTCGGCCATCGTCTGCGCGCCGCCCGTCACGCGGTCCTGCTGGTAGCCGCCCTCGACCGACAGCAAGCGGTTGAGCCCGTTCGCCGACCGGATGAGATAGAGGACATGTAGCAGCGACACCTCGGCGGGGTCGCAGTTGAAGAGGCCGCGGACGGCGGAGGCGAGCAGCCCCTGTCCGTCGCGGGCCGGCACGGTGGCGGTGTCGATCCAGTGGGCGGCGCTGCGCGCGTCCCACGCCTTGGCCCGGCGTGCCGTCCACGGCTCGTCGAGCGGCACTCGCTTGGCCATGGCATCCAGGCGCGCCATCCCGAGCGACAGGCTGGCGAGTGCGATGGGGTTGATCGGGGGGATGAGGCCGCCGAAGCGCTTCACCGCGTCTCGCCCGGCAAAGACGGTCTCGCCCTCGTTCCATGTGGGATACGTGGTGACGCCGAGCTCGGCCGCGAGCGCGTAGGCGCGGTCCTGCCCGGGGCCGAGCCAGGTGCCGCCGATGTCGACAGGTGTGCCGTCCGGCGCGGGACGGGTCCACACGCGCCCGCCGACTCGGTCGCGCGCCTCGAGCACGATCGCCGCGGCGCCGGCCTGGGTGAGACGCCGCGCGGCGGTCAGACCCGCGTAGCCGGCGCCGATCACGCACACGTCGGCGTCGAGGTCGGCCACCGCGAGGACGCTACCGGTGAGCGAAAGCACCGGCACGGGAGGAATGGCGGTGCAGTGCTGCTCGACGCCTGATGACCTGAGGCGGCGGCCGCCCGTTAGCGTGGTGGCTTCGAGCGATGCCCGGAATCCCGCCGCTCGCGTCGCTCCTCGCCGGAGGTCTCATGGAAGCCACATCGCGCCCGGGCGGTCTCGCTCGGTGGTGCGCGACGAAGGTGGACCGTGCCCGAGCTCGGCTCGGCCTCACGTGGCGCGGGGTTTGCGCCCTGGCTGCGGCCGTCGTGGCGCTGGTCGCCGCGGTGACCGTGCTCGGTGGCGTGGCGGAGGACGTGATCCGGCACAACGGTCTTGCGAGCAGTGACGCCGCCCACCTCAGGCTCTTCACCGACCACCGCCCGGACCTCCTGGTCAACGCCGCTCGCGTCGTCACCGACCTCGGCGGCGTGTTCGTGCTCGCGCTCATCGCCGTCGCCGCCGGCCTCCTGTTGTGGTACCGGGGCGTCCCCCTCGTCGCCGCCGCCGCACCTGCGTTTGCGCTCGGCGTGGGAGCCACGCTCGCGGACATCGGCAAACAGGCCGTCGATCGTGCTCGGCCCGGGGTCGGGTTTCGCTTGATCGCGCAAGGCGAGCCGTCGTTCCCATCCGGCCACGCCACCGACAGCGCCGCCGTGTTCTTGACGCTCGGGCTCGTCCTCGCCGTCTTCGTGCTCAGGCGCCCGCTGGCCCGGCTCGCGACCATGACGGCGAGCGGCCTCCTCGTGGCGGCCATCGGCGTCACCCGACTCGTGCTCGGCGTGCACTGGCCGACGGACGTGCTGGCGGGATGGGCGCTCGGCGCGACGGCCGCCCTCACGGTGACCATCGCCGCCACGCTCGTCACACGGGCGGTGCCGCCCGGGTCTCAGCCGGCCGACGGTCGGGCTCGGCGGGCGGCGCACGGCCTCGGTCAGCTGCTCACCGCCGCAAGGTCTCCGGCTCAACGCGAGGAGAAGCTCCGAGCCGCATAGGTCGCGACTCCGCCGACGCGGCGTCGCGTGGGTACCCTCGCGCGGAGTGGAAGGCCTGTTCGCGCCCTGGCACCTCTTGATCGTGTTCGTCGTGGCGCTGCTCGTCTTCGGGCCGTCCAAGCTCCCGGAGATGGGCCGTCAAATCGGCCGCGGGATGGCCGAGTTCCGGAAGTTCCGTGACTCGTTCGACGGCGAACTCAGAGGCTTCCTCGGCCACGACGAGCACCACGAGGACGAGGAGCCCAAGCCATCGGGCGGTGAGCTCCCGCCGGCCCAGACCGACAGGAAGCCCCCGCCGGCCGATACCGGCGGGAGGCCCCCGTTGCCGGAAGGTCGCGACTAGCGGGCGTCAGTAGCCGGAGCCGCCGCTGCTCGCGGTCGTGGCCGTGGTCGATCCGCCGCTCCCTGTGCTTCCGCCGACCTTCACCACGTGCCAGATGCCGCCGAAGCTGTTGATGCCTTCGCCGTTGGTGGTTCCCGCCGACGCGTCACCCTGGAAGGTGTAGACGGGTGCGCCGTTGATCGTGACCTGCGTGCCCATGACGGCGACGTTCTTCACGCCGGAACCGGTTGCCTTGGTCGTCCCTGCGGGTAGCGACACCGGCGGCCAGACCGTCTGGCACATGCCCGTGCACGGAACCTGCTGGCTCCCGTTCGTGAGCGTGTAGACGGTCTTGCCCGTGCTGTCGACCGCGATCGTGCCGAGCGTCGAGCTGTTGGCCGTCTTGACGGCTGCCGCTGCTGCAGCTCCCTTCGACGTCGTGGTCGTCGTCTTCTTCGACGAGCTGGAGCTCGAGCCCCCGCACGCCGCCAGTGCGATCACCGCGGCGGCGCCCAGGGCGACGAACGCGGAGACCCGCGCCTTCCGAGCGCGGGTTGGGGAACGGCGCGGCACCCTTGCGCCGGCACCTGCTGTTCCGTAGTGCATGGTTTTCCTTTCGCTGCGATTTCTTGGACGCCAGGAACTACGGCGCCGCTCGCCCACAGGATTGCCCTGACCCACGGCCGCGTCTACGCCGGGGTCCATCTTGATGGTGAATACGTCCCTTCGGGTGCAATCGAACGCCTTCGTCGGCTTTGGGAAGCCCCCACGGCCACGTCGGTGGGGCCGACCATGGCGTCGCCGTCCACGCCGGCCGTGAAGTCCTACACGTACGATCCCGTCCATGACGGCGGATCTCGCGACCGAGCAACTCATCGAGACCGCATGCGAGCAGACGGGACTCGACGACTTCGGCGCTGACACCTTTCGGCTCGGGCTCGACCGCCTCGTCGACGGACTGAACAACGAGTCGCACCTCAACGAGGTCGGCGAGGTGATGGCGCCGATGACCGTGCTCGGTCACCTGACGAACCGCTTGCAGGTGACCGACTGGCACCGACGGTATCCCGAGATCGGCGCGGCCGACGTCACGCCTCCGATTGTCATGATCGGCATGGGACGCACCGGCCGACGATCCTGCACGACCTGTTCGGCCAGGATCCGGCCAATCGCGTCCCACGCACATGGGAGGTAGACCATCCGTCCCCGCCGCCCGAGTCGGCCACGTACGAGACGGATCCGCGTATCGCCGAATCGCAGGCGGGGATCGACCTCGCGTACGAGATGCGCCCCGAGCTGCGGTCGATGCACCCGATGGGCGCGCGTCTCGGCCAGGAGTGCATCGTGATCACGGGCGGCGAGCTCGCCAGCGCCATTTTCAACAGCCAGTTCCGTCTGCCGTCGTACCTCCACTGGGTCACGAGCGAGGCCGACATGGCGCCGGCGTACCGGTGGCACCGGCAGTTCCTGCAGCTGCTCCAGTGGCGCAACCCGGGCGGTCGCTGGGTCCTCAAGACGGGTGCCCATCTGTGGGCACTGCCCGACCTGCTGGCCGAGTACCCGGACGCGCTCGTCGTCCAGACCCATCGCGACCCTCTGCGCGTCATCGCGTCGCTGTCGTCCTTGTTCGCTGTCGTGCAGGCGACTGCAAGCAACGACGTGTCGATGGCGGACGTCGCCGCCGAATGGGGCGACCCGGTGCTCGACGCGCTCGACCGCTCGGTGACGGCGCGCGAAGAGGGCACGATCCCGGCCGACCGGGTCGTCGACGTGCACTACGGCGCGTTCATGGCCGACCCGTTCGCCAGCATCCGCTCGATCTACGACCGGCTCGGCACCGAGCTCACGGCGGACGCCGAAGCCCGCATGCGTCGCTACCTTGCCGAGAACCGAGCCGACAAACACGGCGCCCACGAGTATTCGTTTGCGGACACGGGCCTCGACGCCGGCGCGGTGCGTGACCGCGCCCGCCGGTACACGGAGTATTTCGACGTGCAGTCGGAGGCGGCCCCGTGAAATCGTCGCCGCGCTCACCTACGATCAAGCCGGGCGCGGCGACCGACGCCGCGGCGGGCCAGGGAGGAACGATGACCGAGCATCCGAACGTGGCGCGCGTGCGCGCCGCCTACGCAGCCTTCGGCAAGTCAGATCTGAACGGCGCGCTCGCCGACCTCGCCGTCGACGCAGTGTTCCACTTCACGGGCGAGGGGCCCAACAGCGGCGACCACAAGGGCCGCGACGCCATCGAGTCCGCGCTCATCACGAACTACGAGCTCACGGGCGGCACCCAGAAGCTCGACATCCACAGCATCTTCGCCGACGACCAGCACGCGGTCGTCTCGCTGCGCGAGACGGCGACCCGATCCGACGGCGCCACGCTGGACGTCGAGGAGGCGCACATCCTCTCGATCGACGCCGAGGGGAAGATCACGGACCTGTGGGACGTGTCTGTCGATCCCGAGGAGCACGACCGCTTCTTCGACGGTCGCTGAGCTGCTCGCTCGCGTCTTACCTCAGCAGCCGTCGCCCGCCCACGGCCCGGTGCCCTGCCACTGGTAGAGGGCCCAGGCCATGTCGTCCTGCAGGGTGGGGCTGGCCGTGCTCGGGTCGACGCCGACGAGATCCCGGGCGCCGATGTGGTTTGCGGTGGCGTCCCACGTTCCCTGCAGGAACTGGTACGCGCCGCGGTACTGACCGCCGGGTGAGAGGGCTTGGTAGTTCCCGCCCGACTCCACCCCGCGCACGCACGTGAGGAACGGATCGTTGTGATGGCCGCTGAGCGACCCGTTCGACCCGGGAGCGAAGCAGCCGGCTGCGAAGAGAGCCGCCGCGACGATCACCGCCGCCAGGTAGCGGCGTGAGGGCGCACCGGGACGCGCGCGTCGAGACACAGCGGGAAGAACCGGAATAGCTCAACGGTAGTGGTTGGCCTCGGCCGGCCCGCGGACCCTCCGATCAGGCGGTGGCGTGCCGGGCGGGCGTGAACTGCACCGGCAGGTGCTTGGGGCCGGAGATGAAGTTGGAAGCCAGCCACTCGGCGGGGCCGGCGGGGGAGATGTCGGGGAGCCGGGTGAGCAGCTCGCGCAACAGCGCCTGGATCTCGACGCGGGCGATGTGCGAGCCGAGGCAGAAATGCGGCCCGCCGCCGCCGAATGCGATGTGTTCGTTCGGCGCGCGTCCGACGTCGAACCGGTCGGGCTCGACGAAGGCGCGCTCGTCGCGGTTGGCGGAGCCGTAGTACATGACGACCTTGTCGCCCGTCGCGACCGGCGTGCCCGCGAGCTCGCAATCCTGCGTGGCGGTGCGGCGCATGTAGATCACCGGGCTCACCCAGCGCAGCATCTCGTCCACCGCGCTCGGGAGCATGGTGTCGAGGTCGTCCTGGAGGCGGCGGCGCTCGTCGGGATGGTCGAACAGCGCGACGAGGCCACCGCCGACGAGGTTGCGGGTGGTGTCGCCGCCGGCGTCGATGAGCAGCAGGAAGAACAGGTTGAAGTCGATGTCGTCGAGCCGCTCCCCGTCGACCTCGGCGCCGAGGATCCGGCTCGCCAGATCGTCACTTGGGTGCGCGCGCTTGTCCTCCGCGACTTGGTGCGCGTAGTTGAACATCTCGATGATCGCGTTCAGACCCGCGCCCGGCGGCACGGTGTCGGGCGCGGCGTGGATGGTCTCGGTGAGGTGATACAGCCGGCGCCCGTCGTCGAGCGGGATGCCCAGCAGCTCGGCGATCACGAACGAGGGCATCTCGCCCGCGATGTCGGTGACGGCGTCGCACTCGCCCCGCTCGATCACGGCGTCGATGATCTCGGCGGCGAGCTCGTCGATGCGCAGCCGCAGCCGTTCCGCCGCCCGGGGCGTGAACTGGCTGTTGATGATGCGCCGCAGCCGCGTGTGACGCGGCGGGTCCGACGTGATCATCATCTGGTGACCGCCGAAGTCGATGTTCGCGAAGTCGGGGATCATGATCGTCGGTACCGACGAGTAATGGTCCGGATCGCGCCCGACGTCCCGCACGTCGTCGTACCTCGTGACGGCCCAGAACCCGGGGCCGTCCGGCTCCGGATGGCGGTACACCGGTGCGTTGTCTCGCAACCAGCGGAACTGCTCGTGGGGCTGGCCGACGGCGAACGACGCCGGATCGAGCAGGTCGATGTTCACGCCGACGGGATCGCGAACAACGCCGTGATCTTGTCGATCGTCTCCTGCTCGGTGGGAGTGACCGTTTTCGCTGCGGCCGCGACCGCCTTGGCGACGTCGACGAACCAGCCGGCGACCTGCGCAGCCTCTTCGTTCGGGAGCTTGCGCAATGCGGTCGCGGCTCCCCCGAGGTCGGCGAGCGATGCTTCGATGACCTGGTCGAGGTTCGCCACTTGATGCTCGCGGGCGTTGTGGCGCGCCTCCTTGCCTTCCGCCTCCTTGGCGATCTCGGCGATGAGCTCGTCGGCCGGCCCGCCCGCGGGCGGATGGGCGATGGTGCGGGCGCTGGCGCTCGCTTCCTTGACCATCGAGATCGGCCCGTGCTCACCCGCCGCGAACAGGGCCAGCGTCACCAGCAACGGCGCCTCGGTGAGCGCCTTCCACTCGTCGTCCGTGAACGCCGACTTGTCGGTCATGCGCTACCGCCCTTTTCTGATCGCCGGAATCGCGAGCGAGCGACCGACGCCGAAGAGCAGGCCCAGCGACCGCTCGAGCTTGCTCAGCACGGCATCCATCGCGTCGACGAACGAGTCCGCCTGCTCGTCGGTGATGACGAGCGGCGGGAGGATCTTGAGGATGTTCTGGTTGTCGCCCGCGACCTGCGTGAGGATGCGGTGGTCGCGGAAGAGCGGCACGACGACCAGCTGGGTGAAGAGCCCGGTGCGCATCGTCTCCAGGATCCTCCACTGCGCGCGCAGTCGCCGCGAACGCGGCCGGCGGAACTCGATCCCGATCATGAGGCCGCGGCCCCGGACCTCGTGCACGACCTCGTGCCGGTCCTCGAGGGCCTGGAGGCCCGAGAGCAGCCGGGACCCTCGCTTCGCGGCGCGTTCGACGATGTGCTCGGCGTCGATCGTGTGCAGAGTGGCGAGGCCGGCGGTCATCGCCAGCACGTTCTGGCCGAACGTCGTGCTGTGCACGACGGCGCGGTCCATCTTGTCGAAGACGGCCTCGACGACGTGGGCCCTGGCGATGACGGCGCCGACGGGGACGTATCCGCCCGACAGCGCCTTGGCCACCGTGACGATGTCGGGAACGACGTCCCACTGCTCGAAGGCGAAGAGCGTGCCGGTTCGCCCGAGCCCGGTCTGGACCTCGTCGACGGCGAGGAGCGCGCCGTGCCGGTGACATAGGTCGGCGGCTTCGCGGAGATAGTCCTCCGGCGCGACGAAGACGCCCTTGCCCTGGATCGGCTCGACGACGAACGCGGCGACGTCGCCGGCTTCGAGCTCGCGACGCAACGCGTCGAGGTCACCGAAGGCGACGCTCTGACAGCCGGGCAGCAGGTCGCCGAACCCGTTTCGGAATTCGCGCCCCCCGTTCAGCGACAGGGCGCCCGTGGTCAGACCATGGAACGCGTGGTCGGCGAACAGGATTCGCGAGCGGCCGGTCGCGCCGCGGGCGAACTTGAGCACCGTCTCGATCGACTCGGCCCCGCTGTTCGTGAAGAAGCATCGGAACCCGTCGTCGGGCATGCGGGCGACGAGCGCTTCCGCGAGCAGTCCCGCCAGCGGTGGGCAGTCCATCTGCACGAGGTTCGGCAGGTCGGCGTCCATCGCATCCTGCAGCGCCTGCTCGACGACGGGATGGCACCGGCCGAGGGCGAACACGCCGAATCCGGCAAGGAAGTCGAGGTACGCGTTGCCGTCGGTGTCGAAGAGATACGGGCCCTCGGCCCGGGCCCACTCGCGGTCGAAGCCGAGCGTGCGCAGCACGCGCGGCATCTGCGGGTTGACGTACCGCTCGTGCAGCGCGAACGCGTCGTGCCGCCGCGCGGCGAGCAGGGCGCCGAGATCGAAGCGGTCGTCGTCGGCCGACGTAGTCGGTGTCGGCGTCGGCGGCGTGGTCGGCGCGGCCGGAGCGCGCGAGGAGGAGTCTTCGAGCTCGCGTCGCAGTGCCGTCATTGGGCGAGGCGCTCCCGGGCGTACGAGTCGTCGGCGTCGTCGGACCGATCACCTTCCGGCGCGAGGTCGGGCGCCTGGCGAATGCGATCGGCGCGGGCGGGCTTGACGAATCCGTGCTCGAGGAACCACCGCACCGCGCGCGCGAGGGCGTCGCGGGCGGGAATGCTCGAGTAGCCGAGCTCGGTGCGCGCCCGGCTGTCGTCGTACTCCATGCGGGTCGTCGCCATGCGTACGGGCTCGGATGGGAGCGTGGGCTCCCGCCGGAACACTGTGGACTCGGCCCATTCGGCGGTGCGCACGATCGGCAGCACGACACGAGGATGCAACCGGACGCGGGGCGCCGCCAAACCGCAGATCTCGGCCAGCGTCGACAGCATCCCCTGCAGGGACATGTTCTCGCCTCCGAGGATGTAGCTGCGGCCGAGATGGCCTGACTCGGCGGCGAGCACGTGGCCCCGGGCGACGTCGTCGACGTGCACGACGTTGAGCGCCGTGTCGACGAAGGCGGGAATGCGGCCGTTCAGGAACTCGACGATCGTGCGACCGGTCGGCGTGGGGGCGGCGTCGCCCTCGCCGACGGGGAACGTGGGATGGACGAGCACGACGGGAAGGCCGCTCGCGCCGGCTCGGAGGACTTCGTGCTCGGCGAGGTACTTCGACCGCTTGTAGTGGCCGAAGAGGTGCTCGAAGTGCACGAGCGACTCCTCGGAGGCGGGTCGACCGTTCTCGGCGACGCCGAGCGTCGCGACCGTGCTCGTGTACACCAGCCGGCGGATCTTCGATCGGGTGGCGGCGCGCAGGACGTTCATCGTGCCGCCGACGTTCACGTCGTAGAAGATGTCCGGGTCGGCGGCCCAGAAGCGATAGATCGCGGCCAGGTGAAAGACCGTCGAGATCCCGTCGACCGCCTCGTCGACCGTGTCGGCGTCCCGGATGTCGCCGACGACCCGCTCGACGTCCAGGCCGGCGAGGTTGTCGTCGTCCCGTCCGGGCTCGATGAGGGCACGAACGTGCGCCCCCCGGTCCAGCAGGGCGCGCACCACCGAGGAGCCGATGAACCCCGACGCCCCAGTGACGAGCACGGGACTGAGGTCGACGGAGGAAACGGGCATCCGGTTTCCATACCCTTTCTGGCAGCTGAAGTCGGGCAGCAATGGTCGCGCCGACGCTAGCGCCGACCCCACCCGCCATGATCTGCCAATGGGCGTGGGTCGGGTACACTGAGCGGGTCAGCTTCGGTCGCCACGTTGCGGCGCGAGCGACAAACACCGGTCCGACCTTCTCTCTCGTCGCTCCCGCCTGGCGGGCAGTGTCCCGGGGATTCGGTTCGCCCCAGTGAGATACCTGTCCGCTTCGCTCCCTTCGAGCCACCGAATGGACACTGAACACGTGTCCCGTTGACCGGCTGCTGACACCGGTTCGGCGGGATGACAACTGCTTAAGGAAACAAACGAATGGCAACGCAAGGCACTGTGAAATGGTTCAACTCGGAGAAGGGCTTCGGCTTCATCCAGCGTGAAGGCGGGGACGATGTCTTCGTCCACTTCTCTGCGATTCAGGGCGACGGCTACCGCTCGCTCGAAGACGGCCAGCGGGTCGAGTTCGACGTGGCTCCCGGCCGGAAGGGCGAGGAAGCCCAGAACGTCCGAGTCGTCTGACGAGGCTCACGCGGGGCGTCGGGTAGCGGCATTGCCGTTACCCGGCACCTCGGGAGCGACAAGGAGTGCTCATGGCGGGTCGTCAGCGCACGTCGTTCGAGAAGCGCGAGCGCGAGCGAAAGCGTCAGGAAAAGCAAGCAGCGAAGCGCGCGCGCCGGCAACACGATGGCGTGCCGTCACCTGAAGAGTCGCGTGGCACGACCGCGGCTCCCGAGGTACCCCCGGCCACCGAGCCGGAGCGCCTCGACACCGCGGAGGGCTGAGACCCGCGGGTTCGCGGTCAGACGCGAACCGCCTCCCAGGTTCGCTCGACTGCAGCCAGCACGCCCGGAACGGCGTCGCGAAGCGCGGCCGCGTCCTCTTCGATCCATGGCGCGTCGCTGACGTCGACGCCCGATTGCTCGAGGAGGCGGCGCAGGTCGCCGAGCTGCACCTCGAGCCAGCCGATGGGATCGGCGCGAATCTCGTCGCGCCAGTGCCGGTCGCACGGCTCGACACCGTGGAATCGGGGATGGAAGTGCGCGCTCCGCAGATTGCCGGGCGGGCCGTCGACCTGATCGAAGAGGTCGGCGCGGAACACGGGCTGATCGATCACCAACCGCTGCGCTGCCGAACGCGAGCCGCGCCGCGGCTCGTCGGCGACCAGCCGCACCTCGACCCGGGCGCCGCGCTCGGGCGGTTCCATCGGCTCGTGCCACGGCCCCACGAGGACCGCAACCTTCTCGAAGACGTACGCCTGCTGCATCGCTGCGACCTCCGACGTCCGCCACGCTACGTCGCTCGGCCGGGCGCCGGTTGCGGTTCTCCCGGCACAGGACGATCATTCGCCGCGGAGGCAACGCTTGGAGGTGGTGGGGATGTTCGTGCAAGTGATCGAAGGCCGAGTGTCCGATCGCGAGGGCCTGCACCGGCAGATGGACCAGTGGATGAGCGATCTACGCCCTGGCGCGTCGGGGTTTCTGGGATCTACGGCCGGTGTGACCGACGACGGCTACGGAATCGCGTTCGCCCGTTTCGAGTCCGCTGCAGCCGCGAAGGCCAATAGCGAGCGTCCGGAGCAGGGCGCGTGGTGGACAGAGACCGAGAATTGCTACTCGGGCGACGTCACGTTCACGGATTCCGAGGACGTCGAAACGTTTCTCGCCGGCGGGTCGAACGACGCCGGCTTCGTGCAGATCATGCGCGGGAGCGCCGAGCGCGACCAGTTGCACGCACTGGACGCGGGCTTCGAGAAGGTTGCGGGGTCGTGGCGCCCCGATCTCATCGGCGGGCTCCGGATCTGGACCGGGCCCGATCGCTACACCGAGGTCAACTACTTCACGAGCGAGGCGGAGGCGCGCGAGGGCGAGAAGAAGGAGCCACCCTCCCAGCTGGCGGCGCAGGCGGGCGATTTCGAGAAGCTGATGGCCAACGTCGAGTACCGCGACCTGCGGGACCCCTGGCTCTACTGACGTCCTGCTGATCTCGGCGTCGACGTCGAGAGGCGCGACAGGACGCCGTCGCCCTCGTTCGCGACCCACACCGTCCTGTCGAAGACTGCGAGAGCGCTGGGATCGCTGTGGACGTCCACCGTGGCCGTCACCCGGTCGTTCGTGGGGTCGATGCGCGAGACGGTGTTGTCCTCGACGTTCGCGACCCAGACCGCACCATCACCGGCGAGGATCGCGATCGGTCGCGTACCCACACGCGTCGTCGCCACCACCGAGTTGGTCGTGGGATCGATGCGTGAGACCGTTCCCGCATTGATGTCGGCGACCCACACCGCCCCGTCGTTGGCCGCGATTGCCGCGCCGACACGACCGACGGGAATGGTCGCGACGATCGAGTTGGTGGTCGGATCGATGCGGGCGACCGTGTGGTCCTTGGCGTTCGTGACCCAGACGCTGCCTGCGCCCACGGCGACGCCGGCCGGTCGCCGGCCCACGCGGATGGTGTCCGCCACCGCGCCCGTCGCGGGATCGATGCGCGAGATGGTGTTCGCCCTGTTGTTGGCGACCCACACCGAGCTGTCATCCGCCGCGATCGCCGTCGGGGTGTCGCCGACGGGGATCTTCTTCGTGACGTGAGTGGCGGCGTCGACGCGTACCACCTCGTCGCGCCCTGGCTCGGTGACCCACACCGACCCGCCGCCGAAGGCCGCGTCGGCCGGCGCACCGCCGACGTGGATCTTGGCGGTGAGATGGTGGGAGCGGGGGTCCAGCCGCGAGACCCACCCGTCGTCGGCGCTGGCGACCCAGACTGCACCGTCGCCGGTTGCGAGCCCTTGCGGCCCGCCCGGGACCCGGATCGTGCCCGCCGGCGTGCCACCTCTCGTCGAGATCAGAAACGCAAGGCCGGCGAAGAGCACGGCCGTCGCACCGATGCCGAATGCCCGGCCGCGGAGCAAGGCGTCAGTTCCCGAAGGCGGTGACGTGCCCGCCGCCGGCGACGAGGACGAGGCCGTTGCCAGCCGTGGGTGTGCCGAAGTTGGCGACGTCCCCGACCGGCATGCTGGCGAGCTCCTGCCCGTCGGACGAGCGGTACGCGTGCAGCTGCCCGCCGCTGAGGTCGATCGCCCACACGGTGTCGCCGGTGACGATCGGCGACCCGTCGACGCCCGACACCCGCCACGCCACGGAGAAGCTCGAGCCCTCGACGCGGAGCGCGACGAGCTCGTTGCGACACGGCACGAAGAGCAACGGCGGCGCCGACGCCGTCCCCCCGAAGCCGCGGCACACCTGCCCGGAGAAGATCTCGCCGCCGACGCCCCCCAGCGCATCGGCGCGCATGAGATAACCGACGCCTTCCTTGCCCACCACGAAGACGAGCCCGCCCCCGAGCGGTACCGGCGACGTATAGCCGAGGTCCTGGTCGGACTGGCTCAGCGTGTCGCGATTGCGCGGCGTCCAGGAGTCCTTGAGTTGCAGTCCCGGCAGCGACAGCCGCAGCACCGAGTTCGACAGGTCGGGGTTGGCGCCGACGCCGACCGAGTTGCCGCTGGCGACCAGCACGGTGTTGCCGTCGACCACCGGGCCGGGCGGCGCCCAGATCGCGGCCGCGCGGGCCGCCGGCACCTGGTAGGTGGTGAGACTGCCGCCACCGTCGGCGGGCGCGCCGATCAGGTAGCCGTGGTAGTCGCCGCAGTCGCCGAACAATCCGCCGTACGCGACGAGCACCTGGTCGCCGGCGAGGGCGAGTGCACTGCGTTGCTGCTCGACCTTGGGGTCCGCGCCTTGCGGGTCGACCGGACGACGGAAACGCGGCGCGCCCGAGGAGAGATCGAGCGCGACGAGCTCGTGCTTGGGCGGCATCGTGAACGGCACGACGTACAGCAACCCGCGCCCGGTGTCGGCGACGGGCGTGCTCGTGATGCCGGTCGGATCAATGTTCCCGCACGGGAGCTGCGACTGTGGGACCGGCTCGCCGAGATGCTTCTGCCACTGGACCTTGCCCGTCGTGGCGTCGAGCGCGTACACGTTGTTGTGCTCGGTGGCGACGAACACCTGATTGCCGACAAAGAGCGGTTCGGCGTATACCGCGCCGTCGAGCCCCGGCGACTCCCACACCCGGCGGAGCGAGCCTGGCGTCGGGCCGTTCGGTTCGACGCCGGTGCGCAGCGCGTCGCGGTGGTAGGTGGGCCACGCTCCGCCGGTCGGCTGGGCGCCACCGCTCTTGGGCGCGGTCGTCGTGGTCGTCCCCGAGCTGGACTTCGTGTTCGTGTCGCTCCCCGAGGAGCACGCGGCGAGGACGACTGCAAGGACGACGCACCACGCGAAGAGCCGTCTGCCGGTCACGCGGCGTCCAACCTAGCTGGGCGGCCCGGTCCTCCGAGCTGCGGGGAACACACCTATCGTGGTGTCCCACCCCGGGAGGCGAGGAGCAGCGAGGCGGCGATGGACCTGACGAGTCCGAACTTCGAAGAAGGCGACCCGATTCCGCGTGTGCACACCTGCGACGGTGACGACATGCCGCCCGAGCTCCATTGGAGCGGTGTGCCGAGCGGCGTGGTCGAGCTCGCGTTGACCTGCGAGGATCCCGACGCGCCCGGCGGGACGTTCGTCCACTGGGTGGCCTGGCGCATCGACCCGTCGAGCGGTCGCCTCGGTGCCGATGGCGATGCGGGGGCCCAGCAAGGTCGGAACGGATTTGGCAACAACGGCTTCGGCGGTCCGTGCCCTCCGCCCGGACACGGTCCGCATCATTACGAGTTCACGTTGTACGCGTCGGACCAGTCGATCGGCCTCGAACCCGGCGCAACGATCGAGGCGCTTCGCGCCGCGATCGACGGCCACGTCCGCGCAACGGCGACGTTGATGGGGACCTACGAGCGCTGACGCACTCGAACGCTACGGGTGTTCCACGCGGAGGTCGTCGATGGCGAACGTTGTCGGAAGAACGCTCCGGTCGGAGTGCCGGCGGAGCTCGTAGCCGTCGTCGCGGCCGGCGGCCACCTCGAATCCGCTGATCCACGAGCCGCTGAACCGGCTGAACACCGCGACTGACGTACCCGCAACCAGGGTCCGGCTGGAGTCGAGGTCCATGTGAGCTTCCGGGTCGGTTGTTGCTCGAGGTGGTGCTAGGCGGCGCTGCCGTGCAACGGGATCGGCATGGTGGGTTCGATCTCGACGTCGACCATCTCGCTGAGCCGCGTCGGTTCGAGCAGCTCGAGGACGAGCGGTGGTAGCGAGCACAACACCAACCTCACGTGCGCGGTGGTCGCGGCGTGACACGCGTAGACGAGAACCTCGAGGCCAGCGGCGTCGACATCGCTGGTGTTGGAGAGATCGACGACAAGTGCCGCGGGCCCGCGTGACAGCGCCCGGCTCACTGCTTCCCGCAGATCGCGTGAAGCGGAGCGATCGAGCACTCCTGAAGGTCGCAGGACTTCCCGAGAGTCTCGAGAGGGATCGTCGAGGAGACTCACGGCAGAGGGTTGCATCGTTCTCCCGATCCGCCATTTACGGACGACCGGTCCGACGGATGGGATCGGAGGAGGGGACTCGAAGAGCCGCACCTGACGTGCAGTGTCGCCGGGTTCCGCGGATCGCGCAAAGCGATTGAATGCCTCGTTCTTGCGCGTACCAGCTTTGCGCGAACAGGTGTACGGTGCAGTGAGACGGTCGCTGACTAGCCGACCCAGCCGGTGACGACTTCGCCGACCGATTGGCCTCCGCCAACGAATTCCCTGTCTTGGGAATTCGCGTTCACGGGCACTCGCCCGGGAACGCTTTCGACGAAAGAGGCCAAGAATGCGGTCCAGCTCGCAGCAGACCGGTGCGCGTCCGTCGGTGCTGATCCGAGATCCTCTCGCCGAGGATCTCGTCGGCGCCTCGAGCCGTCACGCAAAGACCCGAGTGTCGCCGCAAGCGGCACACGCGACCGGCGGCAAGTCGTTAGTTCCGTTCTGGCGGCGGTGGTGGCGTTCCTTGTGAGCCGTCCCTGGTTGCAAGCGGAAGTGCTCGGCGGGGACCCGCACAGCGAGAACGAACCTGCGCGCGACGAGGATCCGATCCGTCACGCATGGACCTTCGTGATTCCCCCGACGCCGGCGGATCAGTTCGCCGCGCACGAGGAGAGGTGAGTTCGATGGCAGTACCTGCTCTCGTGGTCGCGTTGGTGCTGATACTGGTGCTCGTGCCGGTGTGGGCGCTGATCTGGGGCCGAAAGGAAATGCCCGCGACCGTGCGCGTCTCCGACGACACCGGACCGGCGCGGCTCCGAGCTCGCGATCGCTCGGAGCCCTGAGCCGACGGGGCATTCATGGCGACCGGCGAGACAACGTACGTCGACCAGGACCTGGTCGAGCTGTACCTCGTCGACATCGCCCGTCGTCCGCTGCTGACCAAACGCGACGAGGTGGAGCTGGCGCAGCGCATGGAAGCCGGCGCCGAGGCGCGTGAGCAGCTGGCCGCGAGCGACGAACCGACCCCTGCAGCCCGCCGCAAGCTGTCGCGCACGGCACGTGACGGAGACTCGGCGCGTCACACGTTCGTCGAGGCGAACCTGCGTCTTGTCGTCTCGATCGCCAAGCGCTACCGATCGTCCGGGCTCCAGCTCCTCGACCTCGTGCAAGAGGGGAACCTCGGCTTGCTTCGCGCCGTCGACAAGTTCGACTGGCGCAAGGGCTTCAAGTTCTCCACCTATTCGACCTGGTGGATCCGCCAGGCGATCCAGCGCGGCATCGCCAACACGTCCCGCACCATCCGGCTTCCCGTGCAGGCCGGCGACCAGCTCCTGAAGGCCCGCCAAGCCCACGCTCGTCTCGAATCCCAACTCGGACGAACTCCGAGTCGCGCCGAGATCGCCACCGAGCTCGGCGTTCCGCAACGCGTGCTCGCGGCGATCATGGTCAGAGCGACGACACCGGTTTCGCTTTCCGAGCCCCTGTCGACTGACGACGACGGTCGCGAGCTTGCCGACGTCGTGGCCGATCCACTGGCCGCCTCCCCTTTCGATGCCGCGGCCGCCGCGCTGTTGCCCAGGGAGGTCGCCGCGTTCCTGGCCCCGCTCACGCCCCGTGAACGCGAGGTACTGACGTTGCGTTTCGGCCTCGACTGCGGTGAGTCCCGCACCCTCGATGAGGTCGGCGCGCACTTCGATCTCTCTCGGGAACGGATCCGCCAGATCGAAACCAGAGCCATGTCGAAATTGCGTCACCCAGGCTTCAACGTCCCCATGCGCGATCAGCTCTCGAACTGATCAGGGCGACGCGCCGCGTCCCGAGGGTCGTCGACTTCCCGACCCGAGACCCGTAGGGTCGAAACGGGAGGACAACATGAGTCTGGGCGTCGCCGTCGACCTCGGCACCGCCAACACGGTCACCTACGTGCGGGGGCGGGGTGTCGTCGTCGACGAGCCGTCCGCCATCGCGATCAATCGCCGCGATGGCGGCATCGTCGCGGTCGGCACGGCGGCGAAGCGGATGCTCGGCCGCACACCCGGCCATCTCGAAGTGCTCTGCCCGCTGGAAGACGGCACCGTCGCCAATCTCACTGCGTGCGAGAAGATGCTGAGGGTCTTCCTCCGCCGCGTGAGTGAACGGCGGTGGTGGAGGCCCCGAATCGTGGTGTGCGTGCCTTCGCGCGCCACCGAGCTCGGCCGCCACGCAGTGCAAGAAGCGGCCGAGTTCGCCGGGGCCCGCAAGCCGGTGCACCTCATCGAGGAGCCCGTCGCGGCGGCGATCGGGACCGGGATGCCGATCGGGAGCGCGCTCGGGAACCTGGTCGTCGACGTCGGTGGCGGCACGACGGAAGTTGCCGTGCTGTCGCTCGGCGGGGTCGTCGCGAGCACGTCCGTCCGCATCGCCGGCAACCACTTCGACCAGGCGATCATGGCCTTCTGCCGAAAGGAGTACGGGCTCGGAATCGGCCAAGGGACCGCGGAGTACGTGAAGTCGCGGTACGTGTGTGCGTGGCCGCTCCGAAAAGAGGGCTGCGTCGATATCCGCGGCGTCGATCAGGCGACCGGGTCTCCGAAGACGATCACCGTGTCCACCGTTGAATTGCGCGAGGCGATCGACGAACAGGTGTCCGGAATCTGCGACGCAGTGCGCGACACCCTCGAAGCCACGCCGCCGGAGCTCGTCGCCGATGCGAGCAATCAGGGTCTGGTGCTGACGGGCGGGGGTGCGCTCTTGCTCGGGCTCGATCGCCGCCTCGCCTACGAGCTCGGGTTCCCGGTCCGGTTGGCACGAGAGCCGCGTCATTCCGTCGTGCGCGGTGCCGCCGCGTATCTCGAGAGCTTCTGACCGGCGCCGCGGGCCCCGCAAGTGGATCCTCGAGCGTCCGGGTTCGCCGGTGAACGGGTTTCAGTTTCGCGGCGACCGGGTAGCCGTACTTCGTGACCCGCCGCGGAGCGTGCACCGCGTTCGTCGTCGGCGCGCTCGTCGCCGCGACAACCCTGGTGGTGGCGGCGCCCGCGCTCGCCGCTCCTCGCGGGACACAGCCCAGGAACCGGGACGATGACCGCCAAGTGGTCATCACGGGACACGTCGTCGTCGCTCCCCAGGAGACCGTCGGCGACGTCGTCATCCTCAACGGCGATGCACGCATCAACGGCAGCGTGCGCGGGTCCGTCTTCGCACTGAACGGCGATGTAACCGTCCGGGGATCCGTCAAAGACAACGTCATCGCCGTGAACGGTCGAGCGATCGTGGACGGCGGCGCACGCATCGGTGGAGACGTCACCTCCCGCGAGAAGGCGCGCATCTCGCCCGGAGCAACCGTCGACGGCGACGTGAAGTCAGTGAGCAGCCGGTTCGCTCTCGGGCAGGTCGGCGTCGTCGCTGCGATCCTCCTGTGGTTCGCCGTGATCGCGTCGACCCTGGTGTTCGGGCTGTTGTTGCTCCTGATCGCGCCCCGCGCCGCCGACGCGTTCGTCGACGCCGGCCGTACGGCCATCGGCGCATCGATCGGGCTCGGTGTCGGCGCCGCCGTCGGGTTGCCTCTCGTCGGATTGATCCTGCTCGCTACGGTGTTGGGCCTGCCGCTCGGCGTCATCGTGCTGTTGGCGTTGGGCTTCCTCTACACGCTCGGGTACGTCGCGTCCGCGTACTTCCTCGGCCGGCTCATACTGCGGCCGCCGACGAATCGCCTCCTTGCGTACCTCGTCGGCTGGGGGATCCTCTCGGTGGCGGGCTTGATTCCTGTCTTCAATGTCATCGTGCTGATCGCAGCCACCGTGTACGGGCTCGGCATGATCGTCGTCGCCCTGTTCCGCGCCCGCAGCGGTCCACGCGAGCCGGCGCCGACTGACACCAGTCAGCCGGCACCGTCTCCCGCGAGCTGAGCCGGCGGCCGTCGGCCGGCTTCGCGTCACTGACTCAGTTCACGTCCTGTACGCGGCCAGCCTGCGAGTCGGGCGCTCCGCACGTGGTGGCGACCTCGTACCCCACCGACGTGATCTCGGACGAGTCCGCCAACGTGAAGGCAGCGCGAGAGTCGAAGTGACGCTCGATCACGCCGAGGACGCAGTTCGAGTCGTACGAATACAAACCCGGCTCTGCTCTGATGAGCCTGAGCACCATCTGCTCGTCCTGGGCGGACCAGCCCGAGGTGGACTTGTAATCGTTGGCGGTCGTGTCAGCCGCGTACTTCCCGCTGGCCGCGGAGCTCGTGTCGGTGGCTCGGGCCGGGGGAGCATCGTGGTGGGTCGCCGCCCAGACTGCAGACCCGGCAATGCCGAGCCCGCCGGCGACGAACACGCCAACCACGAAGGCTGCGACGATCGGTCCGCGGCGTGTGCGCCTCGGCATGGGCGGCGGCATCGGAGGCAGGGGCGGAGGCGGCGGTCCCCGCAGTGTTGATTCCGTGGAGGCCATGGATTCTCTTTCGCCCGCTCCCGTGAACAGAGCCCGGATTGCAGGGGTGACGGTGACAGAGACCAGCTTGTGGCAGTAGGGCCGTTTTGCTCCTCGCGTATGACCCCGATGGACCTTTCGCGGTAGTCATCGCCGGCCGAATATCTAGTGAGGGCGGTGGGAGGTCATCTTCGCCTCGCCACTGCTCTGACCGGTACATCGGTCGGCCATGGACCGCTTACGATCCACGACGGCGCCGCAGCCGCGAGCGAGCTCGGCAGGAGTCCGGTGATGGAGATCTTCAAGGAGTTCACGTTCGAGGCCGCGCACCGCCTCCCGAACGTGCCTCCGGGTCACAAATGCGCCCGTCTCCACGGGCACTCGTTCCGGGTGCGAGTGCAGATCGAGGGGCCGGTCGGCCAGGAGACCGGTTGGGTTCGCGACTTCGCCGACGTGACGTGTGCGATGCAACCGGTCCTCGATCGCCTGGACCACTACTACCTGAACGAGATCCCCGGGCTCGAGAATCCTACGAGCGAGCTCCTCGCCCGGTGGATCTGGGATCGGCTGGCGCCGTCCCTTCCCGAGCTGTCCGAGGTCGTCGTCCACGAGACCTGCACCTCGGGGTGCGTCTACCGAGGTGGTGCATGAGCTCGCCGGCGCAGGGCCCGAACCACGACGGGGTCGCGGTCTTGGCCAGCGGTGGTCTCGACAGCGCCGTGCTGGCGGCGGAGTACCTCCGGGACGAGCGCGTCGTGCAGCCGATCTACGTCCGGTTCGGCCTCGCGTGGGAAGAGACCGAGGAGAGCCACCTCCGGCGTTTCCTCGACACACTCCAAAGCGGTGGGCTTCGGAGTCTCGTCACCCTTGCACTCCCGGTCGCCGACACGTACGGCTCTCATTGGAGCCTCTCCGCCGATGACGTCCCCGATGCGGACACCCCCGACGAAGCCGTCTACCTCCCGGGACGGAACCTGCTCCTCTTGGCGAAGTCGTCGATCTGGTGTGCGCTCCACGGCTATCCGACCATCGCCCTCGGCACGCTGAAGGGGAATCCCTTCGCGGACAGCAGCCGCGAGTTCTTCGGCGACGTCGAATCTCTCGTGCAGACCGCCGTGGATCATCGACTCGAGATCGCGACGCCGTTCTCCGAGCTCGACAAGACTCACGTCCTGCAGCTCGGACGCCATCTCCAACTCCAGCACACGTTCTCGTGCATCGACCCGACCGCCGGCGTCCATTGCGGGCGGTGCAACAAGTGCGCAGAGCGTCATCGGGCGTTCGAGGAAGCCTCCATCGACGACGTCACGACCTACGCGAATCGCTGAGGACGCCGGAGCTCGTCCTGATGCGCCGCACCTACATCGCTCCGATCTCTTTCGGCCTGGGAGATCTGATCGTGTCGTTGCCGGCGATCCAGGCATTGATCACGGAGAACGAGATCCAGGAGACGTGGCTGGTGACGCGCGCATCCGGTCAGGCCATGCTGGCGGAACGCATCGCCGGTCTCTGCGGCTGCGTAGCCGAGGACGCGTTCGACCCTGCCCGCGCGGACGGACGCTTTTTCGATCTCCGTGATCACCCGATGCAACGCGACTACTGGTGGGGATCGCCCGAGTTCGACCGAGCGGTCGGGCCTCTCTCGATCAACGAGATCCTGGCCCGCATCTGTGCGGACTTCGGGATCCCTGCCGATATCTCGCAGCCGGTCCCGCTGCTCGCGAGGCGCGCACGACCAGAAGTCAGTGACGCCGTCCTCCTCGTGACCGAGAGCGACGGCGCGAAACGCTGGGCCCCCGAACGCTGGGCCGAGCTGGCCGGGGAGCTCCGAGACGGAGGCAACGACGTCCGCATGGTGACGCGTGACGAACCCGCCGCCGAGATGTCCGCTACCGGAATCGAGACCGTCCGGGCTCCGACGCCCGGGGACGCGGTCGACGTGCTGACGTCGTGTCGCGCCGTGGTCGGCATCGACACCGGTCTGACCCACATCGCGGCCCAGCAGGGAACGCCGACCGTCGGGATCTACCGGGACCGGGCCGTTTACTTCCGGCCGTGGACCCACTGCCGGGCGGTCGTGGGCGATCGCTGCGACGAATCGTGCCGGTCGGTCGAGCGGGCGTACGCCTACAACGCCCAGGTCAGTTCGCCCGCGTCGGCCTGGCAGCCGCGGACGTGCCCGGTAGGAGCACGGTGCCTCGAGAAGGTCCGTCCGGCCGACGTGATCGACGCGCTCCGCGAAGTGCTGTGACCGAGCTGGACTCGTATCCCGAGAGCCGGGTTCGGAACTCG